>CAYMVE010000008.1:0-27862 GCA_964393715.1 uncultured Bacteroidales bacterium | reverse complement strand
AACAAATTTTGAATATATCGCAAATCCGTACCTGATTCCAACAAATGGGTAGCAAAAGAATGCCGCAATGTATGCATGGTAACATTTTTAAGAATTCCCGCCTTGGCGGCTGCACTTTTTACAACCTTCTGCATACTCGCCGACGAATATTTATTACCGTTTACACCCTCGAAAACATACATTTCCGGACGATACTTATTTAAATACTCTTGCAAATATCGGATAATCTTTTTACTTAACAAAGTAATTCTGTCTTTTTTTCCTTTTCCTTGCTTAACATTAATAACACCTCGTTCAAAATCAATGTCTTGCAGCCTCAAATTTCTAACTTCGCTTAACCTCATACCGGTAGAATATGTCAGCATAATAAGAAATTTATGTTTCAGGTTTTCAACGGATTGAATCATTTTATTGACTTCTTCTTTACTTAACACGGTAGGCAAAGTTTTTTCCTTTTTGGGTCTGTCTATGTTGTAAAACTTCCGTTGCTCGCCCAAAACTTTCTCGTAATAGTACTTTATAGCATTTATTGCTTGATTCTGAGTAGAATGCGACACATTTCGCTCGGCAACAAGATACCGAATATAAGCGACTATTTCTTGGGTAGAAATGGCATTGATATCTTTGTAATGATAATAGTTGATAAACTCTTCGAACATAGAACAATAGGTTCTAATCGTATGTTCGCTATAGCGTCTCAACTTCAGACTTTCCAAATAAGTATCGGGACATTTACGATAATTGGGGACATCCGATGGTTCCAAGCGGCTTTTCCGGTTTTTCTTCTCCGGTTTTACTACAACCAACACCCAACCGTTCGCATCACAAAACCCTTTCAATTTTTGGAAGACATTCACATGTTTTACGGTCGTCCACCATTTGTTTTTAGTATCCCAAAGCGGATAAGGTAAAGTTTTTATGAGCCGCACCAATTCCTGATCATATTTAAATATCAATTTTATCCTTCCGGGCACATGGTCATATACAAACAATTTTTTCTCCGGTTTGTCATCACTCGAAAGTGGCAATTTCCCGCTTGTTATCTGCAACCGGTTACCAAAATACGCTTTTAATCTTTCCCTGTTTGTTTCATTATTATCGACTATCCACTGCTTATTCCCGGCATCCCAGCGACTATGTTCCAGACTCTTAACAAACTCAACATCCTTATCAACAGAAGGCAACTGAATCCGAATAACAAACCTATTGAGACTCACAAAAACCGTATCTTCCATATTTTTCACCACCAACTCTCCCCGAAACATTTGCTTTAATTGCTTGTAGCCGGACTTATGGTAAGGAATATGCCAAAGCCGTTTTGATTGGCACCACTGTGCACCCGCAATCGTTTTTATTTTTTCCACAATAGCCTTATCATATTCAAATTCAACCCCTATTCGTTTTTCGCCATTACAAAAAACCGGTTTGATAGTAATCATAAAAGTAGTTTTATTCCACAAATATAACACAATAAAACTACCAAACAAAAAGAAAGACAACTCAATACAAGCCTCCCGACTAACAAAACTTTGGATAACCGGGTCATATATTTCCTAAACTTTTCAATCAATCACCAAAGCGGAACAAAAATTGTTTAGAACAAAATAAAAAAATTACCATCCGCTCCAAATATTACATAACTTTGCAAAAAACGAATGTATGAACAAATTTTTCAGCACCATACCGCAAGATATTGTTTACTTCTTGCTTACCGTTGTTTTTTCCTTGCTCATCGGGCTCGAACAGAGACGCAGACACTGGGAAGAAAACAAAAAAACCCTGTTTGGCACCGATAGAACTTTTGCATTCGTAGGAATCTTAGGTTACATATTGTATGTAATTGCTCCGGACCATTTGTTTTTGTACGCCGGGGGAGGATTTTTCATTCTCTTGCTAATGCTCGTATTCTACTGGAAAAAAATAGAAACAACCGGTAATTTTGGCTTAACATCCATTGTTACGGTTTTTATCACTTACGGCATTGCTCCCATGCTCTATACCAAACCGCTATGGCTATCCATATTGGTAGTAACCACCGTATTGTTGCTGGTAGAAATGAAAGAACAATTCAAAGCCATATCCGGCAAGTTTACCGATGACGAATTTATCACTTTTGCCACCTTTTTAACAATGGCAGGCGTAATTCTTCCGCTTTTGCCCGACCAGATTATCACTCCTTACATTCCCGTATCGCCATTTAAATTCTGGTTAGCCGTAGTAGTGGTCTCGGGCATTTCTTACACGGGCTACATCCTGCAAAAATTCATTTTTCCCCGTAAAGGACTTATAATTACTGCCCTGCTCGGCGGAGTTTACAGCAGTACGGCTACCACTGTGGTATTGGCCAGGAAGAGCAAAGATGCCGAAGCCCCGATCAACCAAATTTCTTCCGGCATTATTATGGCAACAGGCATGATGTTTATACGCGTATTTATTTTATCGTACCTGTTCAACCGGACTTTGGCTTCAAGATTACTCCTTCCGTTTATCATTCTTACCGCTCTCACTTTTATTATCGGTCTGCTCATGTTGAAGTTCGGAAAAAAAGGGAAAAACATGACCATATCGGAACCTGCCAAAGAAAAAAATCCCTTGGAAATAAAAACCGCCATTATTTTTGCTTTATTGTTCGTGTTATTTACCGCTATTACCAAATATGTTTTGCAAAATTTCGGCACACAAGGGCTAAACTTGTTGTCTTTCATTGTAGGAGTTACCGACATCGATCCGTTCCTGTTAAGTTTGTTTATGGGAAAATATGATGTGTCTGTTGCCGGCATTGCTATTGCCACCATTATAGCCGTAACCAGCAACAATCTGATGAAAATGTTTTACGGACTAAGTTTTGGTACCCAAGCCATCAGGAAACAAGTAGTAATAGGATTTTCCATTATTTTAGCGGTTTCTGTTTTTTTGATTGTATTCTTTTTCTAATAGCCGGATTTCGTGTATAGAACTGAAAATACCTCTAAAAAAGTTACCCGAAAAATTACCTACGAAACTTTATAATAGCATCCGGATAAAGAAAAAAATATTATTTTTGCAACGCCAAAATTATGGACCCGTAGCTCAACTGGATAGAGCACCTGACTACGGATCAGGAGGTTGTGGGTTCGAATCCCGCCGGGTTCACATTCCGTTTTTTATGAGATCCGTGCTTTTCATATTATTCTCTTTTGTCTTTTTGATAATGCTCACTTCAACTACTTGTAAGCGTCCTGTAACTTATCCGCCGGTTCCGTCTATCCGGTTCAAATCTTTTACGGTAACAGATACTACCGACGCTTTGGATAATACCATAAAGAAAGGAACGCTGGCTTTTACTTTTATCGACGGCGACGGTGATATAGGCCTCAGGCCGGAAGATACGGTACCACCCTATGACAGCATTTATTATTTCAACTTGTTTTTGCAAGGATATTACTACCAAAACGGAACAGTCTTTGCAGACAGTCCGGCTGTCCCGCTGTATTACAGGATTCCTTATATAGAACCGCAAGGACAAAACAAAGTACTCAAAGGCACCATCAAGGTAGATATCATCTACAACTTGCCTATTTTGCATGATAGTATTTTCTACAAATTTTATCTGGTGGACAGAAAGTTGCACCATAGCAATACAGAACAAACGCCTGTAATTGTTTTAAGTGAATAAAACCGGTATGGCAGACTACAACATCATCATAGTACTTGGCGTTATTGTATTCATAATTATCTCCTTATACAGAAACATACTGGGACCTGCACTTACCTTTTTTATAGCTAATGTCATACTCGGAGTTGCCGGTATATTAACTCCTAAAGAAATCCTTAGCGGATTTTCCAACGAAAATGTGGCCGTAATCATTATGCTGCTGCTAATAGGCGATATCATTCGCAAAATGAACCTGGTAAATACCTTATTTGCCAAAATCTTCAAATATGCAAAAAACTACAAAGTCTTTTTGGTGCAAATGATGCTTTTTATTTCACTATTCTCAACCTTTTTGAACAACACCCCGCTGGTTGCTATCATGCTGCCGTTTGTCCTTAATTGGAGCAAAAAACACGATGTAAAACCTTCGTTGCTTCTGATGCCGTTATCCTTTGCCGCTATCATAGGAGGAACAGCCACATTGATAGGTACTTCCACCAATCTAATGGTAAACGGACTTGTGACCGATCAAAATATTATTCCCAATTTGCCCTCACTCCATTTGTTTGACTTCACACCCGTAGGTAGCATCATGATTGTGATTGGTATTGCTTATTTTTATTTTTTCGGCACCCGTCTTTTGAAGCCGGTCAAAAATCGTAAAAGAAAACGCAGGGAAATGCAATCTCTCCAAAAAGAATATTATTTGGAAGCTATTGTCCGCAAAAACTCACCTCTGGCAGGAAAAGCAATAAAAGAAACCGTGTTTTCCGGAAAGAAAAATATCCGATTGGTGGAAATTATACGAAACGGCCGGATTATTAAAATATTTCATGATGAATTTGTGCTGGCGGAAGAAGACATATTACACCTTACCGGCGAAAAAGAAGCCATTGCCGAATTTATCCAAGAAACCAAAGATATTTTGACTTTCCCGTTAGTAGGAATGTTTTACCACCGCACCAAAACCTCCGTATCGGAAATTGTTATCTCCCACAACTCCGATTTTATTGATAAAAAACTGAAAGACATCCGGTTTCGGAGCAGATTCGACTCTACACCTATCGCTATTCATCGCAACGGAGTCAGTTTTTTTGGCGAAAACATTCAAGATATTGAAATACAAGCTGGCGATCTCATCCTCTTAATCACAGGAACCGATTTTTACAAACTGGCTGCCTACACCAACGATTTTTATCCGCTTTCTACCGTAAAGGAAATGGAACAATACCCGTTATACAAATCATTGTTGGTTTTATTGGGACTATTAGCCGCTATATTCATTTCCAGTATAGGCATCACCTCCTTATTTGTAGCATTATCCGTACTTATTGCCTTGCTTATTGTGATGAAAGTGGCTTCGGCCAAAGACATTCACCACAATATCGATTATAATTTATTTGCTATTATTGCTTTGTCGTTATCACTCGGTACCGCCATGATAAAAACCGACACGGCAGCATACCTTGCTTTCCTTATAGACAAGGTATTTGTACCAATGGGACCAGTTGGAATTATGATTAGCATATACATCATTACCGCACTACTTGCCGCCTACATTACCAACAAAGCGGCTGTAGCACTGGTTTTCCCTATCGTGCTCACTTTGGCATTGCAGCACCATTACGACCCCAAACCTTTTATTCTGCTTATATCGTATGCCGCCGCTGCCAACTTTATAACTCCGATAGGATATCAAACCAATTTGATGATATACGGCCCGGGAAACTACACTTTCAAAGATTTTTTCAGGGTGGGTTTCCCGCTTACTATCATATACATGGCCGTAACTGTAACCGTATTATATTACCTGTATTTCTAAAACAATGCTTATGAAAGACATCAAAAAACTGATAAACATAGCCATCGAAGCCTCCATAGATGCTGGGAAAAAGATTATGGAAGTATATGAAAACGGCAATTTTGAAGTAGAAATAAAAAGTGACCACTCTCCGCTTACCATTGCAGATAAAAAGTCGCAAGAAACCATCATGCCCTATCTTGAAAAAACCGGCATTTCCGTTTTAAGCGAAGAAGGCAAACATTTGTCCTACAACAAAAGAAAAAACCGGGAATGGCTATGGCTGGTTGACCCCTTGGACGGCACCAAAGAATTTATTAAAAAAAACGGAGAGTTTACCGTAAATATCGCACTTATACATTACCAAAAAACGGTGGCCGGAGTTATTTATGTGCCCGTGAAAAAAGAATTGTACTACTCGGATGGAGCCACCTCCTACATGGCCAACCTTGATGACAACCTGCACAGGAAACACCTCCAAAAACTCCCCCTTGCAAACCAACGCAACAAGAATGAAAAAGTGATAGTAGCCAGCCGGTCACATCTGAACGAACCTACCCAAAAATTCATTGAATCGATAAGCCGGCACAAACCGGTAAAACTTATTTCGGCAGGTAGTTCACTCAAATTTTGCCTAATTGCCAAAGGAGAAGCCGACCTGTATCCCCGATACGCCCCTACCATGGAATGGGATACGGCAGCAGGACATGCCATCGTCAAAACCGCCGGATTTAATGTATATCAAGCCGATACCGGTAAAGAGTTGATATACAACAAAGAAGATTTGCACAACCCGTATTTTATCGTCAAATAAAAATCACAATTGTAAATCTAAGCGGATACTATGCCATTTTTGCAGACAACCTGTATTTGCACGATTTTTGCCCATATTATAAAAGAAACCAAAAAATAAAAAATTATGAAGTATAAAATCTACAACACCAAAAACATTGAAAATGAAAATTTGCTACAACAACTCGAAAACGAAGTGGAAAAGAAAGCCCAAAGCCTTGATAAATATTTTAAAAGATATGGCAAACAAGACTTAATGTTGGAAATCTATGTAAAACAAACCGCTTCTTACCTATACCGGATATCCCTGAATATCAACCTAAAAAGCGAAACAATAAATACTGTAGAAAAAGACAAAGACCTCCTGAAGGCATTTAACCGTGCATTCAAAAAATTGAAAGATACCGTAAAAGAAAAAATGAAACTGGAACGCAAAGAACACCTGTATAAACGAAAAAACCGTAAAATTCAGAATTATGCTGCATTCGTTGAAGACCTTAAAGATTACGGTGCCGAACAAAACTTTGAACTATTCAAAGAGCTGTTGGATAAGAATTTAAGAAGAATAAAATACTACTTGAAAAATAACTTGAAAATAGCAACGCTTCAAAATATAAACCAAGCCAACTGGAAAATTAATGACCTCATAGAAGAATACATGCTTCTAATTTATGAAAACATACACCGGGCTCCTGCCGATAAAGACAAATTTTATTTGTGGCTTTTCAAAATGGCAGACAAACTTTTGTACGAAAAGTTTGACGAAACACAAATTGACTTCCTTTCCATTGAAGAAATGATAGCAGGAGAATATGCCAACATGGAAGAAACCTTTACCGCAGACGCGGAAGGTGAACTTCGTACCATAGACGAATTCGAAGAAGAAGACATATCATACAGCGTCAACATATATCATCCGGAAGACATTTTGAGCGGCGACGATGAAACGGCTGAATATGCACTGGAAAATTTGAGCGAAATGGAGTTTAACGAAAAAGTAAATCTTTTGTTGGCCCGGAAAAGACTTTTGGAACGCAGTGTATATCACTTGTATCATATAGAAGGGTTTGATTTTGAGCAAATTGCATGGATAAAAGATATTACACCCAAAGAAGTGGCGGAAATTATTGACGGTATCACCGGAGAACTCAGGAAGGAATTGAAAAGCTAACGGACAATATCCCATAAAAAAAGAGGGTACCTTTTCCGGCACCCTCTTTTTTATATTGATTTTTCCAACGCTATGGAAGCAGAACAATTCTTTTTACAATGGTTGTTCCTTTTTTATCTTTCATCTTCACGGAATAAATACCCGACTCGAAGCGAGACAAATCCAACCGGAGTGTTCTGATTGGCAAATTCGTATTGGCATACACTTGTTGCCCGTTCATATCGTAAACCTCTACCGAAGTCAGTACAGCCATGGAATTGTCTATAAAAATTTCGCTCGTAGTAGGATTCGGATAAACTTTTATATCGGGTATCGATAAAGCTGCAACAGCATTTACTTCCTTGGCGGAATAATAATAATCCCGCTTGTAAACATTATTCCATGCCGAATCTGTGGTATTCCATTCTTGTTTTAATTCCTGAATTTTGTTATAAACGGAATCGTAAGTATAAGTTATCTTGTAATTGTCCACCCATACTCCTGTATTGTAAGTATAATATTTTTTCAATGTCAAATCATTATGTTCGTTATACGAGTATTCGTACTTATCGGAAGGCTCCCATATAGAAGAAAAGTCGTTCCAATAATAATCAATCTCTCCGGTTTTATTATTATTGGCATCATAAGTATATTCGTATTTGTAATCATTGAGCCAAGAACCGGTTCCATTATCCCAGTACATGTAAGTATGTAAGGTCATATTGCTGTTGGCATCGTAATCATACACATGCTTTCCGTGATTACGCCAAGAATCAATATTGTTATCCCATACCTGATAAATATCTTGAATCATCTTATTGTTTCCATTGTAAGTATAAATATGCTTTTCATAAGGTATCCATTCCGAATTGGTAGCATCCCAAGAGTCATAATATACACGCGACAGCATATTTCCATTGGCATCATAAGTGTACTCATCTTTGTACTCGGGCACCCAGTCGTTATCGGTAGTACTCCAACCATATGTTGTAGCACTCAATTGATGAAAATCGGCATCATAGGTATTAACATACTTTTCGTAATTCTGCCAAATTCCGGCTGTTGCATCCCAGCGTTGAAGTACTTGTTGTAGCAAATCACCATGGGCATTAAAAGCATAAGAGTTCTTTTCGTCATTTACCCACACTCCTGCAGACTCATCCCAATATTTTTCCACGCTCTCGGAATATAAATTATCGGTACCCAAAGTAAATTCCATTCTCATATTATTTTTCAAGGATTGGGTAGCGGCATCATATTCATATCCCTCTATCAATTGATACATCGAGTCGTTAAACAAAATAATATGATACGATTCGCCACCGGTATATTGATTAGTGGGATAGTCCCAATTTAAATCTATGTATCCTTCATACACCGGGTCTCCCCACAACAAATCAGTTTTGGGCGTAATCTTCATATAAAACATGGTATCCGTTTCAAAACTCAATGTATTGGAATTCCACGGCCACTCTGTTTTAGAATTAAACCCGTATCCAGTTTCCACATCGTAAGTAAAATGCCGCAAAACATGTGGCATCCACGCTCCATTTCCGCTATCGTACTCATAATCTTCTTCTGCCAGAATATTCCCGGCATTGTCGGAAGAAAGCGTAACGGTTTTTTCATAGGGATTCCAATCGGTGGTGTACGAATCGTAATAAATCATAGAATCCCGCACATAAACATAAGCTTTGGTCGATTTTGTTTTTCTCTCAACCGGTGTAAGTCCGGATGCAGAAAAAATCTGGCTATAACCGGACATAACCATTGTTATCAGTCCAATAAATAAAAATACATTCTTTTTCATAATCATTTGTTTTTAATAATTTGGGTAAAGATAAACAAAACCTGTCAATAAAACCAAAAAAATTACTATTCCGAGTAAATGTTTCTATTAAAAGAAAGTTATAGCCGTCCATTCCAGCAAAAACTTTTCCTTCTAACGGAAAATCCAAATCTTTTTTGTTTCAAAAAAAGGTTCTTTCAACACCGTAGCAATATCATACGACTCAAAACGATTCAACCCTTTTACAAAAGAATTGTCCGGTTCTCCCCCTGCCCAATAAATTATTTTCCCGTTTCTTTTCAGGTTTTTCTTTGTCCAACCGTAAAACACACTTATATCTTTGACGGCTCTTCCCGTTATATAATCATATTTTTCGGTCACATGCTCCACTCGGTCCCAGACTACCTTGACATTGTTTAATCCCAATCGTTTTACCACATCTTCCACTACAATCAGTTTTTTGTTGCGAGAGTCCAACAAAGTAAAACGAAGCGAAGGCAACACTACTGCCAACGGTACACCGGGAAAACCGCCACCGGTCCCCACATCCAAAACTTCGGAACCGGCATCAAATTGCCAAAAACGAAGTACCGCTAACGAATGTAAAACATGACGGATGCAAAAATTCTCAAAAGAAAAATCTTTCCGCGAAATGACATTGATTTTATTATTCCACTCCGCATACACATCGTATAACCCACACAAAACATCAATCGTTTCCGAAGAAAGTTCCGGGAAATAAGTTTTAAGCCAATCTTTCATGGGAGTTTACATATTGCCATCGTAATTCTTTATAATTTCTTTAAGTTTCTTTTTGGCACGGTGAAGTTTTGTTTTCACCATAGATACTTTGATACCCAACTCATCTGCTATTTCCTTATAAGACAACTCCTCAAAATACCTTAGTTCAATTATTTTTTTATAATCCGGCCGCAATTTATCTATAAGTAATTTCAATATTTTCCGGTTGTTTGCATTGATTAGTTCCGCTTCCGGCGATTCGGTTGTCTTATTCTCTATGGTTTCCATATACACCCCGCTACCTCCATCGTCGTCATGTGTCTTGAACCTTATATGTTTTTTGAGTCTGGTGTAATCAATAGCCAGATTGGTGGCAATGGTAAATATCCAGGTACTAAAAGAGTAAGTTTCATTATAAGCATCAATACGATTAAAGACCTTCAAAAAAGTTTCCAAAGTAATATCTTCCGCTACTTTTTCGTCTTTTACAATGTTGTGAACGGTAAACTCTATGCTTTTTTTATATTTATTTACAAGTTCTTCAAAGGCTTTTTCATCTCCGGCTTTTGTTCTCCGTACCAGTTCAATATCTTCTTTTTTATTGTAATCTTTCTTCATCTTCAAATCTGTTCCGGGTGTTTACAACCAGTTATTTTGTTCCTTTTTTCTGACTTTGGCATATAGCATACTTACAGCCACAAAAGCCGGCGTCAGCATTTCCAGCCAAATACCATTCCGAAAAATCCTTTCCTCGTCAAAATGCTTATATATGGGATGCAATATTAATAGTTCGGCCAAAAACTTCACCAATCCCAAAAGTAACACAATTTTTGCAAACAGATTATCATTAAAATAAAAAAACAGGTACGAAAACAATAATAACGGTACAAATAAAAATCTGGACAAAGCATCCGCAGCCAAAAATATCTTAACCCCGGTTTGGTAATAGTAAGAAATAGATGTATGTCTTATTTTTTTAAAAAAGAAATCCTTAAATGTCTGAGCCGGTGCGGTAAACACAAAACTGTCCGGGTGGATGCATATTCCCGTTTCCGCAAAATCCGCAACATCCCGCACAAACAGATCATCATTGCCAGAAGGTAAATGATAATGCTTTTTGAAACCACCTGCCTTATGAAACAATTCCTTGTGATAAGCCATGTTGCGACCTACCGCCATGTAAGGTTTTCCAGCCAAAGCAGAACTGAAATACAACACGGAATTATACAAGGTATCATAACGCTGCATCAGGTTCAAAAGCCCTCTCCCCTTTTTCATACCGCCATACCCCAGAATCAAATTCTTTTCGGTAAACTTCGTGGCCATCCTTTCCAACCACTTCTCCGAAACAGGCTCACAATCTGCATCAATAAACACAAGATGGTCGTAAGCGGCCGCTTTCACGCCTAACAGAATTGCCATTTTCTTATACTTGTCAAATCGTTTGTCTTGAAACACCTCCGTATATTTCAAATGGTCATACCTGTTTTGCAAATCCAGTATCACCCGCTTACTGTCGTCCACGCAGGAATCAAGGATTACGATAACCTCAAATTCTCCACGATAAGCCTGTTCCAGTACCAAAGGTAAATTTTTCTGTAAATTGTCCCGCTCGTTTCTGGCTGCGATAAGTACACTTACCGGAGGAAAAGTATCCGGCACAAAAGGCTCCGTGCGCACATATTTAATCTTTACCAATAAACGAATAGAGTGCAAAATGATAAGCAACCTGACAAGAAAAACCAATAAAAAAACAGCCAATATGCAGGCATTCAACACATCCACAGGTATCAAAACTTAAATTTAACTGCCCAAGTACCTGCCACCCCCGTAAAATCTTTATTGGACAACTCGTACAACTGCAATCCAAAAGCTTCTTCATACCTCACATCCCATTCGGTATAAAGCCAACGGTTGACTCTCACTGAAACTCCTGCCTGCAGCATGACCAAAGTCAAATCGTCCGAAGCAAACCGGTTCACATACTTTACTCCGTAATAAGTTTCCACATCCGACAATGACACATTACCAACTCCAATTCCTGCACCGGCAAAAGGTGCCACGATTTTTTCGTGCCAAGGTGAGTAATTTACCATTAAGCCTCCATAAGTCAAATCCATATTTTTCTCCAGAGAATCGTCCCTATAAATCAATTCGGAAAGCATACTCCTCCCAAAACCCTCAATCTCAACACCTTCTATATCAAAACCTCCGGACAATTCCAAAAGAAAAACATGGTTACCATATTTGTAGGCAACATCTGTTCCCAGTGTAAAAAAGAATTTTACATTGGAACTGTCACCGGAAACCTGCGCCCAAACAAACCGTCCCGATAAAAGTAAAAAGAAAAGTATAAAAATTCTTTTTCTCATCTTGTAAGATTTATACACCCCACAAAGGTATAAAATTATTTCATTCGGCTTACTTCCACCTCATCGACCGAATAAGATGTTTGATATCGTCTTTAATATAGGTAATAACAGGTCGCAAAGAATCGTAATTAGGCTTTACTTCAAAATACAGCGCCCCTCTAAAAAAATGCTTGGAACTGTCGGTGATGTAAAATTGAATATTGGAAGCACTGTTGCCCTCAAGGGTGTACAATATTCCATACACATGGTGTAGTGTATCGGTAAGCAAACATTCGTCTATGGCATCGGCTTTCAAAGTGTGTTTGTAAACCAGAGTTTGTGACTCATCTATGATTTCATCCAGATTTTCCGTTTGCGGATTTTTGTAGGTAATATGAATCTTGGCTCTGAAACGGGGATAAAAAAGGTTGATCCATGCCGAATCTCTATTATACACTTCATAGCGAGCATGCTTGGAATATTCAAATTTATAAGGAAATATCGTATCGAACAAACGGTATTCATGCGTCGGCAAATCAATCCTGAAATAACCTTTAGGCTTGGGAATATATTTTTTTTCACAGCCCACTATTGTCAGAATTACCGACAACATAACCAATATGGTAAATCTAATTTTCATTCCTATTCAATTTTTCCACCCTTATTTTTTCAATTTTCCGTTCCGATATTTCAACTACAGCAAATTGAAAATCCTTAAACACAAGCACTTCATTCTTTTCGGGAAATTCTTGTTTTATTTCAAGTAGCAATCCGGCAAGGGTATCCACTTCCGGATAAGTATCGGAAAAATAATCGTTATCCAAATCAAACAACTTGATAAAATCTTGCAACAATACATTACCTGCAAACTCATATTTGTCGTCATCCAACTTGATATATCCCACCGGATCTTTATCAAACTCATCGTTGATTTCTCCTACTATTTCTTCCAAAATATCTTCAAGGGTAACAATTCCCTGCACACCACCGTATTCGTCTACCACAATGCCTATATGTATCTTTTTTTTCTTAAAATCTTGCAGCAGTTCGTTTATTTTTTTCCCTTCATACACAAAATAAGGCTTTCTTACCAATTTCTGCCATTCAAAATCCTCTCCCTCATACAAATATGGTAACAAATCCTTCACGAAAAGAACACCTTTGATATTGTCAAAAGTTTTTTCATACACGGGAATTCTGGAATAACCATGTTGATTGATTATATGAATTACATCCGGATATTGCATGTTTACTTCCAACGCAACCACATCAACCCGCGGTTTCATAATCTTTTTCACCTCAATACTGGAAAAATTTACAATCCCTTGCAATATCTTTTCTTCCTCTATATCTTCCGCAATATCTAACGCATAAGATAAATCGGACAATGAAATGGTCGATTTTCTTTCCGATACCGCTTTCTTAAAAATAGAAGAAGTACTCGTGAGTACTTTGGTCAACGGATAAAATAAAAAATGTAACCCCTTTATCGGCAAGACCATGAATAAGGCAAACTTAAGCGGATTCTGATTGGCAAAGACTTTAGGCAAGATTTCTCCGAAAAGCAAAATCAAAAAAGTAATAACCACTACTTCTATAAAAAATCCCAACAGTTCATTATCTCCAAAATCAAATGTTTTTTTTATAAAAATGGAAGAAATAATTACAATACCAATATTTATCAAATTATTGGCTATGAGGATAGTAGACAACAACTCATCACTTTTATTCAAAAATTTGAGAATCTGTTTTTCTCTATGAGAGGCCGATTGCGACTCAAACTTTTTCAGGTCAGACGGAGCCAGTGAAAAAAAAGCCACCTCCGAACCCGAGATTAATGCCGAAAAAAATAACAAAAGTAGAATAACAACAAGCAAAATAGCATGTTCCCATCCGAAATGTACGGCAAGCATCGAAGAAAATAACGGAACAACCGCCTCCTCTTCTACGAATTGAGTCATTGATAAAAATTTTATAATAAAATAACCTTCCTCAATAATTAAAACGGAAGGTCGTCATCATCTCCGGCAACATCTTGATCAAATCCGGGTGTTTCGTCTCCTTCTGCAATAAAATCATCGGCAGTAGGTTCTTTGCTCGGACCTACCGTTGTATCATCTTGCATCGTTTTGGAAAGCAATCTGATAATATCGGCCATTATTTCAAAACTATACCTTTTGTTACCCTCTTTATCGTTGTATTCTCTCCTCCTTATCCTGCCTTCCACATACACCATAGTTCCCTTTTTGATATATTTTTCTGCCAATTCGGCCAATCCTCTCCAAGCAACAATAGTATGCCATTCGGTATGTTTGTTTCCATCTCTGAAATATTCGTTGGTAGCCATTCTGATGGTTGCTACTTTCACATCGTTTTGCAAAGACTTCACATCGGGATCGGCTCCAACATTGCCTATGAGTATTACTTTATTTACCATTATGTATTATTTTTCCGAATTGTTTTCTTTTTCTTCTTCTAAAATTTTGTATGCTTCTTTCAGAATGGTATCGTCTTCCAAGATAACCACTCCTCCGTCGGGGCCTTGTTCTATATGAATACCGGTCGATTGTCCTTTATCAAAATTGGTGCCGCCAAAATAGTTTCTTACCGTTTCTTCGTCCAGGTTAAGCGCTTCTGCAATCCTTCTCATGCTTCCGCTTGGAAGGCTGTCTTTTATTTTTCTCAATTCGTTAAAGGTCATTTTTATTTCCATAACTACCAAATCTTTTTTTTGTAAAAGTAGTATTTTTTTCCCAAATACAAAATTTTTTTTAGGCATCTCCTTTCGGTTTCCCGAAATTCATAAAAGGTGCGTGCCCACTTTCAGGAATTTTAATCGGCCCAAACATGGCTTCATACTTGGATACATTATCTTGCAAGGCCGAAAGCAATCTTTTGGCATGCTCGGGTGTTAGTATAACTCTCGTTTGAACTTTTGCTTTCGGAATACCGGGCATGATGCGTACAAAATCCAATACAAATTCGCTGCTGGAATGCGAAATGATTACCAGATTTGAATAAACCCCTTGAGCCACCTCTTCGGGTAGCTCAATATCCAATTGATTGGGGTTTTTATTATTTTCGTTATTCATTTTCTTCTATTTTTTCATTGGTTACTTCTTCCACTCTTTCGGACTTATGCCATACCCTCATCTTTTGGTATTTGGACAATCCCGTACCTGCCGGAATCAAATGTCCTACGATAACATTTTCTTTCAGTCCAATCAAATGGTCTTCCTTAGCCCTGATGGCCGCATCGTTAAGCACTTTAGGTGTTTCTTGGAATGATGCCGCAGAGATAAAGCTTCTGGTTTGAAGGGCGGCTCGGGTAATACCTTGCAATACCGGCTTGGACACTGCTGGCCGGGCATCTCTGACTTCCACAAGTTTTTTATCGGCCCTTCGCAATTGAGAATTGATTTCCCTCAATCGTCTGGGAGAAATAATTTGACCTTTGCTTACTTCTGTAGAATCGCCAGTTTCCACCACTACTTTCTTGCCGTAAATTTCATCGTTAACTTCCATAAATTCAACTTTGTCAATCAATTGTTTGGGCAAGAAGTGGGTGTCACCCGGATCTTCTATTTCCACCTTGCGCATCATTTGCCTTACAATCACTTCAAAGTGCTTGTCATTAATTTTCACACCTTGAAGCCTATACACTTCCTGGATTTCGTTTACCAAATATTCTTGTACAGCCGTAGGCCCTTTGATGGCCAAAATATCGGCAGGAGTTATGGCTCCGTTTGTCAAAGCGGTACCGGCTTTGACAAAGTCGTTTTCCTGTACAAGAATTTGCCTGGATATCTGAACCCAGTATTTTTTAGACTCTCCGGTTTCTTTAGATGTAATAATAATTTCCTGTTTACCTCGCTTTATCGAACCGAAATGCACAATCCCGTCAATTTCTGCCACCACTGCGGGATCGCTCGGATTTCTTGCTTCGAACAATTCCGTAACTCTCGGCAAACCTCCGGTAATATCACCGGCCTTTGTTGTACGCTTCGGAATTTTTACAATGACTTGACCGGTTTTTATATTGTCTCCTTCAGACAATGATATGTGAGCACCTACAGGTAGCGTATAGCTTTTAAGAACTTCCTTCTTCTTATCTACAATCTTCAAAGTAGGAATTTTACTTTTATCTCTGGTCTCAATGATAATCTTTTCTTCCAATCCGGTATTTTCGTCTCTTTCTACTATATAATTCACATTTTCGACCACATTGTCAAAGCTGACTTTACCGGATACTTCGGAAACAATTACCGTATTGTAAGGATCCCATTCGCAAACCAATTCGCCTTTTTTAACTTTTGCTCCCGGCTTTTTGTACAATCGGGAACCATAAGGTATGGGCTTGCTGTAAAGGCGCATTTGGGTATTGGGATCTATCAAATGCATTTCCGTCATACGGCTAACTACAATTGCCACTTTCGAACCGTCCGGTTCTTCATGATACACAGTTCTCAATTCGTCCAATTCCAATATACCATCGTATTTAGCCGTTATCGAAGATTCCGTACTGATGTTTCCGGCCGTACCACCGACATGGAATGTACGAAGCGTCAGCTGCGTACCCGGCTCTCCAATAGATTGTGCGGCAATCACACCAACTGCCTCTCCTACTTGAACCAACTTACCGGTTGCCAGATTCCTTCCGTAACATTTGGCACAAACTCCACGTTTGGCTTCACAAGTCAATACGGAGCGTATCTCAACTTCTTCTATAGGAGATTCTTCAATAGTCTTAGCAATTTCTTCCGTTATTTCTTCTCCGCTCTTAACTATCAATTCTCCTGTATTCGGATGATAGACATCATGCACGGATACCCGTCCTAAAATCCTGTCGTATAAGGATTCTACAACTTCATCATTATTTTTTATGGCCGTAGCGGTAATACCTCTCAAAGTACCACAATCATCTTCGGTAACAATCACATCCTGCGCCACATCAACCAATCTTCTGGTAAGATAACCGGCATCCGCGGTCTTCAAAGCGGTATCGGCCAAACCTTTACGGGCACCGTGAGTGGATATAAAGTACTCAAGTACCGAAAGTCCTTCTTTAAAGTTAGACAAAATAGGATTCTCAATTACTTGGCCACCTTCCGCACCGGACTTTTGCGGCTTGGCCATAAGGCCTCTCATACCGGCAAGCTGACGAATTTGTTCTTTGGAACCCCGTGCTCCGGAATCAATCATCATATAAATTGAATTAAATCCGTTCTTATCCTTTTTGAGGGTTTCCATCAAAATATTAGTCAACTTGGTATTGGTGTGTGTCCAAATATCCACTACTTGATTATATCTTTCGTTGTTGGTGATAAGCCCCATATTATAGTTCATCCAAACTTCTTCCACCTTTTCGTAAGCTTCTTTTAGCAGTTTTTCTTTTTCTTCCGGTATAATCACATCTCCCAAATTGAAAGAAAGACCGGCCTTAAATGCAGATATATACCCGAGATGTTTAATATCATCAAGGAATTTGGCAGCAACGGCAGTACCTTTTTTCTTAAAGATATAACCTATTATTTCACGAAGTTCCTTTTTGGTAAGCAGTTTATTTATAAATTCTATTCCTTCCGGAACATATTGATTGAGAATCACACGCCCTACCGTTGTTTCAATCAATTCTCCCTTAATTCGCACCTTTATTTTGGCATGCAAATCTACTTTCCGTTCGTTGTATGCCACCATTACATCTTCCGGACCGTAAAATACTTCACCTTCCCCTTTGGCTCCAGGTAGTTCTTTGGTTATGTAGTACAAACCCAGTACCATGTCTTGCGAAGGTACGGTAATAGGCGTACCGTTAGCTGGGTTGAGAATGTTGTGCGAACCGAGCATCAACAATTGAGCTTCCAAAACAGCTTCATTACTTAGCGGAAGGGGTACGGCCATTTGGTCACCGTCAAAGTCCGCATTGAATGCGGTACATGCCAACGGATGCAACTGTATGGCTTTACCTTCCACCAGTTTAGGCTGGAAAGCTTGAATACCCAAACGGTGCAAGGTAGGTGCACGGTTGAGCAATACGGGATGACCTTTTAACAAGTTTTCCAAGATATCCCAAATTACAGGTTCACGCCTATCTACCATTTTCTTGGCAGACTTCACCGTTTTTACTATTCCCCTTTCCAGTAGTCGCCTGATAATAAACGGCTTGTATAGCTCTGCCGCAATTTCTTTGGGAAGTCCGCATTCGTGCATTTTGAGTTCAGGCCCAACCACAATAACGGAACGAGCGGAATAATCCACCCGTTTCCCTAACAAATTTTGACGGAAACGTCCTTGTTTTCCTTTCAGGCTGTCGGTAAGAGATTTCAACGGTCTGTTGTTATCGCTTTTAACAGCACTTGATTTTCTGGTGTTGTCCAACAGCGAATCAACGGCTTCTTGCAACATTCTTTTTTCGTTGCGGAGAATGATTTCGGGAGCTTTGATCTCCATCAATCTCTTAAGCCTGTTATTTCTAATAATTACCCTTCTATAAAGGTCGTTAAGGTCGGACGAAGCAAAACGTCCACCATCCAGCGGAACCAAAGGTCTCAGATCGGGAGGAATAACCGGCAGTATTTTCAACACCATCCACTCCGGCTTGCTTCTACCTTTCGAACTTCTAAACGCTTCTACAATATTCAGTCTGTTAAGGGCTTCGTTTCGCCTTTGATTGGAAGTATCGGTATTGGCTTGATGTCTCAATTGGTAAGACAATTCATCCAAATCAAGTCTTTCCAATAGCATAAGAATGGCTTCCGCCCCCATTTTGGCAATAAATTTATTTGGGTCATCATCCGGAAGCATTTGATTTTCTTTGGGAAGACTGTCTAATATTGCATTGTACTCCTCATCGTCAAGGAATTGCATTTTTTTATATCCATCCGCTTCTTTTATACCCGGCTGAACAATCACATATTTTTCATAATAAATGATTTGTTCCAACTTTTTAATAGGTATTCCCAAAAGCATTCCGACCTTTGAAGGCAAAGAACGGAAAAACCAAATATGCACCACAGGAATAACAAGCTGGATATGCCCCATCCTTTCCCTTCTTACCTTCTTTTCCGTTACTTCAACACCACATCTGTCACATATAATGCCTTTATACCTTATTCTTTTATATTTACCGCAATGGCATTCGTAATCTTTTACCGGACCGAAAATTCTTTCACAGAACAGCCCGTCTCTTTCTGGCTTGTAAGTTCTGTAATTGATAGTTTCCGGCTTAAGTACTTCACCCCATGAGTCCGAAAGAATCTTATCCGGTGAAGCAAGGGTTATTCTTATCTTGGAAAAGTTACTTTTTATCCGGGTACTTTTTTTATATGCCATAGTAATTTATAATTTTAATTTTATTCAGAATATTATTCTTCGAAATCCAGATTTAATGCCAAACCTTTCAGTTCGTTCACAAGTACATTAAACGATTCGGGTATTCCCGGTTCGGGCATAGGCTGACCTTTTACAATAGCTTCATAAGTCTTGGACCTACCGTTGATGTCGTCAGACTTAACCGTAAGAATTTCCCTCAGCATGTGAGCTGCACCAAATGCTTCCAGTGCCCAAACTTCCATTTCACCGAACCTTTGTCCTCCGAATTGAGATTTACCACCCAAAGGTTGTTGTGTAATCAACGAATAAGGACCTATTGCCCTGGCGTGCATTTTATCATCTACCAAGTGGTTCAGTTTCATCATGTAAATCACTCCCACGGTAGCAGGTTGTTCAAATTTTTCTCCGGTTTCGCCGTCATACAGGTAAGTCATACCATAATCAGGCAATCCGGCTTTTCTCGTCCATTCCGTAATATCGTCAAGCGTTGCTCCGTCAAAAATTGGAGTGGAAAATTTCACCCCCAATTTTTCTCCGGCCCAACCCAATACCGTTTCATAGATTTGTCCGAGGTTCATACGGGATGGTACCCCCAGAGGGTTCAATACAATATCCACCGGTGTTCCGTCTTCCAGAAACGGCATATCCGCTTCTCTCACAATCTTGGCCACAATACCTTTGTTTCCGTGCCTACCGGCCATCTTATCCCCCACTTTCAATTCCCTCTTTTGTGCAATATAAACTTTGGCCAATTTCAAAATACCTGCCGGTAATTCATCTCCTATAGTGATATTAAATATCTTACGTTTTCTTTCCGCGAGAATTTCTTTGTATTTCAGATTATAGTTGCTTAATATTCTGATAACAATATTGTTTGTTTTCTTATCGTTAGACCACTTATTGGTATTTGCCAAGTTCGTGTAATCCAGACTTTGCAATATTTTCATGGTAAACTTCGTCCCTTTGGGTACTAATATTTCTCCCAAGTTATTTTTAATTCCGGGCGAAGATTTACCGTTAAGAACGGTATACAACTTATGAATTAGTCTTTCGTTCAGTTTGGCAATCTTTTCTTCGGCTTCTTTTTCCGCCTTTTCTTTCATCAGTTTTTCTACGCTCTTGGTCCTCTTGTCTTTTGTAGTTCGTTCAAACAAGCTTGTTCCTATAACCGTTCCGTATAATGAGGGTGGTGCTTTCAACGAAGCATCTTTTACATCTCCGGCTTTGTCTCCAAATATGGCCCTTAGCAATTTTTCTTCCGGAGTAGGATCGGACTCACCTTTCGGAGTGATCTTTCCTATGAGTATATCACCGGGTTTCACTTTGGCACCAACACGGATAATACCATTGCTATCCAAATTTTTAGTAGCCTCTTCACTCACATTGGGGATATCGTAGGTAAGTACTTCTTCACCCAACTTGGTATCCCTCACTTCCAACGAAAAGTCCTGAACATGGATAGAGGTATAAATATCTTCTCTAATAACCCTTTCGGAAATCACGATAGCATCCTCAAAGTTATATCCTTTCCAAGGCATGAAGGCTACTTTCAGGTTTCTACCCAAAGCAAGTTCTCCGTCCACACTAGCAAAACCTTCGGTAAGGATATCGCCTTTTTTGATTTTCTGACCAGGTTTTACTATGGGTGTAAGGTTTATCGTCGTATTCTGGTTAGTCTTTTTAAATTTGGTTACCTTATAGGTTACGATTTCATCGTCAAAACTAACCAACTTGTCTTCTTCTGTTTTATCGTATCTTACTTTTATTTCGTTAGCATCCACATATACCACTTCTCCGTCGGCTTCTGCTACAAGATGGATTCTAGAATCCTGAATCACCTTACCTTCAAGACCGGTTCCTACAATCGGAGATTCGGGTCGGATAAGCGGTACAGCTTGACGCATCATGTTTGAGCCCATAAGGGCACGGTTAGCGTCGTCGTGTTCCAAAAACGGAATCAAGGATGCAGAAATAGAAGCAATCTGATTAGGTGCCACATCCATCAAGGTTATTTCATCCGGTTGTGCAACGGGAAAATCTCCTTTTTGGCGGGCTTTTATCCTATCACTTTTGAAGGCTCCGGAATCCCAATCTACCGGAGCATTAGCTTGTGCTATGATATGTTTTTCTTCTTCTTCTGCCGTAAGGTAAACTACATCTTCGTTTTTCAAATCAACCTTTCCCACTTCCACTTTCCGGTAAGGAGTAGCAATAAATCCCAAATCGGTAATTTTGGCATATACACACAACGAAGTAATCAGTCCGATATTCGGACCTTCCGGAGTTTCTATCGGACACAGCCTTCCGTAATGGGTATAGTGAACATCCCGCACTTCAAAACCGGCTCTTTCTCTTGTCAAACCACCAGGTCCCAAAGCAGACATTCTGCGTTTGTGGGTCATTTCGGACAACGGATTGGTTTGATCCATAAACTGAGAAAGCTGATTGGTAGCAAAGAAACTGTTTATTACGGAAGATAATGTTTTCGGATTGATTAAATCTACCGGAGTAAATACTTCATTGTCGCGAACATTCATTTTTTCCCTTATGGTTCTGGCCATTCTGGCAAGTCCCACTCCAAATTGGTTGGCTAATTGTTCGCCTACGGTTCTCACACGCCTGTTACTCAAATGGTCAATATCATCCACATCTTTTCGGGAGTTTACCAATTCAATCAGATATTTAATAATTTGTAGAATGTCTTCTTTGGTAAGTATTCGTACATCTATAGGAACATCAAGGTTTAATTTTTTGTTTATTTTATACCTCCCTACTTCTCCCAAATCGTACCTTTTTTCAGAGAAAAACAACCTGTTAAACACATCCCTTGCTTGATTTTCATCAGGAGGTTCCGAACTTCTCAGCTGTCTGTAAATATGTACTACCGCTTCTTTTTCCGAGTTGGTCGGATCTTTTTGCAAAGTATTGTAGATTATGGAATAATCGTGTCCGGTATCTTTTTGGTCTTTATGTATCAGTATGGTTTCCACTCCGGATTTAAGAATAACATCTATATGGTCTTCTTCCAGTATAGTTTCACGCTCTATGATAATTTCGTTTCTTTCCAGAGAAACTACTTCTCCCGTATCTTCGTCCACAAAATCTTCAAGCCAAGTTTTTACAACTCTACCTGCCAATTTTTTGCCAACCACTTTCTTCAATTCGCTTTTTGTGGCTTTTATTTCTTCGGCAAGGTCAAATATTTCCAATATGTCTTTATCTTTTTCAAATCCGAGTGCTCTAAGCAATGTGGTAACGGGAAGTTTTTTCTTTCTGTCAATATAAGCATACATTACATTATTGACATCTGTAGTAAATTCTATCCAAGAACCTTTGAAGGGAATAATCCTGGCGGAATATAACTTAGTTCCGTTGGGATGCATACTTTGCCCGAAAAACACGCCTGGAGACCTGTGCAACTGTGAAACCACCACTCTCTCTGCACCATTGATAATAAAGGTTCCTCGTGGCGTCATATACGGGATGTTGCCAAGATACACATCTTGAACAACCGTTTCAAAATCTTCGTGTTTTGGGTCCGTACAATACAATTTCAATTTGGCTTTGAGGGGTACACTGTATGTCAATCCTCTGTCGATACATTCGTCCATGGAATAATTAGGCGGGTCAATGAAATAATCGATAAATTCCAATACGAAGTTGTTGCGGGTATCTGTTATCGGGAAATTTTCTTTGAATACTTTGTAAAGACCTTCTTCTTTTCTTTTATTCGGTGTTGTTTCTAATTGGAAAAAATCTTGAAATGACTTTAATTGAACTTCCAAAAAATCCGGATATTCCAGAACTTTTTCTGTCGAAGCAAAGCTTACTCTTTTTTTTGAAGACATATTTGTAAAATATTTTAAATTACAGACCTTTATTTATGTTAAACGGCCCTATACAGACCTTAAAAATACGAAACCGAACTTGCTTGCTACCAATAAATAACAATAAGCAACATAGGTACTATTTAAGCACCTATGTTACTTAACAAACCGTTATAAAATCGAAGTAATGCTTACTTAATTTCAACTTCGGCACCAGCTTCTTCCAATTTAGCCTTGATTGATTCTGCTTCGTCTTTGGATACTTTTTCCTTGATAGCCTTAGGAGCTTCATCAACCAAAGCTTTTGCTTCCTTAAGACCCAATCCTGTAATTTCCTTAACCACTTTCACCACTTGCAATTTAGCACCACCGGGTGAGGTTAAAACCACATCAAATTCGGTCTTTTCGGCTTCGCCACCTTCTGCACCGCCTGCTGCAGGTGCTGCTACTACTGCTGCTGCTGCGGGTTCAATTCCGTATTCGTCTTTCAAGATATCGGCCAATTCTTTTACTTCTTTTACGGTCAAATTTACCAATTCTTCCGCTAATTTTTTTACATCTGCCATTTTTGTAAAAATTTAAAGATTAAACATCAATTTTTTTTAATTATAAATTTCAAAATTTATTATTCGCCCTTTTCTTCGAGCGATTTCATAAGACCAGCTAGGATGTCCTTTCCGGATTCCAGTGACGACATAACATTCTTGATAGGACTTTGCAACAACAAAATCACATCGGCCAAAAGTTCTTCTTTTGACTTGAGAGTTGCAAGTTCCTTCAAAGTTTCGTCACCGAAATAGAACGATTCTTCTACATAAGCTGCCTTCAAAACAGGCTTGTCCAGATTCTTCCTGAATTCTTCGATAACCTTACCGGGTGCATTGCTAACTTCCGACAACATGAGGGCGGAAGGGCCTTTCAATACTTCTTCGAATTGTTCAAACTCGGCATTAACCTTTTTAAGTGCTATATACAACAAGGTATTCTTAGCAACTTTAAGTTTGATATCCTTTTCGTGGCACTTCCTTCTCAGGTTACTGGTATCTTCAGCATTAAGCCCCGATATATCGGTTATGTAAAAATGTGGATATTTTTCAAGAAGTCCGACCAGTTCGTCAATGATTTGATTTTTTTCTTCTTTTCTCATCTTTTCGCTCTTTTAATTATTCGTCAACCTTTTTGGGATCAACTTTTATACTCGGACTCATTGTGGATGACATGTGAATGGATTGTACATAGGTACCTTTCGCAGCTGCCGGTTTTAGCTTGATAACTGTTTTAATTAGTTCTCTTGCATTTTCTTCAATTTGTTCCGGCTTAAACGAAACTCTACCTATGGAAGCGTGTACAATACCGTACCTGTCAACCTTAAAATCAATTTTTCCGCTCTTTACATCTTTAATAGCCTTACCGACTTCCATGGTTACCGTACCGCTTTTGGGGTTAGGCATCAAACCGCGTGGTCCGAGTATCCTTCCCAACTTACCAACCTTGGGCATCACTTGCGGCATGGTAATTACCACATCAAAATCCAACCATCCTTCTTTTTGGATTTTATCAATATATTCGTCCAATCCTACATAGTCGGCTCCTGCTTCTTTTGCTTCGGTTTCTTTGTCAGGCGTAACCAAGGCCAACACCTTTTTTTCCTTTCCTGTCCCATGCGGCAAGGTTGTTACTCCTCTTACCATCTGGTTGGCTTTCCTTGGATCCACACCCAATTTGATGTCCACATCAACGGATGCATCAAATTTTGTAGTGGAAATATCTTTTACCAGCTTGGAAGCTTCACTTAAAGAGTACTTTTTGTATATATCGTATTTTTCCAGGACTTTCTTTCGGTTCTTTGTCAATTTTTTCATGTCAATTCAGATTTAAAATGGTCTTTCTCCTTCTATGGTTATCCCCATACTCCTTGCCGTTCCTGCTATCATCTTCATGGCCGATTCTACGGTAAAACAATTCAAATCGGGCATTTTGTTTTCGGCAATTTCGCGTACATCGTCCCAAGTTACGCTTCCTACTTTGTTTCGGTTAGGTTCCGAAGAACCTTTTTTTAGTTTAGCACGTTCGAGGAGTTGAACTGACGCGGGAGGTGTTTTTATTACAAAGTCAAATGATTTATCTTTGTAAACCGTAATAATTACCGGCAAGATTTTCCCCGCTTGATCCTTGGTCTTATCATTGAACCTCTTACAGAAGTCCATGATATTGACCCCTTTGGAACCAAGCGCTGGACCTACCGGTGGTGACGGATTTGCTTGTCCTCCCGGAATCTGCAGCTTAATAAAGCCTTCTATTTCCTTTGCCATCGCTTTTGGTTTATTTAATTAACAAATTATATTTTTTCTACTTGCAAAAAATTAAGAACTACCGGTGTCTTTTTTCCGAACAATTTAACCATTACGGTCACTTTCTTTCTTTCCTCGTTGATTTCTTCTATGGTACCTATAAATTCGGTAAAAGGACCGTCTATTATCTTTACGCTCTCCCCTATGGTAAAGCTTACATCAAATTCTTCGTCTTTATCTGCCAATTCATCCACTATTCCCAGCAACCTAAATGCTTCTTCCTGTCGCATGGGAATTGGCTTTTTGCCTTTATCCACACCAAGAAAATACAAAACGCCGGTTATTTCCCTGATTTTGGCCATTGTTTCCGTATCCAGTTCCCCATTTACCTCAATCAATACATAACCCGGCAAATAATTTTGTTCTTTGCTTACTTTTTTGCCGTTTTTTATTTGATAGACTTTTCTGGTGGGAACCAAAACTTTGGTAATAACATTTTCCAGCCCTAAGCGAGCTACTTCATTTTCTATATATTCCTTTACCTTTCTTTCTTTCCCGCTAATAGCCCTCAGCACATACCATTTTTTACCCGTTTGCTGTTCCATCTTTTTATATCTTTCCCGTTGTCTAATAGAATAAACTGTAAATGATATGCATCAAATTCTTGAAAGTAATATCCATCAATGCTATTATTGCAGCAATTATCAGGGATGCAACAAACACTACAATGGCACTGTTTTGCAACTCTTTCCAAGTTGGCCACGACACTTTGTACACCAATTCGTTGTACGACTCTTTGATATAATTTACAAGCTTACTCATAGTTTTTCCTACTTGCACGGGAGGAGAGACTCGAACTCCCAGCCTACGGTTTTGGAGACCGTTGCTCTACCAATTGAGCTACTCCCGTAAATTTTGAAAAAGAGGGCATGCTTTCACAGCAAACCCTCTTCTATGGTTACTTAAATT
Organism: uncultured Bacteroidales bacterium; assembly: GCA_964393715.1. Lineage (GTDB taxonomy): Bacteria > Bacteroidota > Bacteroidia > Bacteroidales > JALTDM01 > JALTDM01. The sequence goes on along the minus strand of CAYMVE010000008.1, from coordinate 1,185 downwards.
AAAAGAACTTCTTATCGAATTACTCGATAATATCGATAATTTGTCCGGCACCAATGGTCCTACCACCTTCACGGATAGCAAACCTCAAACCTTTATTCAAGGCTACCGGATAAATCAATTCCACTTCAATAGTAACATTGTCACCGGGCATTACCATTTCGATACCATCAGGCAACTTAACGGTACCGGTAATATCCAGTGTTCTCAGGTAAAACTGAGGTCTGTAATTGTTATGGAACGGTGTGTGACGTCCACCTTCTTCTTTTTTCAAAATATACACTTCGGCTTTGAACTTGGTATGAGGAGTAATAGACCCCGGTTTTGCCAAAACCATCCCTCTTTTGATTTCTTTCTTATCGATACCTCTCAGCAAGAGACCTACATTGTCACCGGCTTCACCTCTATCAAGAATCTTTCTAAACATTTCCACACCGGTAACCACAGTCTTCTTTTGGAGTCCCAATCCTACGATTTCAACTTCTTCGCCGGTTGTAATTACTCCGGTTTCTATTCTACCGGTAGCTACGGTACCACGACCTGTAATGGAGAATACATCTTCTACCGGCATCAAGAACGGCTTGTCAATGTCTCTTTGAGGAGTAGGAATATATTCGTCAACAGCATTCATCAATTCTATTACTTTTTCTTCCCACTTAGGTTCGCCGTTCAAAGCACCTAAGGCAGACCCATGAATAACAGGTGCATTGTCCCCGTCAAATTCATATTGGCTGAGAAGATCTCTCACTTCCATTTCAACCAATTCCAACATTTCTTCATCGTCCACAAGGTCCACTTTGTTCAAGAACACAACAATTGCAGGCACATTTACTTGTCTTGCCAACAAGATGTGTTCTCTTGTTTGAGGCATCGGACCGTCAGTTGCAGCCACTACCAAAATTGCACCGTCCATTTGGGCAGCACCTGTTACCATGTTTTTCACATAGTCGGCGTGACCCGGACAGTCAATGTGTGCATAGTGTCTTTTTTCTGTTTCGTATTCTACGTGTGCAGTGTTGATAGTGATCCCTCTTTCTTTTTCTTCAGGAGCATTATCAATTGCATCAAAGTCTTTTTCTTCTGCATAGCCTTGTTTAGCCAATACTTTTGTTATAGCAGCTGTCAATGTTGTCTTACCGTGGTCTACGTGACCTATTGTACCTACATTTACGTGCGGTTTGGTTCTTT
>CAYMVE010000007.1:0-31082 GCA_964393715.1 uncultured Bacteroidales bacterium | reverse complement strand
CCTTCTTTGAATATGGCATCTATGGCCGGTAATAGTTTGTAATGCAATCGTTTGGCCTCTTCGTAATTCCCTTCCAAGGCACTCCACACCATCTTTCGCATCAATTTGGGATAGGCATTGGCGATAACGGATATCAATCCGGTGACACCAATACTTATCAGAGGTAATGTAATACCGTCATCTCCGGAAACCACACCGAAACCCTCCGGCTTGTTCATCACAATATCCATAATTTGTTTGAAACTGCCGGATGCCTCTTTAATAGCAATAATATTCCTGTGCTGAGCCAGCTGTAAGGTAGTAGTCGCTTCGATATTTACGGAAGTTCGCGGCGGCACATTGTAAAGTATCACGGGTACGGGACTATTGTCCGCTATGGCGGTATAATGTTCCAGCAATCCCTTTTGATTAGGCTTGTTATAATAAGGCGTTACGGACAATATAGCACTTATCCCGTCAAAATCTTGTTTTTTAATATCATCTATGATTTGACTCGTATTGTAGCCTCCCATTCCCAACACAATAGGAAGGTCCGTATTTTGTTTTACAAAAGAAAGAAGTTCCTTTTTTTCTTCCTTGCTTATGGTAGGAGTCTCACTCGTCGTACCGAAAACGATTAAATAGTCGATATCGTTTTTTATATGATGTAATAATTTTTCCAACGAAAGAAAATCAATTGCTTGATTGTTCTTAAACGGAGTAACCAATGCCACACCAAGACCTTTCAGTGAAATCATACCCTTATTTGTTTTTGTTCAGTTCACAAAGATAATGTTTAATTTGAAAAATAAAAAAACCCAAATCATTTTTATCGCCTATATCAATCACAAAATCATAATAATCAAACCTTTCGCCATATTTGCCGACTTTCAGTTTTGCCTTACTCAAAGCCACTAAATAATGGAAGGTAATTATCTGATTAAGACTCAGGTCAATAAGCATGTCAAATTCTTTTGAAATAAATTCCGAATATTTTATGTTTCGCGGTTTCCCATACCATGTAATATTTTTCTTGCTGAAAAAAAGTATGGTCTTTTCTCCTTTGAAGAATTCTTTGAATTCGTCATTTTTAACGAATGCCACCACAAAAACATTTTTCCCTTTATTTCTTAACCATTTGATAAATTCCGATACGGCTTTGTATTTTTCTATGCCATCGATATTGGCAATTACGGCTATCTCCTTTGCCTCCGACAAATTCATAAATCGGGCTTCCCGTTTAATTTTTGAAGCCTTACGGTCCAAAAACCAATAGCCTATCTTATCTTTCCATTTATCCAGCATATCCTATAATATTCTCTTGATTTTAACAAGTTTATGGGTTAATTCTCCGGTTTCCCCGTTAATAATTCCTTTTTCGTCAAAACGGTCTATTCTGACTTTTCCCGATGCGTGAATAACCGTATCCATGTCCAATAAAATACCTACATGTTTTATTGCGTCTTCACCTTCACCGAAAAATGCCAGATCTCCTGTTTGAATATCTCGCATCGAAATAATATCCACCCCGATATTCGCCTGATCTTTGGCATCTCTGGGAATTGGGATGCCCATTATTTTGTAAACAATTTGCGAAAATCCGGAACAGTCTATTCCCCAATAAGTACGACCTCCCCACAAGTAGGGTGCGTTCAGGTATTTTTTTGCTACGGTTGATAGTATCTTCTTGTTATCGTACACAAACTCTACTTCTATCACACTCTCGTAATAGTAGTAATAGTCTCCAAAAATGATAAACGACCTGTCTTTTTTGTCAAAATTAGGCAGTGTACTGCCCGAAGGTATGAGCATATTTTGTCTGGTAGTGTTGTTCCTGATAACATTGATTATTTGTACGGGCACATATTTTTCGCTGTGTAGCATTTTACGGTATTCCGCTTCGTCTTCTATTACCGTAGCCATTTTCCGGTCTATCCATCCTTCGTAACCGTCCCAATCAGCCTTTATCTTGTACCATTGGGGTAATTCTTCCGTCACTTCAAATGTTTCGCCGAACAAGACCTGCGTAACCATTTCGGTTCTTTCGTCAGGTTCTATCCTTACCGGTATGAGTGGCAATAAACTTATTGCTTTCATGGTTTATCGGTTTTGTTGTTTGTCGGGGTAATCCATATTGTAGTGCAAGCCGCGACTTTCTTTTCGTTCCATAGCCATTTTTATAATCAAATAGGCCACATTGATAGCATTCCTCAGCTCACATATTTCCCTAAAAACCTTAGATTTACGATAAAGCATTTCGGTTTCTTTGTACAAAATTTCCAATCGAACCAGTGCTCTGTTCAATCTTAAATTGGATCTGACAATACCTACATAATAACTCATTATTTGTTTCAATTCTTTAGTGCTTTGGGTTATCAGCACCATTTCCTCTGTATAGGTAGTTCCTTTATCGTTCCAATCGGGTATGTTATCCGGGATGTTATGGTCTCTTAAATGCTCCGATGCATGTTTAGCCGACCGGTGTGCATACACCAAAGCCTCGATTAATGAATTGGAAGCCAGTCGGTTGGCCCCGTGCAAACCGGTATAAGCCGTTTCACCGCCGGCATAAAGGTTTTTTATGCTGCTTTGTCCGTTCCGGTCCACTACCACACCACCACATAAATAATGTGCCGCAGGAACTACCGGGATATAATCTTTGGTAATGTCTAATCCCAAGGATTCGCATTTTTTAACAATATTGGGGAAATGGGTTGTCAAAATATTTTTGTCAATACCTGTTGCATCAAGGTAAACATGTTCCACCCCCAAACTTTTCATTTCGGTATCAATGGATCTTGCCACAATATCACGCGGTGCCAAATCCTTACGGACATCATATTTCTCCATAAAGGCCTCTCCTTTATGATTTCTCAGTATGGCACCGGCACCTCGTAAGGCTTCGGTAATCAAAAACGAAGGTTTTTCTCCGGGGTTGTACAAAGCGGTCGGATGAAATTGTACAAACTCCATGTTATTAATAAGTCCTTTGGCTCTATATACCATGGCTATTCCATCACCCGTAGCAATAGGCGGATTGGTAGTAGTCTCGTAAATATTACCGATACCTCCCGTTGCTATATAAATCTTGTCGCTCAAAAAGGTTTTTATTTCGTTCTGTTTCAAATCAAGCACATAAAGCCCGTAAGCCTCGATAGGAGTCAAACATCGTCTCACCAAATGCCCCAAATGGTGTTGGGTTATTATATCCAATGCAAAATGATATTCAAAAATATCAATATTCCGGTGTTTCCGGATTCTCTGTACCAATTTCCGCTCTACTTCGTAACCTGTATAATCTTTGTGGTGCAGTATGCGATACTCGGAATGTCCCCCCTCTCTTCCCAGTTCATAAGAACCTGTACTATCTTTGTCAAAATCCACCCCCCATTGTTCCAATTCCTTTATTCGATCCGGAGCCTCACTTACTACCATTCTTACCACTTCTTCATCACACAATCCGTCTCCGGCAATCAAAGTATCTTTAATATGCTTCTCAAACGAATCCGTTGCACTTATAACAGTAGCTATACCACCTTGTGCATATTTGGTATTACTTTCTTCCAGAGTTTCTTTGGTAATAACAGCCACTTTCCCTTTGCCAGCCACTTTCAAAGCAAAACTCAAACCGGCAATTCCGCTGCCAACTACCAAAAAATCGTAAAATTGTTTCATGATAACAAATGTTAAAGTTTATCTAGGTCGATATCTTCTTCTTCGTCAAAGATACTTAACAAAGGTTCTGCAAAGGCTCTGGTAGTAATGTATCTTTCAAGCGACATCAACAACGACGGTAATAGTAAAAGATTGGTCACCATGGCTACTACCAAGGTAAGAGAAACCAATAAACCAAGTGCCACCGTTCCGCCGAAATCCGAAAAAACGAAAATAAAAAATCCGAAAAACAACACAATAGAAGTATGTAGCATACTGATACCTACATGCCTTATAGCTTCGGAAACCGACTTACCTATCTCCCATTCAAGGTTTTTGAGTTCCAACCGGTAACGGGACAAAAAGTGTATGGTATCGTCCACAGCAATACCAAACGCTATGCTAAATACCAATATGGTGGAAGGTTTCAGCGGCACACCGGCAAACCCCATGACTCCTGCCGTAATAATAAGTGGCAACAAGTTTGGTATCAACGAAATCATCACCATCCGGAACGAACCAAACAAAAGAGCCATAAAAACGGCAATCAAAACAATAGCCAATACCACACTCCATATCAAATTGTTTATTAAATATTTCATCCCCTTCATATAAATGATGCTAATACCCGTAATCATCGTTTTATATCGGTCTTGCGGGAAAATACTATCAATATCCGCTTTCATTTTACTTACCAGTTCTTTCATCTTGATAGTGCCGATGTCGGCCACCTCAACACTTATTCTTGCTTTTTGCATGGTAGTATCTACAAAGGCTTTCATAATACCTTTGTTGTCTTTGGCTTTTTTTACATACGATAAAATAAAATTCCGTTCCATGCTTTTGGGCAAAGAATATTTGGCGGGATTCATATTGTAATAAGCCTGCTTGGAAAATTTGACCAATTCTATATAAGACAATGGGCGAGAAAGCTCGTCATATTCGGCAAACCGTTTTTGCAACCGGTCTATTTTTTTCATCACGGAAGGTTTCAATACACCTTTTTTCTTTTCCGTATCTACCATTATTTCGATAGGCAAAACCCCCTTGAAATACTTTTCGAAAAACTTCAAATCTACAAAAACCTTGTCGTGGTGGGGAATATCATCCACCATATAGCCGAGAATTTTTATTTTCCCCATACCTACCATCGCCAATACCGTTATAAACACTATAATCCCGTACAAGAGTTTTCTTCTTTTGTTAATTACCTGTTCTATAAAATTTATCAACTTGGTAGAAAATGTACTTTCCAAATGTCTGAAATGCCTGCTGGAAGGAGGGGAAGACATCGCATATAAGGTAGGTATTAAAATCAGAGTGAGCAAAAACAGACTGAAAACACTTAATGACGCCACCACTCCAAATTCTCTCAATACCCTGCTATTGGTAATCACGAATGTACCGAATCCGGTTGCCGTGGTTAAATTGGTAAGAAAAATGGCATTCCCGGTTTTGGAGATAGTGCGTTGCAAAGCCTTTATTTTGTTGGCATGCGACATATACTCCATAAAGTAGTGGTTGAGCAAGTAAATACTGTTGGGAATCCCTATTACTATAATCAGCGGAGGCAGCAAGGCCGTAACCATAGTGATTTTGTAGCCGAAAAGCCCCATTATTCCTAATGTCCACGAAATGCTTATGCCTATGACAATAATGGAAAATAAAATTACTCTTAACGATCGGAAAAAAATGTAAAGAATTACAATGGTAACCAAAAGGGCCAGCAACACAAAAATCTCCATTTCTTTTTCTATCTTTTCCGATATGGCAGTTCTAATGTAGGGGAGTCCCGAATAATGGATGGTCAAGCCATGTTTTTTGCCAAAAGCATCGAACATGGACACAATATCGTCAATGACGGCAATTCGCTCTTTACTGTCCACCAATTTCTTTTCAAAAGTAATGGCCGTCAAATATACCTGTGCAGTGTCGTTGTAAATAAATGACTTGTAAAAAGGCAACTTAAAAACCAGATGCTTCAAAGAATCCAGTTCTTTTTGCGTTTGTACCGTATCGGGAAACAACGGCTTGACTACAAAGCGTTTTTCTTGACTGTTCTTTTGTATAATATACAAATCCGGAATAGACATCAAAGCGGTAATGCCTTTTATCCTTTTTATTTTTTCGGTTATTTGGCGGTACTCGTTAAATTTTTTCAAGGAAAAAAAAGCGGAATCTTGAATACCTATTATAAAAACATTGGCTTCTTCGCCGAAAGTCTTTTTGAACAATTGATATTCCTTGTATTCCCGGCTCGATTTAGGAAGTAAGGTATTATATTCATAGCTTAATCGTACTCGCGTAGCTTGGTAAGTCATATAAACGGTAAGCAGCCCTATAACCGCGAGTAGGTAAGCTCTTTTTCGAAGAATGATTCCGGCAAGTTTATTCCACATTGCACATTAAATTTTTCTGGTAAAATAAGAATTACAAAAGTAACATAAAAAATAAATTACTTGGTTTTTGCATACAATTATTTACCTATTTGTTTGGGATATCCCATTTTCCACGAAAAACATTTTTAGGACAATATAAAGAGGAGAACAAAATAAAAAAGGCTGCCCCGATTTTGGACAGCCTATATTTTTCCTTAAAAAACCGGTTGTTTGTTCGTTATTTTACAATTTCCACTTTCTTAATGGCAACCGTTTCGCCGTTGGATGAGATAACCAGATAGTACATTCCGGCTTTCAGTGTGCCAACTTCCATCCTATACGCATTTCCATTAAAAGTACGGCTCATAGCGACTTTTCCGCTTATATCAATAAGGTTCAGCTCATAATTGCCTGATTTATCGGTTTCTACGGTCATCAAATCTTTGACCGGAACAGGATATACTTTCACATTGTTATCCAAACTGGCTAATGTTACGGCACTCGGATTGCTTTTGCTTATAAATGCGGCATAAATATTCAAGTTGCCGTCATTGGTTCGGCAATCGGACCATACCGGAATGATATAATTGTTTGTGGCAAGCACCTGTGTATATTCTCCTATGCCGAATCCTTGATTTTGATCTCCTACATGGGCAAAATCGGTTGCTTCGGTAGCCACTTTCACATTTTCAAAAGTTTGCCCGCCATCGGTAGATATTCCGTAATAATAATAAGCGGGGTAGGGCGGATTATCGGGCACGGTATCTTCGCGTCTGTCGTACCAACCTAAGATTACTTCATTCAAATTGTTGGTTGTTATGGCCGAGTAATAATTTTGTGCCGTATTGAGTCCGTCATCATTCACTTTTACCGGAGCAGACCAAGTGGCACCGTTGTCGGAAGATTTGGACAAATAAATATCCGACAAGGTGGCTCCATGCGTTTCAACTCCGAATGCCGTCCATGTAGCATATATGTTTCCTGCTTTGTCGGCAGCCATATAAGGAGAAGGATACAATCGCTGTTTGTTGATGCCGGGAATGGTATCGGGGCCTAAGCTGTCTGGAGTAAACAGCGGCAAGTTAAAGTAAACATAGCTGATTCGGTTGGGTGTGCTGAAAGTTTGTCCGCCATCTGTAGACACCGAATGCCACAAAGCCATATTGATATCATTCTTTTTATACCCGTAAAAATCTACATGCACATTTCCGTTGGCATCTACAGCTATACTTGAAAACTGGGTAAACAAAAAGGAGGTGGAATCGGCCACCAACGCTTCCGTTGTAAAAGCATCTTGGTCTGCCGGTTTGGTCTTACATAAGATTTCGTAATGAGCATAACCGTTAGCATCTTGACTTATGGTTACATAAGAGACATACACATTGTTTTTGTAGGGAGAATTTTCATTGACATCGGCAGCCATCCATTGTTTGTCGGATATTGGAGAGGATATGCCGTCCACTTGACCGCCGGCAGCAAAATGAAGTTGTCCCAACAATATGGTGTCGTTGGTGGGCGTGGTCCATGTGGCTCCGCCGTCGTCCGAATATGCCCAGAAAATACCCATATTGGCATCTCCTCCGAATAAGAAGTTCAATGCGTTGGCATACAAGTCTATCCAAGAAAAATACAGCCTGCCGTTGGCATCATACACAAATACGGGGTCGCCTCCGCCACCGGACATTGTTCCGTCTTCATGAGGCATATTTACAAAATTGCTCACATTCCAAGTTTGCCCGAAATCTTTGGTGTAATATACCGGACAAGAGAGACCGGCATTAGCATCCATTTTGATGGGACTTACTACAATATTACTTGTGTCGGTTGGATTTATAGCAGCATGAAGTTCGCTTTCCGGGTTCGAATCACCGGAAATTAAAACTTCTCCGGATTTTAACATTTTGCTTACTACTGCACGCTCTTGAGGCGAAAGGTTTTGTTTTTTCAAATATTTTTCCAAAACATCCTTGTTAAGTTTTACTTTTTCGTTTACCGTCCACTTCCAAGCAGTGTTCGGATTAACTTTGAGATGTTGATTTTTTTGAGCATTAAGCATTTGCATGCTTAACAACGCTAACAAAATTAAATAAATCTTTTTCATTTTTTAACCGCTTTTTAATTTTTGGCTACAACCGCAAATATAAAATTAATTTCTATATAAAAAGTTTACATTTTTATTTTTTATAAAGATTAAGACATGCGACTTCCCATTTAACGCGGCAACTTACTGCTTTTCATTAAGGATTAGCCGGGGATTTTTCAATTTTTTAGGCCATTTGAATTTCTTGCCGTTTATTTTGACCAACTTCCCGTTCCGGTAAGTTTCTATCCAATCAATTTCGTTTTGTGGGGTGTAGTACATCCAATTCCCGTGTGGTACTCCCATTTTATACTGTTCTATACGCATTATTTTGCCATTGCTGTAATAATAGTAAACTTTTCCGTTGGGTTCGCCTTGTACAAAATCGGCTTTGTATATGATTTTTCCGTTTTCCTTTAAAATGCGTTGCCATGTGCCTTCCTTCAAACCGCCGGAATATGTCCCGGTTTCAATTTTGTCGTCATAAATTATTTTCCAAGTACTGTCTTTTTCTCCGTCGTAATAATTACCCCACACTACCGTATCGCCATGTATATTTAACTCGTAATACGGTCCCTCTCTCTTCCCTTTGTAATAAGTTTCATACTTTAAGACTTGTCCGTTTGGTGCCCAATACTTCCAAACCTTATGCGGCTTGTTTTTGTAGAAAAAGCCGGTTTGCTCCACTTTCCCGTTCCGGTAATAGAAAATCCATTTTCCGTATTTTTTTCCTTTTTTGTATTTTCCTTTGGCCTTTATTTCTCCGGTAGGATAATACTCTTTCCATTCTCCTGTTTTCCGGCCGAGCTTGTCAAACATCCCTACACCTCTCAAATGTCCCGAATCGTCATATATTTTTACTACCGTTACATTGCCGGCTTCGTCGTATTCTTTGTGAACCCCTACGGGAATGCTGTCATGCTTAAAAAATCCGGAACTTTTCAGTTTACCGGAAGGATAGAAACTTTGTTTTTGCGTAATTTCTTTTTGAACGGAAGGATTTATTTCTTCGGGTTGGCCGTATTTGTACATAATTGCTTTTACCAGCTGGCCGGTAGGAGCATATTCTTTATACATTCCGTTGAGGATGCCATGGATGTAATACATTTCTTTTTTTACCTTTCCGTCCGGATAAAACTCTTTCCACACCCCTTGTTTTTTTCCGTCTTTATCATACCGGTTTATATTTTCCTTAAAAACCAGAAAACCGTTTTTGTACTCATACAGGGTAGTAATTAATGTATCGTGTACAAGTTCGAATGCCAAACCATTTTTGGTTCCGTTGGAATAATTTACTTCCAAAACGGTGGAGTCTGTAGGATAATAAAACGATTTGCCTTCTTTTTTATCATTCAGATACAATTCTTTGGAAATTATTTTTTTTGACACCACTTTTCCGCTATCATCGTATTGATAATGGTATTTAATGTCGTACCCGTTTTTCTTGCCAAACCGGTAGTTGATTACCTCCAAGGTATCTCCGTGTTCGTTGTAAAAAACCCAAGTTGAGTCGAGCCATCCGTTTTTTCTATTGCCTTCGGATTTTAATATGCCGGATGGATAGTAAGTTTTCCAATAACCATCCGGCTGACCGTTTTTCATATACCCTTCACTTGATATTTTTCCGTTGGGGTAATAAAACACATTGTAGCCATTGGGAATCACATTGTTTTTTTGTGCTACCGCCGCCAGTGTGTATGCAATAAAATATAAGAAAACTATTCGTTTTTGCACTTTCAGAGTGGATTTGTAAAATGCAAAGGTAGGAATTTTTCGGAAAGAGTCGGCAACAAAGAGCCGCCACCTCAGCTGCTCTTTGTTGTGTTATTTATTTTTTAGATAAGTTCCATACCGGAAAAGAAAAAACCTACTTCTTTTATACCGTTTTCGGGACTATCGCTACCGTGTACGGCATTTCTTTCTATGTTTTCTCCAAAAAGTTTTCGTACCGTTCCTTCTGCCGCTTCCGCCGGATTGGTAGCCCCTATCAATTTACGGTAATCTTCTACCGCGTTTTCTTTTTCAAGTGCCATAACCACAATAGGACCAGAACTCATAAAATCGGTTAAATCGTTAAAGAACGGTCTTTCTTTATGCACTTCATAGAATCTTTCGGCGTCTTTTTTGGTTAAATGCAACATCTTCATTCCTTTAATGTTGAAGCCGGCACCTAAAATCATATCAATAATTTTGCCGGTAGCTTTTTTTTCCGTTGCATTCGGTTTGATAATAGCCAATGTAATTTCTTTTGCCATAATTCATTCATTTTAATTAGTTGTGTTCAAAAAAAACAATCCGCCTTATTTACCTTGTTGTGTTAAAACAAAAGTAAGTTTGCCGGATTGATATTGTGCGGCAAAGATAAAAGTTTTATTTTTGCCGTCATCAAGATAAAGTAACAAAAATGAAAAATAAGTATATCGACCTAATTGAACAAACCTTCGATTTTCCGCAAGAAGAATTTGTAGTGGAAAATAATGAGTTGTATTTTAATGATATTCCACTAATGGATGTCATCAAACAATACGGCACTCCTTTGAAAATTTCATACCTTCCGAAAATATCTCAACAAATACAGAAAGCACGGCGTTTTTTCAATGTTGCCATGGCCAAAGTGGATTACAAAGGAAAATATTTTTACAGTTATTGCACCAAGAGTTCACACTTTTCGTTTATCTTGCAAGAAGTCCTTAAAAACAATTCGCATATAGAAACCTCTTCTGCATTTGACATCAACATTGTTGAAAGTCTGCACAAAGAAGGATATCTGGATAAAGACCGATACATTATTTGTAACGGATTCAAGCGAGAGCAATATTTGCAAAATATTGCCCGGTTGGTAAAAAACGGTTTTAGGAATGTGATACCGGTAATCGACAATATAGAAGAAGTTGATTTTTATTTGGAAAATTTGAAAGGTTACGATCTACAGCTGGGAATCCGTATAGCCACGGAAGAAGAACCGAAATTCATGTTTTACACTTCCCGGTTAGGGATACGATATGAAAACATCTTGCCTTTATATCGCAACAAGTTGGCTAATGCATCCGGATTTAGTCTCAAAATGCTGCATTTTTTCATCAACACAGGCATCAAAGACACAGCCTATTACTGGAACGAATTGTCAAAAGCAGTTAACTTATATACGGAGTTGAAAAAGCTCAATCCCGAACTGGAATTCTTGAATATCGGAGGCGGATTGCCGATAAAAAACTCTTTGTCTTTTGAATACGATTATGAATACATGATAGAAGAAATTGTCTATCAGATTAAAAACATTTGCAACAATGCGGGTGTACCAGAACCGAATATTTTTACGGAATTCGGTTCGTTTACGGTAGGAGAAAGTATGGCACATCTCTACACCATTATCAACCAAAAAAAGCAAAATGATCGGGAGTTGTGGAATATGATCGATAGTTCTTTCCTTACTACTTTGCCCGATTCGTGGGCCATCAATCAAAAGTTTTTGCTTTTGCCCATAAATCATTGGGACAAAGAATACGAAAGAGTATTTTTAGGCGGTTTGACTTGTGATAGTGACGACTACTACAATTCGGAAGTACATTCCAATGCCATATTTCTCCCCAAAATTTCGGCCCTTGATTCGCCACTCCACATAGGATTCTTCCATACCGGAGCCTATCAAGATGCTTTGGCAGGATATGGCGGCATTCAGCATTGTTTAATTCCGGCTCCCAAACATGTGCTTATCGACAAAAAAGAAAACGGCGAATTTGTCACCAAGCTGTTTGCCAAAGAACAAACTTACAAATCCATGCTCAAAATTTTGGGATACTGATTTTCCTTAAATCTTTATGCCGAGGATGGTAACATCGTCGATTTGTTCGTAACCATAGCTCCATTCTTCGAAAGTTGTTTCCAAAATTTGTTTCTGTTGGTTCATCGGTAAGGAAGCATTAGTTATCAGCATTTGTTTCAAGGCTTTGTATTTGAACTTTTTCCCTTTGGGGCCACCGAATTGATCGGCATATCCGTCAGAAAATAAGTAGATTTGCTGTCCTTTGTTTATTTTAAACTCAACCGTAGCAAAATTTTCCATTCTTTCGTAAATGGCAATCGGCATTTTATCAGGCTTCAATTCATAAAGCACCGTATTCCCACTGGTTTCACTTACCACTTTTTTTACCGGATTTTTGGGTGTAGGGGTTAATAGATTTAATTCCGTCTGATCTATTACATAAACGGGATTATTGGCACCCGCAAAACTTACGATTCCTTTTTCATGATCTATGGAAATCAACGACATATCCATACCATCTTTTTGTTCGCCGGGTATTCCCCGTTGTTTCAAAGCTTTGATGATTTCTCTCCTTAATTTTTTCAGAATAATCCCTGGATGGGTTATATATTCTTTTTCAACAATTTCACGCAAAAAACTGATGCCTAACATACTCATAAAAGCACCGGGCACGCCGTGGCCAGTACAGTCGGCAACGGTAATAATCGTATGATTTTCGACATGTGACCACCAATAAAAATCGCCACTGACTTTATCGCGCGGCCGGAACAAAATGAAATGTTCTTCCACATTTTTTTGCAAAAGGCTTATATCCGGCAATGTGCTGGTTTGCAACCTTTTAGCATAATCTATGCTTTCCGAAAGTTCTTTGTGGATTTGCTCAAGACGCTGTTTTTGCTTTTCAATTTCCGTTACAAGTTGATTCAAGCGTTCATTTTTGGTCTGAATCACTTGATTTTGACGAGTCAGTTCTTCGGACAATTGTCTTTTCTGCCGATAGTTGAAATAGATAAAAATTAAAACCAATAGTAACAATCCCGTACCTACGGAAAATACAATTCTGATAAATTTTTCTTTTTCCAGTTTAAGCTCTTTTTGCTTGTTTTCCGCTTCGGCTTTGGCCAGTTGTATTTTTTGCATTTTTATTTGTTGCTCTTTCTGCTCGGTTTCATATTTGGTTTGGAGAGTAAGCAACTGTTTTTGCATTTCTTCGGTAATCAAGGAGTCTTTCATTTCCACATACTTTTCTTCATAACGGAATGCTTTTTCGTAATCTTCCAATTTTTCATATACGGTCGCCATGTTATTATACACATTTTTCAGCAATTTTTTGTCTCCCCGCGATACTGCTATCTTTTCCGCTTTTCTCAGATATTGTAGCGCTCTCTGATATGCTTCTTTTTCTATAAAAAGCGTAGCCAAATTTATGTAAGTAGAGGCTTCTCCCGTTTTATCCCCTATTTCTTTTTTGATATCCAATGATTTTTTGAAATAAAATGCCGCTTTATTGTATTTTTTTTGTCTTTGATATATCAACCCCACATTATTGTAAATTGACGACAAGACATATTTGTTATTCAATTTTTTCTCTAAGTTCAGTAACTTCAAATAAGTAGCAAGCGCGGTATCCAGTTCGTTTCTGTACAGGTAAATAATAGCCATATTGCTAAGAATACTGGCAATGCCATATTGAAAATTCAACTCTTCTACAAGCGGTAAGGCTTCCGAAAAGTTTTTTAGTGCCAAATCATAATTCCCTTGATAATAATAGATTAGTCCTAAACTGTTTAATGCGGATGCCACCCCTTTTTTATTATTTATCTTCTGGCTAATCCTTAGTGATTTAAGATAATATTTACCGGCCTTATCGTAATCGCTTTTGTTTTCATATACCCTTCCCAGCTTTTTGTATAATCGACTCAACAGGGTATCGTTTTTGTAACTAGTAGTAAGTTCTTTTTCCGCATTTTTCAATGTTTTTATTACCTTAAAAAAATCCACTTTTTCATAATCGTCTGCCAAACTCAATACCGTTTCAAACCATTTGCGGACATTCCCGTTCTTTTTGTATAACGAAATCAATACTTGTTTTGCTTCAATTACAAAAGGGAGAGAATCGGCTTCCGACACTACTCTTTCCAGCCTTACCATCTGTATGCTATCCGGTTGGCCGGAAATCAGAGAATCTATATACCCACTTCGAGCATAAAGCACCATGTCTCCCAACAACCAGAAAATAAAAAATAAATATGTCAGCATTTTTTTCATCGGTAGCTCCCCTTTTGAAGCAAACACAAATGTAAGCTAATTTTCGTATTTTTTACAAAAATTCCCCATAAAAAAAGCCGCCTTTTTTGGAGGCGGCTTTTTGTTGTCGATTGAAAACAAGTATTATTTTTGAAGAACCACTTTTCGATTCAATACTTTTCCGTTTTCTTCTATTCTCAAAATGTAAACACCGTTATTCAGGTTTGAAAGATTAATGCGGCTGGATACATTGCTGAATGAGGTTACTTTGTTACCTGTTACATCATATACGGAAACCGTTGCAGCTTTCAATCCGCCAAACAATACCTTGCCGGTTGTCAAAGTAGGATAAACTACCACATTGTTCAAAGTAGCAGCATCGTCTCCGGTTTGTTGATCACAGACAACAGGGAAAATTGCCAAGGCAATACTAAGACCTTGCCATGCACCAGGAATTGTATACCATGTTCCATTACTCCATTGTTCCAAGCCTACTTCAGGAGCTTGTGCTCCTCCATTATAATTTGATACTATTCCCACAGTATCATTAGTGGTTGTAGGAATTATCATACCTAGGATAAAATTGCCACTTACATTGCCAGAGGGAGTCATATCTACCCACACAAAAGTATCCTTAGGCAAAGTAGGCATAGCCCCTAATGTTAAAGTACCTGCGGAAATTTCTGCTCCAGGTGTAGAGTCATTTAGCGGATTCCATGCTTTAAAATCGATAGACATACCGTCTCCATTATCGTCTTTAATTACTAAATACACAAAAGCTCCGGTAATTTGTGTTCCTGTGCCCGAGTAGGTAAAATATTGAGCTTTAGCCAAATCCCCATAAGAATTAGTACCCGTCACAAAGCCACCACCTTGCGCACCATAAATTGTTAATGAATCTTCAGGGCCTGTAAGGACAGATAATGTGTCACATGTAGATTTTACCGTGTTGGTAATAGTTACTTTACCATCAATTTTAACACTTGAACTAACATTTTTTTGTGCATTTGCTCCGAAAATCATTCCAACAAATGCTAAAGACAAAATAATTTTTTTCATAGTTTTTTATTTTTTGGTTATTCTGCTGGCAAATATAATGTATTTTTCCAAATGACAATAATTTTTGGGTGAAATTGAAAAAAATAGTTCTTTTCGTCTTTTTGCTGTACTTACAAAACACCCAAATACAACAGAGTAACCTTCTAATAATTAGCATAAAACTTGCATTAAACATCATCAAAAGCAGGATGGATTAGAGAAACGGTATGCCGTATTTTTTTTTGGTGTACCTTTGCTCATACTTAACACGGCAACTTTATGAAAACTATTCTTAAAAACGGACTCATTATAAATGAAGGTAAAAAATTTATAGGCACCGTGGTTATTGAGGGAAACAGGATAGCGGATGTTTATGAAGGACAAAAAAACAACGAAGACAAAGAAGCGGAAATTATTGATTTGGAAGGAAAAACAATTTTCCCCGGTATTATTGACACTCATGTACATTTCCGGGAACCCGGATTGACCCACAAAGCCGATTTTGGCACGGAGAGCAAAGCGGCATTGGCAGGAGGTGTCACCACGGTATTTGACATGCCGAATGTAAAGCCTCCTACTGTAAATATGCGTTTGATTGAACAAAAAATAAAGTTGGCAGAGCAAAAATCCGCCGTAAATTATGCTTTCTACATAGGTGCTACCAACGATAATTTTGAAGCATTGAAAGCAGCCGACTATTCCGTGGTGCCGGGAATAAAAGTTTTTATGGGGTCTTCTACCGGCAATATGCTTGTAGATGATGAAAAGATGTTGAAACGCACTTTTTCGTTGGGGAAACTGGTTGCCGTACATAGCGAAGACGAGGCCATTATCAGAGCCAATCTTGAGGCTGCCAAAACAAAATACGGCCATGATATTCCGATAGCCCTTCATTCCCGGATAAGAAGCCGGGAAGCTTGTATTGCCTCCACAGTTAGGGCATTGGAATTGGCCCGTGCAGCACAAACACGCTTGCATTTGTTGCACATCTCCACAGCAGAAGAGGCGGAATTAATTGCCAAGGCGAAACTCACCAATAAAAATTTGTCGGCGGAAGCAGTCATCAATCATCTCTATTTTGATGAAACCATGTATAACGAGAAAGGGACATTTATCAAGTTCAATCCTTCTGCCAAATCACCTTCGGACAGGCTGGCATTGTTGGAAGCATTAAAATCCGGCACATTGGATACCGTAGCCACCGATCATGCTCCTCATACTTTTGAGGAAAAAAACAAGAACTACTTGCATGCACCTTCCGGTGTTCCCATGGTACAACATTCGCTGATAGCCATGTTGGATTTCGTCAAGGAGGGGAAAATGGACTTGGAAGATATAGCCACCTTGATGAGTCACCATCCGGCCAAACGATTCGGCATTAAGCAGAGAGGATTTATCCGTAAAGGCTTTTATGCGGATATTACCGTAGTAGATCTCTCAAAGCCCTTGAAGGTTACAAAAGAATCATTGTTGTATAAATGCCGTTGGTCTCCGTTTGAGGGCAAAACTTTTTCATCATCGGTATTCATGACTATCGTCAATGGTTGCATCGCCTATAATCAGGGAAAATTTAACGACTGTAAAAGTTCCATGCTTGTAAATTTTGACCAATGAAAGTATTGATTCCGGAAAAGGTACATCCTTTTTTAATTGAAAAGCTTTCTGCTTGCGGCATGTCCGTAACTCACCGTCCGGATGCTTCTTATGAAGAAGTTTTCGGTGTAATAGCCGGCTATGATATTTTGGTAATCAGGAGTAAATTTAAAATTGACAAAAGCTTTTTGAGCCGTGCCTCGAACTTGAAAATAATTGCCCGTTACGGTGCAGGAATAGAAGGAATTGATGTGGAAGGTTGCACTCAAAAAGGCATAAAAGTATTAAATGCTCCCGAAGGAAACCGAAACGCCGTTGCGGAACACACTTTGGGACTGCTGTTGGGATTGACCAATAAAATTTGTAAGGCCAACCATGAAGTGAAAAAAGGCCTATGGGACCGAAACGCCAACTGGGGGATGGAATTGGAAGGAAAGGTGGTAGGCATTATAGGATTCGGGAATACGGGAAGCAGTTTTGCCCGCAAGCTTTGGGGATTTGATACGGAGGTGGTGGCATACGACAAGTATAAAAGCAATTTTGGCAACAAACATGTAAAAGAAGTTTCGCTGGATTACATATTCCACAATGCCGATGTTGTTTCTTTGCACATACCTTACTGTAAAGAAAATCACCATTTCGCAGACTGGGATTTTTTTGCTGCGTTTTCCCATCCGGTTTTTTTCCTCAATACATCAAGAGGACAAGTAACCGATACCGCCGCCTTGCTGGAGGCTCTGAAAAACGGTAAAGTCCGGGCAGCCGGATTGGATGTACTGGAATATGAAAAAGGTAATTTTGAAAGCTTGTTTGCATCCGAAAACAAGGTTATTGCCGAACTTGCCGCCATGGAGCAAGTAATCCTTACCCCTCATGTTGCTGGTTGGAGCCACGAGTCGTATTTTAAGTTGGCCAAAGTCCTGGCAGAAAAAATTTGCCGGCATATAAACGGGTAGAAGAGCTTTTTAAGGTAAGCCTACACTTAACTATTTGATTCTTAATTAAAATCGATTATTTGAATTGTTTGCACTTTTGTGGCATGAATAAAACGATAGGACAAATGAGTTTCAGTAGTTATTTTGTGGCCAAGAAAGCTACAAAAAATACTTTACAAGAGTTGTCAAGTAAAATCCGGAATTGAAAATTTGTTTTTTTAATAAAAAACGAAAAAATCACTCTTTTCATACAAAAGCTATTTTAGCAAAGGTCTCGAATATTGATTATGAATATTTTACATCAAATTTGTCCTTATCCGTTCATTTCTTTGTGACAACAAAGAAACTGATTAAAGCGATGTTTCCAACTTCCCCTATCCCCACTTTCTTTTTAGAAAAGAAAGGTGACAAAGAAAAGCGTGCTGCACGGATTTTTTTGACCCGCTACCCACTAAAACTTTAAAACTCACATTTCGCCTTACGGCTACATGTTCAAACAGAAAAGTTTTCTTGACGGAAATTTCGTGGGGCGGGTACCCCAAAAAAACCGTGAGGCACAAACTCTATTATGGGTACGGTGCATTCAACAAGAATTTGCGATATGTTTTGTTCTTTTGTCACTTCCGGGACAAACTCCAAATAAGCTAACTTCACTTTGAAAAATATTTAGGGAGCATTATTAAGTCGGGACATGAGACATAAACCGTTTACAAATCAACTTAAAGTTTATTGATCTCTGTTATTGCTCTCTCGTAGTTAGGTTTTATTTTGAGGGATTGTAACAAGAAATATTTGGCAGAATCACGCATATTAGCCCATTTGTAGGCTATCCCGATATTGACAAGCGCATCTGCATTGAGGCTGTCATATTGCAAAGCTTTCTTGAAATACGGTATGGCATCCTTGTAGTGATTGGTATGAAACAATATCAAATAGCCGATATTAAAATATGCATTGGCAAAAGTACTGTCTATCCGGTCTAATATGTATTCGTATTCTTTAACGGCTGCCGGATAATTCTTGGCTACGGTTTGGTAAAAATAGCCCAGACTGTAATGGGCTTCGGTGCTGGTGGAGTCCAACCGGATAGCCGTTTTGAAATATTCTCCGGCCAAAGAGTCTTTTTGTGCCAACGCAATGGCACCCAACATAATATAGCCGTCATAAAAGTCCGGTTGGGTTTCTATGGCTTTATTGAAAAAGTATTTGGCTTTTGAAGTATCTTGCGTTTCCAGATAAGCCATGGCTTTGAAATAATACGCATGAGCGTCGTACGGGTACAAATCGATGGCTTTATCCAGCGTTTTATGGGCTTTATTGTACTCTTGTACCAAAAAGTAGAGTTTGCCCAGTTCCGTAAACACTTTGTGGTTGTCCTTGAATCTCCGGGTGGCTGCCATCAAAAGGTCGCGTGATTTCTCGGATTTTGCTTTAAGGATATACAGGTTGGCCAATTCTATGTAATAATCAGGCTTGTTGGAATCAACTTTTATAGCCAGTTCAAGGTCATTTATGGCTTCATTGATATTTTTTCGAACCAATTGCAATTTTGACCTTTTGTAAAACAGCGTATCGTTAAAAGGGTTCTTTCTGATTAAACTGTCCAAATCTTTTATTGTGAGGGTGGTACTGTTAAGTATTTCTTTGTTCGTCAAAGATTTTCCAGTGGTTGATTCATGATTCGTAGGGTTGCCGTTATGCATGCAAGACGAAAAAAACACTCCTCCTACTATAATAACGAGGAGGAGGGGGATTATGCGGTTTTGCTTCATATTTTTACTTTTTCAACTGTTCGCGCACTTTGTTTTCCAGTTCTTCCATAAGTTCCGGATTGTCTTTGAGCAGTTCACGCACCGCTTCTTTACCTTGTCCCAGTTTGGTATCTCCGTAGCTGAACCATGCACCGCTTTTGGTGATTATTCCCAGCTCTACGCCCAGATCTATGATTTCACCGGCTTTGGAGATACCTTCACCCAGTATAAGGTCAAATTCGGCTTTTCTAAACGGGGGCGCCACTTTGTTTTTCACCACCTTGACTTTGGTACGGTAACCGTAAACCTCATCTCCTTTTTTCAAAGCATTACTGCGTCTGATATCCAAGCGTATGGAAGCGTAAAATTTCAAAGCGTTTCCGCCGGTGGTTGTTTCGGGGTTACCGAACATCACACCGATTTTTTCACGCAATTGGTTGATAAAAATGCAAGTGGTATTGGTCTTGCTTATGGCTGCGGTCAATTTACGCAATGCTTGCGACATAAGTCTTGCTTGCAATCCGAGTTTCGAATCTCCCATTTCACCTTCAATTTCCGCTTTGGGTGTAAGAGCAGCCACAGAGTCTATTACAATTATGTCTATGGCACCGGACCGGATAAGGCTTTCTGCTATTTCCAAAGCTTGTTCCCCGTTGTCGGGTTGCGAAATATACAGGTTGTTTACATCTACGCCAAGTTGTTCCGCATAAAAACGGTCAAAAGCGTGTTCGGCATCTATTATAGCAGCAATACCACCTTGCTTTTGTGCTTCCGCTATGGCATGTATGGCAAGTGTGGTTTTTCCGGACGATTCAGGTCCGTATATTTCAACAATTCTGCCTCTGGGATAGCCACCTACGCCCAACGCATTATCAAGGGCAATAGAACCGCTTGAAATCACAGGCACATCCTCCACTTTGGAGTCTCCCAGACTCATGATTGCCCCTTTGCCGTAATCCTTGGTTATTTTATCCAGTGTAGCTTTTAATGCTTTTAATTTTTCTTCTTGTATTTTCTTTTCTTGGTCTTTTTCTTTTGCCATGAGTATCAATTTTATTCGGTTAGAAAATTACTGCAAAAATAAGATTTTATTCCGGTTTGACGGTATGACTGTTTCAAATTCGTTAGAAACTGATTTCACCGGCAATGTTTTTTTCGAGGAGTTCTTTAATCTCACGGTGTCCCAGTCCTGTGCCCAGCAAGAACATTAATTTGGTAACCGCCGCTTCCGGGGTTATGTCACGGCCACTTACCACTCCGATATCTCTTAGTATTTTGCCGTTGTGATACCTGTCCATATCCACTTTTCCCGCCCGGCATTGCGACACATTGTATATGATAATCCGGTTGTCTATGGCTTTTTTCAATTCGTCCAGAAACCATGCCTCCGAAGGAGCATTGCCGGCACCGTATGTTTGCAATACCACTCCTTTAAGTGCCGGTGTGGAAAAGACTTGTTTTACAAAATCTTTGTTTATACCCGGAAACAATCTCAGGATGGCTACATGATTGTCCATTTTTTTGAAAAATGCCGGTAATTTATCCAATTGCGGATAATAGATATGCTTGTAGTTGTAGGTAATAGAGATGCCGGCTTCGGCCAAAGGCGGATAGTTGGGGCTGGCAAATGCGTCAAAATATTCGGCATTGTACTTGAAAGTACGATTGGCTCTGTACAATTTATTTTCAAAATAAATGCAGACTTCCGGTACTTTCGGTTTTCCGTTTTCAAATTTATCGGCCGCTATTTCTATGGATGTAATAAGGTTCTCCTTGCCGTCGGTGCGTATCATTCCGATGGGGAGTTGTGAACCGGTGAGAATCACGGGTTTATTGATGTTTTGCATCATAAAACTTAAAGCCGACCCCGTAAAGGACATGGTATCCGTACCGTGAAGAATAACAAATCCGTCATATTCCGAATATTTTCTTTCTATAATGGTTACCAGTTTTATCCACTCCGGTATCCCTATATCGGAAGAATCTACCGGAGTATCAAACGATGCAGCATCTATTTGTATATCAAATTGATTCAAATCTGGAATATATTCCAAAATATGTTCAAAATCGAAGGGTTTCAAAGAACCTGTTGCCGGATCGGTAATCATTCCGATAGTTCCACCCGTATAAATCAGTAAAATTTTGCTATTGGCCATTGTTTACTTGTTTGGTATTTAGTTTATCTTGTTTATTTCCTCTTCCAAATCCGGTATGGCTTCGTTTTGAGGGTCAATTATCTTATAGATTTCGAGCATTTGTTCGGCATAGAGCCTGTTTCCTTGTTTGATGTAACGATTAATTAACATGTATGTATTCAAACTCAAAAAATTCCGGATTCGTTGGTACATTGCCGCCTCGTCGGAATTGCCTTTTTCCAAGGATTCAAATTCTTTCATCTTATTTTGCCACCAATCCGCCGGTTTGTTTAATAAGGCTCCGGCATAAGCTTGTCGCAAATTCATTTCTTCCTTAAAAATCTCATTCCTTCTTTCCAAAGCGGCATGATAAGATTGAGTGCTTCTAAGTGTTTTCAACATTTTTTCATATTGGGCAACATCGAAAACGCCCTTACCAAAGACAATGATTTTCTCCAATAATTTTTCTTTTTTTAGCGGCGATTGGGTGTGTTTCAAGTCTTGATTTACCTTCTTTTCAAGTTCCGCCCAAAAATCATTATCAGGCTTTTCCTTACCCGACTTCATCAAAAAAAGTTTCAAATAGATAAAAGCCGTTTCGTAAACATCAATCGGCGGCCATTCGTGTTTCCCGTCAAAAAATTCCATGTAATGCTCTTTATCCGGTGCTTTACGGTTAAAAATTTCATCCAGTGCCGCCAGCTCTATTAGATTGAAATCGTATCGTCCGGCAAAGCCGATAAAATTAAAAGCGATTTGCTCCGGATTAGACACGCCGGCACCTGCCGACACAACCACGGGAAGATGATAAGTCGCGGCAAACATGGAGGCGACCCTACCTCCTCCGGAAAAACCTCCGGCAAAAATGGCAGAAGTGTCGATATAATCCGAAAACATACCTTTAATATCTCTAAAAGCCGTAGAAAGAATGCCGTAATAATCGTTTCCGTTCAGTCCGTTTTGCGAATTATTGCTAGCAATGAGGGCAACACCGTATTTCCGGGCCAAATCCTTGTATTTTTTTACCGGAATGGCACCGCCGGCATGCGGATCAAACAAAAAAAGCAAAGGAAGTTTGTCCGACGAAGAAGGAATAAAAACGGCGTACGAATAGTTGGGATTGTCTCTACTTGGCAAATGCTCGTAAATAGAATCTTTGGCAAGCCGGATTTTTTCAATTGGAGCAATCTTTTCTGTTGTTTCCTTCTGGACAACTTTATTTTCTGCCTCTCCCTGTTTACCAGAGTCTTGACAAGCACTTAAAAAAAACACCAATGATAAAAAAAAGATTAAACGTTCCATTTTATATTCCTCCTGATATGACAATAAGGTACCTGATGGGTTTTAGAATAATAGTCCTGATGATATGCTTCGGCTGGCCAAAACTTTTTGAAGTCCAATATTTTCGTTGCAACCTTCTCTCCGTTTCTTTCTAAAAATTCCATGTGTTTTTTCACAATTTGTTTTTCCGCTTCGTCGGAAGTAAACACCGCCGACAAATATTGTGGCCCTATATCCGGGCCTTGGCCGTTGGTTTGCGTATAGTCATGAATTTCAAAAAACACTTTGACCAAATCCGCATAACTTACCAAAGACGGATCATATACCACTTCAACGGTTTCCAAATGTCCCGTATCGCCTTTGAGCACTTGTTCGTAGGTAGGATTTTCCAATGTGCCGCCGCAATACCCTACCGTGGTATCCTTGACACCGGTTATTTTTTTGAACCAATGCTCTACGCCCCAAAAACAACCTGCGGCAAAATAGGCTTTTTTCATACGATTTCCCAATTTTTTTCGTCAATAATATCTTCTCCGCGATATTTTAAGAACAAATTTATGGTAGTCGCCACATCTTTTTGACAATAAACGGCTATGCGTTCGATATCGTTTTCTTTATAATAAACTTCCGCTACCTGACTTCCGTCAATATCATCCTTCGGTGTAGGAATACCAAACAGTTGAGCCAATAGTTCCAAAGATACAAAATGCTTGTAATCCCCGAATTTCCAGAGCTCCATCGTGTCCAAAAAACGGGTTTCCCAAGGTTTTTTCCCGTGAATATCCAATGCGGGCGGTAACGGTATGCCGTTAATAAGCATCCTTCGGGCTATATAAGGAAAATCAAACTCTTTACCATTATGGGCACACAGGTACTTGTCTTTGTCACTGTAACGCTCTTTCAAAAGGTGTGCAAAATCTTGCAAAATCTTTTTTTCGTCGTGGCCGTAATAAGACTTTAAGCGAATTTTTCGTACGCCATCTTTTTCATGCACAAACCCTACGGATATACATACTATTTTTCCGTATTCGGAATAAATACCGCCTCGCGTATCAAAAAGTTCCGCCGGCGAAAGTTCTTCGTCATTTTTTAGAAATGCCGCTTTTTTCTCCCAATATTTTTTATGGATGTCGGACAAATCATCAAAATCCTGTACCATGGGTACGGTTTCAATGTCAAGGAATAATATATTTTTCAAATCAATATTTTTGATGCTTTCCATCATGCTTGTTCGTCTAATTTTTGTTTTATAAATCGCACCAGCAAGTCTATGGCTTTGTGATTATTGCCTCCTTGCGGCACTATTACATCGGCAAACTGTTTGGTCGGTTCAATAAACTCGACATGCATCGGTTTCACTGTTTTTTCGTAACGCTCCAACACTTGATTGACCGACCTGCCGCGTTCTATGATGTCTCGCTTGATAACCCTCATCAGGCGTTCATCGGCTTCTGCGTCCACAAATATTTTAAGGTCAAACAAATTGCGTAATTCTTTGTTGGTAAAAATCAAAATACCTTCTACGATCACTACCCTTTTGGGAGTTACCAGAACGGTTTCGTCGGAACGTGTACAAGTCAAATAAGAATAAATAGGCTGTTGAACCGGCAACCCTTGTTTCAATAAGTTGATGTGCTTTATCAACAAATCGAACTCTATTGCATTGGGATGGTCAAAATTTATTTTTTGCCGTTCTTCCAGCGGGAGGTGGCTGTTGTCTTTGTAATACGAATCTTGCGGAAGCAATGCCACCGAATCTTTGGGCAGCCGTTCTATTATCTTTCTGACAACCGTTGTTTTTCCGGAACCGGTTCCTCCTGCTATACCTATGATCATCATACTGTTTGCAAATAAAAGTTTGTATCCGGGTTTCAAAGTTAGTAATTTTTATCGGGTTTCAAATCATTTTTATACTGTCCCCTACAAAAACATACGTCCAATACAATAATTGCTTTCCAAAAGAAAGAAGCAAAGAAAAACATATAGCACGAATTTTATTTTTGCACAGTACATTTTGTTACTTTTTTATGTGACTGGGAAAACATCCTCTTTTACACCCGAACAACCCCAATAAACAACATATAATCAAAACTTTACAAATATCAAACAATCATAAAATCCCGATTCGTTTTGTCAACAAAGTGGAGCCTCCATAGGGATATTCTCCAAAAAATTACTAATATTGCCAAAGGTTTTGTAAAAAGAATATCATGAGCATAAAACTTCGTTTGACCATTCTGAACTTTTTGCAATTTTTTGTTTGGGGTGCATGGTTAATTTCTCTGGGCGGATACATGATCAACATTTTAGAATTTTCGGGCGGTGAAGTAGGTGCCGTTTATGCTACCATGGGTATTGCTTCGCTATTTATGCCTGCCGTTATGGGAATTATTGCGGACAAATGGGTTAATGCCGAAAGAGTATATGGCATCAGTCATTTGATAGGAGCTGTTTTACTGTTTGTTGCGGCACAAGTTACGGATTTCGGGACTTTTTATATCATCATGCTGCTGATCTCCATGTTTTACATGCCGACCATAGGATTGGACAACACCGTATCGTATGCTATTTTGGAAAAAAACAATTACGATATTGTCAAAGTATTCCCGCCCATACGGGTTTGGGGTACCATAGGTTTTATTACCGCTATGTGGGTGGTGGACTTGTTCGGTTGGAGTCTGAGCCCAATGCAATTGTATGTAAGTTCGGGTTCGTCATTGCTACTCGGATTGTATGCCTTTACGCTTCCGGCATGCCCACCGGAAGGCAAAAGCCAAAGCAAATCACTTATCAGTGCGTTAGGATTGGATGCTTTCGTCTTGTTTAAGGACAAAAAAATGCTGATATTCTTCATTTTTGCCATGTTATTAGGAGCTGCGTTGCAAATTACCAACACTTTCGGTGAACCGTTTTTGCATGATTTTGCCGACCGATTTGCCGACTCATTCGCCGTTCAACATCCGGGTATTTTGATGTCCGTATCCCAAATGTCCGAAACCCTGTTCATTCTAACCATTCCGTTCTTTCTGAAACGATTCGGCATAAAAAAAGTTATGTTGATGAGTATGTTTGCATGGGTATTCCGGTTCGGACTGTTTGCTTACGGTGATCCGGGACCTCATTTTTGGATGCTCTTGCTTTCTATGATTGTGTACGGCATGGCCTTTGACTTTTTCAACATATCCGGTTCTTTGTTTGTTGAGTTGGAAGCCAAGCCCGAAATAAGAGCCAGTGCACAAGGTCTTTTTATGTTGATGACCAATGGGTTGGGAGCCTTTATGGGAGGTATGCTCAGTGGTATGGTAGTCGATTATTTTACCTACAACGGCACCAAAGACTGGCAGCACATTTGGCTTACTTTTTCCGGATATGCCTTGGTAATTGCGATTTTGTTCATGGTGTTGTTTCGCTACAAGCACGATCCGAACAAGATTCAAAACATCAAGCATTAAAGACCCTAAGAAAATCGCGGGTTATACCATCCGGCTAATAATGTCATCATAAAGTTCCGCTTTATCCACCGGAACCACACCGACTTTTTCGCAGACCAATCCGCCGGCAAGGTTGGCTACATATACGGCATCTTTCCAAGGGCATCCGGACACCAAACAAAGAGTTAGCACGCTAATAACCGTATCGCCGGCACCGGACACATCCGCAATGCTCCTTTTTTCGGCAGGCCAAAAAACGACTTCTTTGTTCTTAGTAATACCGGATATGCCGTGCTCCGACAAAGTAACCACCACATATTCGTTATTCTGTTTCCTCAAAAATTCGTAAACGATTTCTACAAACTTTTCCGTATCGGACAGAGATAAGTCCACATTCAATCCCTCTTTTATTTCTTTTAAGTTCGGCTTAAATAAGGTAGTGTTTTTGTAATTGAAAAAATTCTTCTTTTTCGGGTCCACAGTCGTAATTATCCCTTTTTTATTGGCCGCATCCACTATTTTCGAAATCAGATTTTGAGTCAAAACACCTTTGTCATAATCTTCAAAAACAATTGCATCTGCACCTTGTTCCATAAGGCTTATCACCTTTTTCAGCAGTGCTTCTTCGTCGTTAAATCCTATTGAGAAAGTATCTTCCTCATCTATTCTGATTAATTGCTGGCTACCGCTAATAATTCTTGTCTTTACGGTGGTGCGTCTCTGGTTGGAAGTAATTATTCCTTCTTGCGACAGCCCCTGGTTAGCCAACAACGAACGAAAAATCCTGCCGTTTTCATCGTCCCCCAATACGGAACAAATAACAGGGGTGGCACCCAAGCTCAAAATATTTTTAGCTACATTAGCCGCTCCTCCCAGCCGGAACTCTTTGTTTTGTACCGCTACTACCGGTACCGGTGCTTCCGGCGAAATCCTGTTTACTCCGCCCCACACATACGCATCAATCATCACATCGCCTATGACCAGTATCTTTTTATTTGCAAAATCTTCAAATACCCTGTTTGCCAAAAATCTGTCCATAATTATTTTTTATTGATTCTTATTATTACATGTTACTTCAAAAAACACAAAACCTCCTTTTGCATACATTTTTTTCAGAACCGGATACCTACGGGCAAATTCATCCGCATTATTGACTTTGGCTACAAAATAAGCGGGATAAGGTGCCTGACATCTCAGCAACTCCGAGACGGAAACATCCGGCATACCCGGCGGTTTTTTCGTATAAAACAAGTGTGCATAACTTTTGAAACCCAACGGGTAAACATACACTTTTTTGCCTTGCAACTCCCGATAAAAATCAATGGCCGCTCTTTGCGAATATACTTCCACTTTGGGCACTACCTCTTTCATTACATTTTTGAGCAAAAATGCCGAAGCAAAAACCAAAGTATAAAACAACTTTTGTTTATCTTTAATCATCAATAACCCGCCAGCAATCAAAAGAAACAGCAAAAAAGCATTAACCGCAATAAAGTTGTCAAAACCCGCATACATCGTTCGTAAGGATTCTGCCGCAAACTTATCGGACAAAAAACCGCGTTGCAACAAATAATCCTTGTGTTTCTCCACCCACGGTAACGACACTATCGCCAAAGTCCAAACAATCGCTAAAACAAATGTCAAAATTTTGGGCCATTTGACCGTGCGAAATCCGGAATCGGTAATCCGGTAAAAAAACAATGCCGAAAAAAATGCAATCGGGAAATAAGTCATCGAAGAGTAATGTATAATTTTGGTTTTGACAATGGAAAACAAAATGAGTACCACCCAAAACAGTACAAACATCCACTGTGAAAATCGTTGCTGTTGTTCCCCCAAACCATCCTCACGCATTTTCTTTCTCATACCGTAAACGGCAAAGAAAGACAAAGGGAAATACCCCACTAATAGAACTAAAAAATGATAAAAAAATGGTCCGCCATGTCCGGCATCCTGAGTAGCAAACAAACGAATCTGATACCGGATAAAATCTACGATAATATCGGACTTTCCTTCCAAAATCAACATCCAAAACCAACCGCCCCCCACCACCAGAAGTGTCAGCAAATAAACGGCTATTTCCCGTACCGTAATCATTTTCCGCATACCTTCGTAAAATAACAGTGCAAAGAAATAAGTAAGCGCCGGAATCAAAACACCGACCGGTCCTTTGGTCAGCGTAGCTAACGAGGCAAACACTGCCGACAAAACAAGATTTCGCAAAGAATGACGATCCTGTTCCGTATATCGCAACAACAAAAAATAAACGGACAAAAACATGAATAAATTGAACCACGGGTCTATAATGCCGGATTGGGAATAAATAAACGGCAACCATCCGCCAAAATACGAAAGTGCGAAATATAAACCGAACTTTTCGTCAAAAAACCTTTTCCCGGTATAAAACAACACCAACATAATAACGATTCCGGCTATGGCATTAGGGAAACGAGCCGCAAACTCATTGATGCCGAAAACCTTCATACTAAGAGCCTGCAACCAAAAAAACAAAGGCGGCTTTTCCCAAAAAGGTTTGTAATCTATTTGGACTATGGAAAAATTACCGGTTGCCAGCATTTCACGAGCCGACTCCGCAAAATTGATTTCGTCCCAATCAAACAAATGTACCCGCCCTAAATGCGGCATAAAAAAGAATACGCCCAACAATATTATCAACAACGGATATCTATATTTCTTCCACATTTTCCCTCCGCTTATCAAACAATAATACAAAAAAAACAATGGCAAACAGCAGCCCTATCATAGAACCGACATATACATCCACCAAAAAATGCTGAGACAGATACATGCGCGAAAAACCTACCAGCATGGCAAATAACAAAAACAACAGTTTGAGCCTTTTACGTCTAAAATAAAAAACCAAAGTGCTAAACATGGCAAATGCCGTGGCAGTATGCCCCGAAGGGAAACTATACATTTTGTTCATTACCACTCCTTGTACCAAATACAAATGCTCCATAACCGCAGAAGGTCGCATCATGTCCGGAAAAACAAAATGTTTTAACAATTGTACAATAAGCCCCGCTGCCAATGCTGACAACCCAACAGCAGCAGAAAGCCGCTTGTCAAAAAAATACAAAATAACCGCAATTACTCCCACCGTAACCCCATTGCCTATTTCGGTAAAATAACGAAAAAAATAATCGGCTCCAATACAATGAAAAGTATTTATTTTAAGATGTATGGCTTCTTTGGGCACTACCATAAGAAGAAAGCCCCCCACTATGTAAAAAGCCAATAGTACGGAAAAAAATATTTTATTATTTACCAATAGGTTCCTTAACAAAATTATAACTTTTTATGCTACAAAGTTACGAAAAACTTTTTTGCTCATGGTTTGTAGCAAAAAAATGAAACAGCATATTAATTCAATCAAAAAATCGCACACAGCAATAAGTTTATACAAACAAAACATGGTTGTTTGCCTACAATATGATGCCAGATAAAGATAGTATTTGAAAAAAACATATTATATTTACGACATATTTATTTTTTTCCATAAAATGGCACGCATCAAACAAAGTATATCGTTAAAACTGACACTACCTACCTATTTCATGTTTGTTATCGTTTCCGGACTGGCAACATGGATAGGCAAACAATATTTTACCAATAATATCATCCGGTCTATTTATGATGACTTTGAATTCTCACAGCAGACTTTTCGTAAGGCAACGGAAGCAGCATTAAAAAACTTGGCGGTGCTCAACGAAGCAACTTTCAAGAGTACAGATTTTTTATCAGTACTACAAGCCTGTGATACCATTCCCTCAACAGCCTGTTCCTCAAAAATTTCGCAATGGCTCAAAAACAAATCCAGCCTTACACAATCTTATGGCATCCATATTCTCTCAAAAAACGGACAACTGCTTTTTACCCGGAATCATAATTTGACGACCAGTAGCAATTTTCAAAATCTTTTTACCTATGTAGTTCAAAAAAGACAACAACCCATTACTGATATTGTCTCCTACCATAACGATATTTATTTAGTTTCCGTTCTACCCCTTGTCACATCTTCCGGCATTGCAGGATATACCGTTTTGTCGGAGCCACTTTCTCCCGTTTTCAACACTTTCAGGAAATATGACTTTGCTATTGTCTCTTCGCAAAACAAAATTCTTTATCAGACCCGTCCTACCAATCCCGAAATTCTCAAACAACTTATCAAAAACAAAACCTCCGAATTAAAAAACGGTAATTATGTGTATAAAAACTTTCCCTTAACCATAAAAGGGAAACATATAGGACATCTGATCTTTTACACGGATTTTTTCACCCACTTCCAATTTTCTTGGAATTTTATCTTGTACCTGTTTATTTTTGCCATGTTCTCATTGATTATAGGTGGTTATGTATACTATATAGGAATTCGCAATACGATTGTTAAACCGCTAAAAAAAGTAAGAGACAGCATAAACTTGCTTGCGGAAGGAAAGATTGCACCTAAAATACGCACCAAAAGAGAAGATGAGATAGGGGAAATAACCAAGGCACTGAATACTCTTATTGAAAACTTTAAAGCCATTGTGCATTTTACACGGAATCTGGGACAGGGAAACTACGAAACCGAAAACGAAGGCATCCAACAAATGAACCAACTGGGAAATGAACTTTTGGACCTAAGAAACAACCTGAAAAAAGCGGCGGAACTACAAAAACAAAAAGAACGCGAGGATAATATAAGGCACTGGGAAGCATCCGGATTGGCACGGTTCGGCAACATTCTAAGGCAATACGAAGACGACGAAAAAGCAACCTATGACAAAGTTATCACGGAGCTGGTACATTATATC
>CAYMVE010000006.1:0-33270 GCA_964393715.1 uncultured Bacteroidales bacterium | reverse complement strand
TAGGGTACCACTACAAGCATTTACCGTACCTTCGTCTGTTATGCTATATTGAGAAAATGCACTTACCGCCATAAACACTCCGATAATGGCAATTCCTACTTTTTTGATTATTTGACCCATCCAATAATTCTTTTTCATTTTTAGCAAAAATAATGTTTTTCATAAAACAAAACGATTTTTTTAAAAGGTAGTTGCGTATTTTTTATCAATTATGGGGAAAAAGCATCTTCAACATGATGAATTTCTTGTTTTTCGTTATTCAGAATAATAGAAATAACATCAAATCTGACCGGCAAGTCAATATTTTTTTCTACCAAATACCCATTGGCAGCTTCTATCAAGAATTGTTGCTTTTTTATATCCACAAATTCATAAGGAGCTCCAAAAAAATCTGTACTTCTTGTCTTTACTTCTACAATAATCAACTCCCTATTTTTCAGAGCAATAATATCTATCTCTTTGTGATGGTAATGCCAATTGGTTTCCAAAATTTCATATCCTTTTCCCTTTAAAAATTCCAAGGCTATTTTTTCTCCTTTATCTCCGAACTTTTTGTTCTGCATTTTTTATAAGTTCTTTCAATTCTTCAATATCCGGCAAATTGTTACGGCTCCATTTACCGGCAACTGTTCCATACTGCAACAATACCAACCCCGGATTGGACCTTATAATGGTTTTAAGGTTTATTTCGTCTCCGAAATAGACCGGCAAGTTAATCCCGACAGAGTTTAAAAAATTATTTGTTACCGTTGCATTTGATGCGGTAAGCAAAATTATATTATATCCATTTGATGCTAAAAAATCCACAATCTTTCTCAGTTCAGGCAAACTCTTCCTATCGAATTTCTCTATATCGTACGAAACGAGTAAAAAATAATTCGGCGCATTAAGCACCCTATCCGTAATATCGTCCCCCTCCTCCGAAGTGATTACAAAATCGTGCACAGGCGGATGATACCCTTCTTTTATTAAAACGGGGTCGGAAGTTTGAATAATCTCCCAAGTAGTATCTTGCCAGATTTTACTTTCTATGTATTGCTTGCTATCTATTTGTTTCGTATTACCGGTAACTTTATTTTTCAATGTGTAATAATAAATGTATTCGTCTTGAGGTGCACCTTCCGGTATTTTCATCAACTCCGGCAGATTGTTACCAACTTTATAGGGCCTGAAATCGATAAGGGGGAGGTAAGTATAGGAATACCACATCACAAATGCTATAACCCCAACCGTTCCGGCAAGCAAAATATGCTCTCCGGACACAACTTGGTATTTTTTCCGGTTCATCCAAGTAATCAAAACCAAACCCGAAATAACAATATTTTTATAAAAAGTTTCCCAATTACTTAATTTGAGCGCATCTCCAAAACACCCGCAATCCGTAACAGGATTATTTATAGCAATATAAAGCGTAAGAGGGGTAAACACCACCATAAAACCCAAAGCAATCCAGGAAAAAACATTTACTTTGACTTTTAAGAGCAGGGATACGCCGGTAACAAACTCCAATCCGGCCAACAAAACCGCTAAAACAAAAGCATACGGTACGGCAAAATTCCACCCGAAAGCATAAAAATAATCTTCCAATTTATAGGTGCCGCCCAGCGGATCAACCGCTTTGACAAAACCGCTAAAAACAAAAACCAATCCGGCCAAAATTCTTGCCACTTCTATTATCGCCTTTTTCATAATCATCCGATTTTTCGCAATAATAATTATTTTTTTCGATAACCGATTTGATAATAATCAACCCTATTTAACAAAAATTCCAAAACATTATTTTGCCAAATGAGTGTATTGAAAAAAAAATATTAATTTTGCTCCGCACTTTTCGAGTATGGCCCCATAGTTCAATGGATAGAATAGCGGTTTCCTAAACCGTAGATCCAGGTTCGATTCCTGGTGGGGCTACTTTTTCTTTTTATACAGGTATGCTTTTCAATCAGGTTTCTTTACTTATCTTTGCCCCAAAATAATCATCATGAAAAAAGCCGTATTCATCACCGTAATGTTTATTTCAGGAATTTTGTCCGGACAAAATTTTTCTACGGAAGTAGCCCAAGATACATCAACCGTTCAACGCAACAAAAATTATCTGACATTCTTTATAGGCCTTAACGGATATTCATCCTATTCCGAAGCCTATCCAAAAAACCAACAGCTAACCTTTACTTTCGGGGTGGAATATACTTACAGACTCTCCAAGGTTGTCCGTTTATCTTCCCGTTTGGAGTATTACAACCTATCTTTGAAAGTCAATCAAGACTCCGCAACCGGTTTTCCCATAACCAGCCCACATGATGAAATCGAATATTCTCTAAACGGATTAAGTTTAAGTCCGGGCATCAATTTGGTGATCCCCAGAAACCATTGTGCTTCCAGCCAATGGGCAACGCTGAAGTTTTACGGAATTGGAGAGGTACTTTTGTCCAGAAATTTGGTAGTAAGCGGAAAACTCGATAACGCCACCAATCCGTTTGCCCAAAGTTATCGCACTACCTATTCAAAAATTAAATACATCAACACTTTCCAGTACGGAATAGGAGGAGAAATCAGCACTTTTAAATTTTCTTTGGGAGTAAAATATTATTTAAGCAATCTGTTTAATCCACAATTTATTGCATCAAAAGGATGGTCACAGGCTCCTAAATTCGTCATATTTGTACGGTACTTTATCTAAATAACCTTCTTTAATCAGAATTTGAATTGTATATTTGCAACGCAAAATTAAAAACAGAAAGCCATGAAAAAGACCTTAATAATTTTAACGGCAATTATCACATTATTCATTGTACCTCAACAGGAAACAAAAGCACAAGCCTTTGACAAGGGGTATAAATTGATTGATTTCGGAATCGGAGTTCCGTATTATAGTTATGTAAGTGTTCCTCCGGTTTACATCAACATGGAAGTAGGCATTCATCCGTACATAGGGGTAGGCATTACCGGAGGTTTTTACAGTTGGAGGACTTATTGGCTCTATACATCTTACAGGTATTACGAAAATGACTTGGTTGCCGGTGGTTTTCTTACCTTTCATGCCTCCGAATTAATCAAACAATTAGACTTGGATTTGGGCGACTTGTTAAATGATTTGGATTTGTATGCCAAAGCAGGCTTTGCTTTGGATTTCAGATCCTACAACGATTATTATTGGAATTCGGATAAACAAGATTATGATGAAGTAGTAAGAACAAGAATTTATCCCGATTTCAACTTCAACTTTGGGGGACGGTATTATTTATCCGACAAGCTGGCTGTTTTTGCAGAAGTAGGTGGTGGATTTTATTCATACACACAATTTGGTATTACTTTTAAATTATAAAGTATGTTTTCCGGGATTGTAGAAGAAACAGCAAAGGTTGTCGCTTTGGAAAAAGAAGGCGGCAACCTTCATATAACCTTAACCTGCTCATTTGTTGAAGATTTGTCGATAGACCAAAGTGTGGCACATAATGGCGTGTGCTTGACGATAGTAAAAGTGAACAAAGAAAAGAAAACTTATACGGTTACAGCCATCGAAGAAACCCTGCTCAAATCCAATCTGGGCTTGCTCAAAGAAGGAGATGAAGTAAATGTGGAACGGAGCATGAAACTTGAAAACTTCCTAGACGGCCACATTGTACAGGGACATGTGGATCAGACAGCTACATGCACCAAAGTGGAAGAAAGGGACGGTAGTTGGTATTACACCTTTGAATACGACACTTCCAAAGGGAATATCACCGTAGAAAAAGGGTCCATTGCCGTAAACGGAGTAAGTTTGACTGTGGTTAATTCCCAAAACGGCTCCTTTCAAGTAGCCATAATCCCCTATACTTACGAAGTTACCAATTTTCACAATATCAAAGCAGGTACCATAGTCAATTTGGAATTTGACATTATCGGAAAATACATCCAAAAAATCCTGGAACAACAAATAGAAGACATCAAAAAACTGTTAAGCAACCAATAAAGGACATATAATCAAATGATTTCAAGAAGATTATTAAGAATCAAAGTACTTCAAACCTACTACTCACACCAATTTGTAAATGACAAGTATGATGTAACTACAGCAACCAAAGAACTGAACAAACATATCAGTCAGTTTCATCGCCAATATATCATGCTACTGGATCTGATGTCCGAAGTAAAAAAATATGCCGAACGAAAATACGATATTGAAGTCAATAAATTCATCCAAAACAAAGATAGGGAAATCCCTTATTTAAAATTATTCAAAAACAAGCTAATAAGCAAATTTTTGGAATCCGATTCGTTCCATAATTATAAAAAGAATTACGGCATCGGCTGGGCACAATACCAAGACCTAGTAAAAGAAATAACCAACGAATTCATCAAATCGGAAATTTTTGACAAGTACCTAAACAAGGAACAAAATTTTGAAAACGATCAGCAACTGATACGAGCCTTTTACGACACCTTCTTACTGAAAGAGTTTCCCGAATTGTACCAGTCTATGGAAGAAATGAGCATTTATTGGGCAGACACTACCGACTATGCTTTGAAAAACTGTGCCAAAACCGTAATGATCATTAACGAAGACGACTTTGCGGAAGATATACAAGTCTTACCGGTCTATAAGCAAAAAGATGACTTGGATTTTGCCATATCTCTTTTGCAATACACCATTAACAATCAAGACAAGCTGTTTGAACACATCAAACCGTTTATTTCACAATGGGATTTTGACCGTTTGTTTAAATTGGACACCATTATTCTTCAACTCGCCATAACCGAATTTCTGGAATATCCGACTATCCCGTTATTAGCAACCGTCGATGAATATGTAGAAATAGCCAAAGAATATTGCACCGACAAAAGTTGGTCCTTCATCAATGGTGTACTCGACAGAATAATTCATCATCTCTGCCAACAGAATAAAATCAAAAAAATAAAGGACGGTTGCGAAAAATTTACCGGAAAAAGTGAAAACTAATGATTGTGAAATATTGAAGAAATACAAAGTTTTTGCAAGGCGGCTATTACTGGCGCTCTTTTTATTATCACTATCAAGGCTATACTTTTATTTTTGGAACACATCACTTTTTTCCGATGCATCTGCCGGAGAAATATTATACGCTTTTATCCACGGAATACGATTCGACTTTTATTCGTTTGCCGTACTTGGAACCCCGTATATCCTATTGGAACTCTTACCGTTTAATCACGACCAAAACAAATTGACCGGCATCATAGCCGCTTTTTTTTACACCTTATCCATTTTTACAACGCTGCTTTTCAATGCCATAGATACCGATTACATCAAATTTTCGGGGAAAAGAAGTACTTTCGATTTTTTTGACATCGCCACCACAGGCAACGAAACCGTAAACATGATTCCTCAGCTAATCGCCTCGTACTGGTATCATGTACTGTTTATCCTAATATTAACCTACCTTGCTGCCAAAGGTTATAAAAAGTGGTACCAACCACACCGAACACACATAAATCTTAAAAGCATCGGCCTGTCATTAGCCGGTATGGCTTTGGTATTTTTCCTTATCAGGGGGGTTGAAAAACGCCCGGTCTCTATCATAGACGCCGCAGAAGGCAATCCCAACACGGAAAGTTTGGTGTTGAACACCACCTTTACCATGTTGCAAACAGTTACGCAAGGAAATTTAAAACCCCTAAATTACTTCTCCCCCGACCACGCACGCAAAATATACCCGTTTGTAAGACAATACCCTACCAACCGGCGACATCAAGGACAAAATGTAGTAATTATCATACTTGAAAGTTTCGGAAAGGAATATGTAGGTTTTTACAACAAGGGACAAAAATCACACACACCATTCCTTGATTCCCTGCTATCAGAAAGCCTGACCTTTGAATACAGTTTTGCCAATGCAAAAAAATCCATGGAAGCCATTCCGGCTGTATTAGCCTCAATACCGGTAATGACGGACAACCCGTTTATCCTTTCCCCTTTTGCTTCTAACAAAATAAATTCGATAGCATCGGTATTGAAAAAGCACGGTTACCACACCGCATTTTTTCACGGGGGAGAAAACGGAACCATGAATTTTGACAAGTTTTGTACCCTTGCCGGATTTGACGAATATTACGGAATGAACGAATATCCCGCAGACAAAAGAAAACAAGATTACGACGGAGCATGGGGTATATACGATGAACCGTTTTTACAATTTTTTGCACAAAAATTGTCGGAATTCCAACAACCCTTTGCCGTAGCACTTTTCACATTATCCTCTCATCATCCTTTTTCAATTCCGGAAAAGTACAAGAACCGCTTTATAGACAAACCCGGTGACCTTCCGGTAATGAAAACCGTAGAATATACCGATATGGCATTAAGAAAATTCTTTGCCAAAGCAAGCCAAACCAAATGGTTCGACAATACTTTATTCGTTTTGGTAGCAGACCATACCTCATGGAGCCGGAATAAGCAATACCAGACACGATTGGGAAAATTTTCCATATTGCTCGCTTATTACAGCCATAAAGACAGTACATTGAAAGGAACAAGCCAAACAATAACCCAACAAATTGACATTTTCCCCTCCATAATACACTACCTGGGGTATGGCGACAAAATTTACTCTCCGGGAAATAGTATTTTCTCCACTACGGATAAACATATTGCATTCGGCTATTTATCAGGCATATACCATTATGTAAACGACCGGCATGTTTGCTTGTTCGACGGAGAAAAAATCACAGGAATATATAACTACAAAACGGATTGGTACTTGAAGAATAATCTAAATGTTCAAGACAATTGCGACACATTGAAAGCCATCATAACAACATTTACCAATGATATGTACTACAACCGCATGTTACCCTGATTATTACTTCTTGACAAACTTACACCTCAAAACTTTTCCCGATTCTGTAGTAGCCACCAAGAGATAAAAACCGCTACCCAAGTCCGACACATCGACAACACTGTTTTTTATGTTAAGACCATAAGTCTTTCCGTCTATACCGTATGCAAAGGCTGACTTTATCCTGCCACTCCATACAATATGTAACTTATCATTTACCGGATTGGGATACACTTTCACCTGCTCGTCATAGTAACGCCAAACACTGCCACTAACAACCGGAGTGCCGGATATCGCTACAATATTTCTGTCGTACACGGAATTTTCTCCGGTAAATTCCACCACAGCATAAACTAGCAACCTATTTTCGTTCCAATCAGACGGTACTATCACCACAAAATCGGCAGAAGCAGTATCGCCGTAATGCATGGTGTCGGGAATAATTCCGCTATATCCCCAAATTCCTCCGGAAAGGAATCTTAGAACATACCTATGATGATAATCCGTCAAAGTATCGCCTTCCATATAAAAATGAGAAGACGGAATGTTATTATAAGCATTCACCTGATACAAAGCAGGATAGCCCGAAGCATCAATATCGCTCTCTACTACATAAAGATTAACGGAAAATTTACCGGTAAGCTCCCCGTTTGCTATATAATCGGCATGCAACGAATAAATACGGTTTCCGGCATCATATTCTCCCGTTAAGTTTATCCTGAAAGGTGCCACTTGTGCCAATTGCTCTTCTACACGAGTAAACCAGCCATACCTATTTGACACAAAAATATAAGGCTCGGTATCAAATTTCCAACGGTTAATCATCAAAGTAGGATAAGTATAAAAATACGAATTAATCAACTTATTTCCATCATCAAAACTCAAAACATCTCCATAATGCACACTCACCGGGAATACCCTACCATAATAAACATGAGATAAGGAGTCGAGGTAAAAATCGCCTTCCGGACAAAATCCGCACCATGTTGCAGTATTCTCCTCCAATAATACATTCGCATGGCCACAATGACTCATCGCATAAACGGTAAAATCCACAGTATCACATGTTACGGGACTAGTTCCGTTGACCGCAGTAACTACAGCCATAAAATGATAAATCCCGGGGTTTTGCAAATAAAAACTTTCTTCAAAATCAAATGTATCAAGAAGCGATAAATTCATGCTGCCATAACTTTTGCTTATTAAAGACATTCCTTCCAAATAATAATCCACATCAAAGCCGGTAACTTCACTAATCGATAAATTTACCAAAGAAAACCTTATATAAAAAGAATCACCGGCACACACAAACGGATAAAATCGATGGGTAAAAAAACGATAAGAGGCAGTAGAAGGTTGAAAAATCTCTACATTATCAACAGCACACCCGGAAGCCCAATAACCGTTGTCCGTATAGCAAAATGCCACTAATACATTGGATATCCCTCCATAAGGCGACAAGTCCACATATTCGGTTTTCCAATCTTCATCAGGTTGTAGATTCTTAAGTACCCCCCAAGTAGCACCTCCGTCAGTACTTACCTCTACGGAAACATCGTCACCATAACGGCGAGTAAAATAGCGGTCAAACCGGAGCACAACAGCAGTGTATCCCGTCAAATCAATAACGGGGGTAATAAGCATGTTACGCGAGGAGTTACAATTGCACTCATCATCGTTGGTAGCCGCATATTTTGAATGGGGCGGCACTTGGAAATAATTACTGGCCAAGTTATTCCCCGTAACCCATCCGTCGGATCCGTTTTCTTGAATTTTAGTCCAGCCGTCGGGTAAATATCCGTCATTGGTATTTTCAAAATTTTCCGATAAAATTATACTCTGAGAATGAGCCCACAAACCCCAAAAGAAAAGAATAAAAAAAACTATATTTTTTAGCATTGAAAAAAGTTTTCTACCGGTAAACAAAAATACACAATTTTTCAGATACTCCTCTTTGAAAGTTCCCAAATCCCTTTTTACGCCTTTCAACACTTTGAAAAAACCAACTAGCAATGTCAGGTTAATGGCATAAAAGTATGTTATCAGCCTCACTCCGGAAATATGAATATTTATTCGGGACAATACAAAATCAAATGATACCTCTCCTCCACATATTACAAGAATCTGATTCCGATTATCAACTGATCGTCTATTTGCTCTTCATTAGATTGAGCTATCCAGTTTTTAGCTTCTTCGGCAATTGCCTCTTTTTGTTGCTCGATAGGCAAGCTTGCTATTGACAAAAACAAACGCTTAAATCGCTTATAAGTATATTTTTTCCCTTTGGGACCACCAAATTGGTCGGCAAAACCATCACTAAAAAGGTATATGATGTCGCCACTTTGAGGTTTTATCACATATTTTCCAAAGGGTTTGGGATCATAGGAATAACCAATAGGCTGCCTATCGGCCTTAAATTCATACAAAACACGGTCGTATTCGTCTTCCGTAAACTCTTTGGACACACCTTCCGGTGCATGTTTATCTTTACTTCTCACAAGGTACAAAGGATTATTGGCCCCGGAAAATTCCAAAAAATTATCTTCCATAAAATATTCTATCAGTGCAATATCCATACCGTCCTTTTTCTTTTCTTCATCTCCGGTTTCCTGATTCAAAGCATTAATGACTCGAGTTCTCAACTCGTCAAGAATTTCATTAGAATGAATCACCCTATTTTTTCCCAGTATGTCATTCAAAAAAGTTACCCCCAACAAGCTCATAAAAGCTCCTGGCACTCCGTGTCCCGTACAATCTACCGCTGCCGCAACAAGCAATTTCTTCAACCTGAGATACCGCACAAAATAAAAATCTCCACTGACAATATCTTTCGGTTTAAAATAGACGAATATCTCCACTTTGTCTTTCAGTTCTTCGGATTGATTAGGCAAAACGGCAACCTGTATTTGTTCCGCATATTTAATACTGTCGGTAATATCCTTATTCTTTTCCTCTATAATCTTTTTTTGTTCCGTTACTTCATTTACAAGTTCTTGCAAGCGTTTGTTCTTACGGGCAATTTCCGCTGTCCTTTGTCGAACAATTTCTTCCAGTCTTTTCTTATCACGCTCCAGCTTACGGGTATAATATTTCAGAATCAAATAAACAATTAAAATAATTGCAATCACATACATTATATAGGCCCAAACAGTCTTATACCACGGAGATAATATGGTAAATTTGAATTCCGCAACCTTACTAACTTCCCCATAAACATTACGCGCTCTGACTTTAAGCACATAATCACCTTCTTTTAAGTTGGTAAATACCGCTTTGTTATTGGCAGTCCACTTCGACCACGATTCGCTAAAATTAACCAGATAATAAGAATATTCCGTTTTGCCGGAAAAATCCGGATAGGAAAAAGAAAACGACAAGTTTCTGAATTTGAATGGCAAAACTACTTCCGGTTGCTTGGCTTTTTCCAGATTTGGCACAGGAACTAAAAAGGTATCTTTACCTACAATACGATAATTATAATAATTCCCTTTGAATAATACGGAGTCCAGATTCATTAACGAAACGGAAATTTGAGGGTAATAAGGATTCTCCGGTTTGTAATTTATCAAGCCGTTCAGATAGCCACTGTCCTCTCCCAACATCAAAGCATAAAAACCTTTTGTACCGGCAACATAAGCTATTCCATTATGTTCGTTAATATCAGTTATATTCATTTCCGGCAAAATTCGATAGGACATACTTATGTCCTCAATTTTGCCATCCTTTGCTATCAGCCTGTGTAAACGATTATCCACCACCACCCACAATTCCTTACCGTTCTCATCAGAAACAATATATTCGATTGGTTTTCCGTCAAAAATCCTACCCAAATCACTAGGCACAAAGTAATCTATATCTTTTTTATATTGGAACAATCCGTTGTCCGAAGCCACATAGATTTTTCCGCCAAATTCCTCTACAATGTATTTAGAAGACTTTGGTAATCCTTTTTTTTCTATCTCAAAATACTTGTAAGTATTAGTCTTAATATTTATTCTATACAAACCATTCCTTAGAGTGGTAACCCATAAAAAATCTCCTACTTGTCGAATTGAAAATACAAACTTTCTATCTAAAAAAGGATAAGTAGCATCAGCTTTCCACCTATGTTTTTCTTTATTATACTGAAGTTTTAACAATCCATTTTCAAGCCCTATATAAAAAACAGATGAATCATCTTCTCCCATTTTAATAGTAGTCGTAACATATTTGTCGGTAAGCAAGTTGAGTTGTCCATTAGAATAAATATAAATACCTGAAGTTGTTCCTATGATTATCCCCTTATTTGTAGAAGATAATTCATAAGCTGCCATATCATAAATTACAATATTATTTAATGTCGCATTTTCTATTTTGTGAAAAACCGGTTTTAATCCAGAAAAATCTAAATACCCAAACTTAGA
This sequence comes from uncultured Bacteroidales bacterium, assembly GCA_964393715.1. Taxonomy (GTDB): domain Bacteria; phylum Bacteroidota; class Bacteroidia; order Bacteroidales; family JALTDM01; genus JALTDM01. The sequence goes on along the minus strand of CAYMVE010000006.1, from coordinate 22,070 downwards.
AAGAAATTGGATATATATTTTATTATCCAAAAAGAAAGAACTTTGCACAATATCATCAATTCCGTAATCCTCATCCAATTTTCTCACAGGAGAAAAGATATTAATGTGATAAACTCCATTGTCAAAAGCCCCCCATCCCCCCACATTATCAGCTCCTTTATCAAAAAACAAAGAAATAGCATAATCATTTCCCAAACCCGTTTTAGATGAATATTCTTCCCACACTATTCCTGTTTTATCTATCAAAAAAGCACCTGCACCTAACGTAGCTATCGCAAAATAATTTTGTCCAACTCTTTTGATATCATAAATAAAATTTTTTTCGAAATTTTTTTTTAAATCTATCCCGGTAAAAGATTTTAGTTCCAAAGGGGTAACTTCACCGTTCAATTTGTTATAAATAGCCAATTCATTTAGAGACCTTTGTATCCCATCTTCCTCAAAATAAATTTTGTATGCAATCAGCAATTTATTTTCTTCATAATTTACAATAGAAAAAATATCGGTATGTTTAAAAAAAGCTCCATTCTTTACTAGAATAACAGTATCTCCATCAACCCTTAATAATCCAAGATTATAATTTCCTGTAAACAAAGTACCATCTTCTGTAAGAAAAGTCAAAAAGTTTGTTTTGGGCAAATCTACCACATTAAATTTTCCAGTATTCAAATTAAACTTAACAATATACCTTAACAAACAAAAATATACATTTTCATCATGTACATACACTTTCCAGACTGTTGCATTTTGAAATTTCAAGACTTTTGCTATACTATCACTTAAAGATCTGTAACACAAGCCTCCATCCGGTGTATTTTCTATGCATCCAAATTCATCTATTCCTCCAACATATACCACTCCATTGCTATCCTGAGCCAACGAATAAACGGTAGATCTGTTATTTAAAAAGAATTTTTCCCAGTTTACACCATCATATACTAACACACCGGCAGTTCCATTAGCAATATAAATTTTACCATTAATTTTATTTCGTAAAATAGCATTATTTCTACTGCTTCCTTTATAAATTTCCGGGGAGAAATAGTTATTTAATACAGAACCATATCTATTTATCTGTGCCCAAAAACTCAGAGGAAATAACAGCAAAAAAATAAACTGGAAAAGTCTTAATTTCATTTTAAAATCTATTTAATTGCAAAGGTATAATTTTTATTAAAACAGGTTGCAATATTTTATCCTAAATTGAGTTGCACATCGCTACTACCTCAACACTTAATCAAGCAGGTGTAAAAACAAAAAGAGAATATGTAAAAAAGCCTCCCGAAGGAGGCCTTTTCAAAGTTATTTGATTACGATAGTACCCTTATATACCTCATCTCCCACATTCACAATATACAGATACGAACCGAAAGGCAACAATTTACCGCTTTTGCCTGTTCCGTCCCACTGATTTTCCGGTGACATGTATGCTTCTCCGCTTCCTTCAAATTTGAAAACTATATCTCCCCACCTATTATACACTTCCAGTATCACATTTTTGTACTTATCCAATCCTATAATTTTCCAAGTATCATTTTTTCCATCGCCATTCGGAGTAATTACCGTTGCAATATACAGCTCCGGACTTACATTGATGGTATCCAATCCTATACAGCCGTCTGCATCAGTTACCGTAACCATAAAGGTTGCCGAATGATCTATTCCTGTCAAATCTTCGCTAGCTGCTCCATTACTCCACGAATAAGTATAAGGGGGTGTACCACCGGTAACATTCAAATCAACATTAGCCAAATGATGCTCATCCATCCATACATTATGCGACACTACAACACCACCTTCGCCAGTGCCGACATCAAAACTTGCCGTAGCGGAACATCCGTTTTCATCAGTGACAGTTACTGCATAATTTCCGGTAGCAATATCAGTCAAATCTTCCGTTGTCATTTCGTTACTCCACAAATAATTGTAAGTTCCGGTGCCTCCGGTTACACTTATGTAAATAGCACCGTCGTTACTTCCCAAACAACTGGCTACAACTATTGAATCTTCCGTAATCACCAGAGGATCCGGCAAGTTTACTTCAATAGAATCCACTACAACTTCGCATCCATTTGCATCCGTTACGGAGACACTATAATATCCGGCTTGGTGGAAAGTTTCCGAATCTGTATTATTACCGTTACTCCATAAATAAGTATAAGGCGCTGCACCACCGGTTACCGTCAAAGTAACCGTAGCCCCGTCTTCATTACAATTACCGGCTTCAACATTATACGACACATCCATAGCCGGAGGAGCCGTCAAAGTAACCGTATCTATTTTAGTACAGTTATGAGCATCCGTTATAGTAAGGATATAATCTCCGGTGCACAAATCGCTCAAAGAAGAAGTAGTGGCACCATTGCTCCAAGAATAAGTATAAGGAGGAGTCCCCCCGGTAACTTGCTGGGCAGAAATAGCTCCGGAACATTGACCGCTACAAGAAACTGGCGTTATGTCAAAATTGAAACTTATCGGATCCGGCTCATTTATCTGAACGGTAGATGTGGCTTGACAACCTCCACCATCATTAACGAATACATAGTAGGTACCGCCATTTAGATTGGTGTAAGTATTCTGCGAACTATAACTATTCGCACTATCAATACTATACACAAGGTTAGAACCGGTTGCATAAATCGTTAATGAACCATCCCCTGCTCCGGGACAAGAAACATCCGAAACCACCACACTATCAATATTCGGTCCGGTAGAGTTATTTACAATTACATTAGACAAAGTATCGGTACAAGAATGATTATCCATTACTACCACGGTATAACTACCGGCCATCAATCCGCCAAAATCTCCGGATGATTGATAGTTCAAACCTCCGTCAACGGAATACTGATAAGGAGATTCCCCTCCCGTAGCAGACACATGAATTTCTCCATCCGGATTTATACAACTGGTAACATCATCAGTAGTAGCCGAAGCGGTCGGCCCTTCATAAAAGGTAACATTTACCTGATCGGTAGCATCCGAACAAGCACTTCCATTATGAACCGTTAATTCAAAAGTTACGGTGTGGGTAATATCGGCCGGTCCCGGATCGTAAGTAGCATTTAAAGAATTGGCATTATTTAAGGTTCCCGTACCATTTACCACACTCCATTGTACGGAAGTATAATTAGTGGCGCTTCCGTTCAATTGCACCTGTGAAAGACCGCAAACCCCGAAATCACTTCCCGCATCAGCCGTAGGTTGCGGCTCTACATAAATAACATGTTGTTCACTGCTGAAACAAGCACTGGAATTTCCAACGGAATAAGTAATCGTAACATTACCGCTGAGATTTGCCGGATAAAAAACACCGTTTACAACTCCTTGTCCGTTAAAAGAACCTCCAGCATCTCCGGTTACATAATCACTCAATGTCAACGGAGCATCTGCACTACAAACGGTACTGGGCGGATTCCAGGAGGCATTCCATGGATTGGAAATGGTTACGGTATGAGAAACAGAGCCGGAACAATGCAACGGACCTGTTCCTTGATTATCAAACGAATAAGTAACGGTATAAGTACCCGGCCCAACTGTAGAAGGATTAAACAAAGCCGCACCGTAATCCGTTTGGTACACAATTCCATTAGTAGGAGTACAATCCCAAGTTGCCACGCCGGCCGGTACAAAATTCCCTTCCGTAACCGTGGTATTTGTAAAAGAACCGGAAGTATAAGTCCCGTTCCTGTCGTACACCAACCAACTCATTGTGCCATCATTATCTGTTGCCGTAAATGAATAAGTACAAGAAGGACTAAAATAGGGCCCCGTAGCATACAGTGTAAATCTATCGGTTGTTACATACCCATCGTAAACGGTATAAGTATTACTTCCATTGTGTTCATATATAACAACATGATTGTCAGAAGTAGAACCTTCCGCATCCGCATCAATATTAAATTCAAAAAACAGTGCAGGAAAAGTAAAACCGTTCGAAGCATACAAAGTATCCGAGCCGTCATTACAGGGTTCCGTCGAAGGCAATCCTACAAAATCAAGATTATCACAAGGCGCCGCATCAAAAGTTATGGACCAACTGTTTATTGTTCCATTATCTCCACTGGATCCGTCTATCACATGGAGCCGCCACACACCATTCGGATTAAAATTCTCATTAAAAGTCGGCAAAGTTTGTTCCGGCAAAAAAGTTCCGTTAAAAGGAGCAGCACCACTGGTTATACTCGTAGAGGCCGAATTGGTAAAAACCGTATTGGAGTAATTATCACCACTCCCACCGTTATTACTTGAAAGCACCCAAGAATCGTCATAAAATTCCAACAATAAAGTCAGATCTCCATCATAAGAATGACTAATGTTTACCTGGACGGAAACTACTTGCGATACGGGATTCAATCCGGTTACATTTATTTCGGAGTAAGCCCCGGTAGAATTATTGTCCGGAATAGAAACCGCATTGTTATTGCTAAAGGTAGTTTGGGCATTTATACCCCATAATCCTGCTAACAATAGCGTTAAAAATATAATTATCCTTTTCATAACCATTATTTTTAAAGATTAAGGTGTTTAATTTTTTCAAATTTTTCCGGATTGTTTTTTATCCATTCTTGTTTGGCACGATAATACCTGTCCAAATCCGCTTTGGGATGTCCTGTATCCTCAAATTTTGGGAAATCCTCGGGCACATCATTTATCCGCCTGTATTCATCGAGATTTTTCAGGTATTCAATTTTTTCTTTCAAATAATCATGCGTAGTTGTTTTGTTTTCTTTCCCTTCTTTTTTGACCAAAACCTTACGGTTCTTCATAGGATGACTGTAACTATCATAATCTTGAGCCACAATCATACCGGAAAACAAAAACATGCCTATTAAAACAAACAGTATCTTTTTCATCATAACTTAATTTTTTATTTATACAATTTAATTAAAAAATGGTTGCCCGAAACTCTTTGCAAAATAAAACAAATTTATTCAATCTATCAAATTAATTTTACATAAAACAAGAAAAAAGTGACCAACACACACACAGATTTTTAATTTATCTTTGCAAAAAATTATTTTCGATGCAAAAAGATACCAAAAACTATAATTATACAGAAGAGGATATAAAGAAACTCGACCCGGTAGAACATATAAGAAGACGTCCGGGCATGTATATTGGGAAATTGGGAGACGGATCCACACCGGACGACGGCATATACATCCTTCTGAAAGAAGTAGTGGATAATGCGGTGGACGAATTTTTGATGGGATTCGGCAAAAAAGTGGAAGTTATAATTGACGACAACAATCGTGTAAAAGTCAGAGACTTCGGACGAGGCATCCCATTAGGTAAAGTGAAGGAAGTAGCATCGGAAATTAATACGGGAGCCAAATACGGTGGCAATGCATTCAAAAAAACAGTAGGATTAAACGGTGTGGGGTTGAAAGCCGTAAACGCCTTGTCCATAGAGTTTACCGTAACTTCATTTCGTGACGGAGCATACAAAAAAACGGTTTTCTCACGCGGTCGATTCCTAAGCGAAGAAACGGGGAAAACCGAAGAACCCGACGGAGTACTGGTAGAGTTCCTGCCCGATGAGGAAATATTCGAAGGTTTTTCTTACGAATTTGACTTTGTAGAACAACTGATAAAGAATTATGTCTATATCAATTCGGGATTAAGAATTTATTTCAACGGCAAATTGTTTTACTCCAAAAGAGGCTTGATAGACTTGCTTGAAGACAATTTAAGCAGTGAACCCATTTATCCTATTATACATTTCAAAGGCGAAGATGTGGAATTGGCCTTCACCCATACACACCATTACGGAGAAGAATATTACAGTTTTGTCAACGGCCAACGCACCATCCAAGGAGGTACGCATGTGTCGGCTTTTAACGAAGCCCTCATAAAAACCATTCGGGATTTTTACAAAAAAGACTTTAATGCATCGGATATTAAAGCATCCATAGCGGTCGCATTAAGTGTAAGCATAGAAGAACCCGTGTTTGAGTCGCAAACCAAAACCAAACTGGGCTCTAAAAACATGGCTCCCAACGGACCGTCGATAAAAAGTTATGTAGGAGATTTCGTAAGAAAAAACCTGGAAGATTACTTATTCAAAAATCCCGATACCGCAGACGCTTTGCTAAAAAAAATATTGGCTTCGGAAAAGGAAAGAAAAGCCATTTCACAAATTCAAAAAAAATCAAAAGAACTGCAAAAAAAAGTAAGCTTACACAACAAAAAACTACGAGACTGCAAAGTTCACTATAACACCAATCACGAACTACGCTTTGAAACATCCATATTCATTACAGAAGGAGACTCCGCCAGCGGCTCCATAACCAAAGCCCGCAATGTAATGACCCAAGCGGTATTCAGTCTCAAAGGGAAACCGTTAAACACCTACGGCGAACGAAAAGAAATCGTTTACAAAAACGAAGAATTTAACCTTCTGCAAGCTGCCCTCAACATAGAAAACGGATTGGAAGGCTTAAGGTACAACAAAATAATAATAGCCACCGATGCCGATGTGGACGGCATGCACATAAGACTGCTACTACTTACTTTCTTTTTACAATTTTTTCCGGAACTGGTAAAAAACGGCCATCTGTTCATCTTGCAAACCCCGTTGTTCCGAGTGCGCAACAAAAAAGAAACCATCTATTGCTACAACGAAGAAGAAAAACAAAAAGCCATCAAAAAACTCGGTGGTAATCCCGAAATCACAAGGTTTAAAGGATTGGGAGAAATATCCCCCGACGAATTCAGGCAATTTATCGGAAAAAAGATAAGGCTGGAACCCGTTACGCTAAAAAAAGAAGATAATGTGGAAAACCTGCTAAAATTCTATATGGGCAAAAACACAGACAAACGACAACAATTTATCATAAACAATTTAAGAACCGACGAAGTTTTTTAATCAAACTTAATTATGGATAACACAAGTCAAAACACACCACAAAACGAAAATAAAAAGCATTCCAAAATAATCAAACTGTCGTCATATTTTAGAGATTGGTTTTTGGATTACGCTTCGTATGTAATTATGGAGCGGGCTATTCCTAATGTTCTCGACGGTCTAAAACCTGTACAAAGACGGATATTGCACGCCATGTACAAAATGAATGACGGGCGTTACACAAAAGTAGCCAACATCATAGGTCAAACCATGCAATACCACCCGCACGGAGATGCTGCCATAGGTGATGCACTTGTGCAATTGGGACAAAAAGACCTGCTCATAGACACACAAGGAAATTGGGGCAATATTCTTACAGGTGACCCTTCCGCTGCACCAAGATACATAGAAGCACGCTTGTCAAAATTTGCATTGGAAGTACTTTTCAGTCCGAAAGTAACGCAATGGGTAGATTCCTATGACGGACGCAACAAAGAACCGGTGGTGCTTCCGGTCAAATTTCCGCTACTGCTGGTTATAGGCGTAGAAGGGATAGCCGTAGGGTTGGCCTCTAAAATTTATCCGCACAACTTTAACGAGGTAATAGATGCTGCCATAAAATACCTGAAAAATGAAGATTTTGAACTGTACCCTGATTTTCCTACAGGCGGATATGCCGATGTATCCAAATATAACGACGGACTTCGCGGCGGCGTAATTAAAGTAAGAGCCAAAATAACCAAACTCGATGCCAAAACACTTGTAATAACCGAAATCCCTTTCTCTACCACCACAAACAGTCTTATTGATTCCATAATAAAAGCCAACGACAAAGGCAAAATCAAAATCAAGAAGATTGATGACAATACCGCCGAAAATGTAGAAATAGTTATCCATTTGGCTTCCGGAGTAAATGCCGATGCCACCATAGATGCCCTATATGCCTTTACCGATTGCGAAGTATCGTTGTACCCCAATGCTACCGTAATATACGAAAACAAACCGCAATTCTTATCCGTCCAAGAAATCCTTAAAATTTCGGTCGATCATACCAAAGAAATATTCCGCAAAGAATTTGAGATAAAACTGGATGAGTTGGAACAAGCATGGCATTTTGCCAACTTGGAAAGAATATTCGTAGAAAACCGCATATACCGCAACATAGAAGAAATAACCACGGAAGAAGAAATATTCAGCGAAATCTTGAAAGGACTGGAACCATACAAGCACATTTTTAAACGCGAAATTACCCACGAAGACTTGGTAAGGCTTACCGAAATCAAAATACGCCGGATATCCCGGTACGATATCGAAAAGTTTTTCAAGGATATTGAGCGTATAGAAACACAAATAGAAGAAGTAAAGTACAACCTGTCACATCTTACGGAATACACGATAAACTATTTTGAACACATCAAAGAAAAATACGGCAAAGGCAGAGAACGAAAAACGGAACTGAGAAGCTTTGAAAATATAGAACAAAACCGCGTGGTTGTGCGTAATCTCAAATTATATGTCAACAGAAAAGACGGATACTTTGGCACTTCACTCAAAAAAGAGGAATTTGTTACCGAATGCTCGGATATAGACGATGTGATAATCTTCCTACAAGACGGTAGATATATGGTTACCAAAGTTACCGACAAAGGATTTGCCGGTAAAAACATCATATACATAGGATTGTTCAACAAAAACGACAAACGCACTATTTACAATGTTATTTATCGAGACGGACGCATAGCCCCCATATATGCCAAAAGATTTGCCGTAACGGGAATTATCAAAGACAAATGGTACGACCTGACCAAAGGTAAAGACCACTCCAAAGTATTGTATTTCAGTGCCAACCCAAATGGGGAAGCCGAGATAGTAACCGTCTATTTAAAACCGCGTCCAAGACTGAAAAAACTGGTTTTTGACTACAACTTCGCCGAATTGTCTATCAAAGGGCGTAATGCACAAGGCAACATAGTAACCAAACACGAAGTACACAAGGTAGTACTCAGAGAAAAAGGTAAATCCACTTTGGGAGGTATCAAAATATGGTTCGACCCCGAAGTAAACCGGCTAAACACCAAAGAAAAAGGTAAATTTCTGGGAGAATTTTTCGACAACGATACCATCATAGCTTTTTACGAAAACGGGGAATTCAGAAGATACAATTACGACCTGCATCTACACTTTGAGCATGGTTTAATGTTGATCGAAAAATATAATCCGGACAACATTTATACGCTGATTTACAAGGATATAAACAACAACTACATCTATGTAAAACGCTTTTTGGTAAAAGAAAATGAAAAAAGCGGAAATTATTTGGGAGAAAACAACGAAATGATAAAGTTTTTTGCAGGAGTCGATGTCGGTATTATCTACAAAACAAAAAATAAAAAAGGGGAAATATCTGAGTACAGCGAATTTGTGCCGGAATTTATATCGGTCAAAGGCTTCGGTACCAAAGGCAAAAGACTCACGGACAAAGAGGTAGTGGATATACAGTTTGAGGAAGTGGGAAAAAGCGGAAAAAGTGGAGAAGAAGCAATAGAAGAATAAGCTTCCCGGTTTGCGTTTTGCCACTTATTCCCAAACCGTAAAAAAAGAGGGCGCTCCGAGATGTTTCGCCCTCTCAGTTGGTGGTTACAAAGCTTTTTTACGAACCAAAATCATCAAAAAAGATATTTTCACGAGGCACGCCCAAGTTGTCCAACATTTTCAGAACCGCCTGTGCCATCAACGGCGGCCCACACATGTAATATTCTATTTCTTCGGGCTCTTCGTGATTTTTCAGATATTGCTCGTAGATTACTTCATGGATAAATCCCACATAGCCGTCCCAGTTATCCTCCGGCTTGGGTTCGGACAAAGCAATATAAAACTTAAAGTTCGGAAATTCCCTTTCTATCGCCCTAAAATGTTCTTCGTAAAAAATCTCTCTTTTGGAACGGGCACCATACCAGAAAGTGGTTTTGCGTTTGGTTTTCAGCGTATGGAACTGATGAAAAATATGGCTTCTCATGGGTGCCATACCGGCACCACCGCCAATAAACATCATTTCACGGTCAGTATCTTGAACAAGAAAATCTCCGTACGGACCCGATATTTTAACTTTATCTCCCGGCTTCAACGAAAAAATATAAGATGAGCCTATCCCCGGAGGAACATTTTTCCAAGTATTTTTTTGTCTGTCCCACGGCGGTGTGGCTATACGAACATTCAGCATAATAATATCTCCTTCGGCAGGATGATTGGCCATAGAATAAGCCCGTACGGTTTCTTCCGTATTCTTAGCTTTCAGGTCCCAAAGTCCGTATTTATCCCACTCGTCACGATATTCGTCTTCCACGGCAATATCTTTGGCAAAATCTATTTCGTAAGGCGGTATGTCTATTTGAATGTATTGACCGGATTTGAATTTGAGATGTTCACCCTCCGGAAGTTTCACTACAAATTCCTTAATAAAGGTAGCCACATTATGGTTCGAAACCACTTCACATTCCCATTTCTTTATACCAAACACTTCTTCCGGAACCAAAATCTTCAAATCCTGCTTCACTTTCACCTGACAGGAAAGTCGCCACTTTTCTTTCACTTCTTTTCTGGTAAAAAAACCGGTTTCTGTAGGTAAAATTTCGCCACCACCTTCCAACACACGCACACGGCACATCCCACAAGTGCCACCACCTCCACAAGCCGACGGCATCAGAATACCCGCATTATTCAAAGTAGAAAGCAGCGTACTGCCTGCCGGCACTTTTAAGAGGCGTTTACCGCCATTAATGTCAATGGTAACCTCTCCGGACGGCACCAACTTTTCTTTGGCTTTCAGAATAATAAATACCAAAATCAGTATAATACTCAAAAAAATAGAAACTCCCAATAAAACTACTGTTCCGTTTGACACCAATAAAACCATATTTGTACTTTTTTACAATTTAATACCCATAAAACTCATAAAAGCAATCCCCATCAATCCGGTAATGATAAAAGTAATTCCCAATCCTTTAAGCGGTGCGGGCACATTAGAATACCGTATCTTTTCGCGAATGGCGGCTATGGCAACAATAGCCAAAAACCAACCAATGCCGGATCCTAATCCGAAAGCCGTAGCTTCCGCCACATTGTTAAAGTCTTTTTCTTGCATAAAAAGCGAACCGCCCAAAATGGCACAGTTTACGGCAATAAGCGGTAGGAATATCCCCAAAGAAGCATACAAAGACGGCGAAAATTTTTCTACAATCATTTCAACCAGCTGCACCATGGAAGCAATAAGAGCAATAAAAATAATAAAACTCAGAAAACTCAAATCCACATCCTTAAACGAGTCACTAATCCAACTCAAAGCGCCGGGTTTCAACAAATAATTATCTATCAGAAAATTTACGGGAACCGTAAAGGCCATTACAAAAATAACGGCAATACCCAATCCAAAAGAAGTCTTTACCGTCTTGGAAACCGCCAAATACGAACACATGCCTAAAAAATAGGCAAACACCATGTTGTCAATAAAAATGGACTTGACAAATATGTTGAATAAATTTTCCATATACTGTTATTTTTAATTTTTTTCAATCAAATCCTTATTCCTGGAGCGGTGTATCCATATAATCACTCCAAGCGTAATCAAAGCCATCGGTGGCAATATCATCATGCCGTTGTTTTCATAACCTATGTTATAAAGCCCTAATTTCTCCAGCACAGGATAACCGAAAATGGTCCCTCTCCCCAGCAATTCCCTGAAAAAAGCCACAATCACCAAAATCAAACCGTATCCGGCAGCATTACCAATACCGTCCAAAAAGCTTTGCCATGGCTTATTCCCCAATGCAAAGGCTTCCAAACGCCCCATAATAATACAGTTGGTTATAATCAATCCCACAAAAACCGAAAGTTGTTTGCTCACATCATAAACATACGCTTTAAGAAACTGATCCACTACAATCACCATAAAAGAAATAACCGTAAGCTGAACAATGATACGGATTCTGTTGGGAATAAATTTTCTGATAAGTGAAATAACCACATTGGAAAAGGCCAAAACAACCATTACACTCAGCGCCATGACAATAGCCGGTTTTAGTTGCACGGTTACCGCCAATGCCGAACAAATACCCAATACCAATACGGTTATGGGATTTTTCTTACCGATAGGCTCTGTAATCAGCCTCAAATTTTTAGGAGAAAACAGCGATTCTTTTTCTTTCATCATTGTCCGTGGTTTTTATTTTTTTTGAAAAAATTAACATAGTTTTCCATAACATCGTGGAGCATGGCTTCCACCCCTTTACTCGTAATCGTAGCACCGGACAAAGCATCTACCTCGTGCAGTCCCGGATTTTTTATGCCTTTTTCCACTTTAACCGAAACAAAAGCTCCGTTCTCATCAAAAATTTTTTTCCCAACAAAGCGTTTCTTGAACTTGTCTTTTACAATTTCGGCACCCAACCCCGGTGTTTCGCCTTTGTGACCAAAACTTACACCGTAAATGGTATTCATATCATCTTCCAAAGCTACATAGCCCCAGATAGGTCCCCACAATCCTTTGCCATACAAAGGGATGATATAATATTTTCGCCCCTCTTTTTCAGCCACATAAAGCGGAAGTTGCCTCTCGGATACCGGCTTGTTTAATTCCTCTTTGAGATTAATGCCAAAAGCATTCCCTTCGGAAAACGAACCGTCCGGCCGTACCAAATAAGTCTGCGTAATATACTTTTTGAAAATTTTTTCTGCTTCCTTAAAATCTACACGAACATTGACCGACTGCAAAATATTCTGCATTTTTTCCAATTCAACATTGCGTTGTTGTGCAGGCTTCAAGGTAATAGCTGTCAAAGACAACCCCAATGCTACCGTCACAATCATTACAATTGTAAAAACAAATGTATAGGTATTACTTTCCTTATTCATAACCAAATTGTTTATTTAGCGTTCCACCTTTTTATTCGTTTTGCTATATGTCTTTGAATTACCACATGATCAATGAGAGGTGCAAAAGTATTCATTAGCAATATGGCCAGCATCATGCCTTCCGGGTAAGCAGGATTGAGTACCCGTATCAAAATGGCCAACACCCCGATTAAGAATCCGTAAATATATTTTCCTCTGTTCGTTTGAGCCATAGTAACCGGATCGGTAGCCATAAAAACAGCTCCGAAAGCAAATCCCCCCACCATCAGATGGGCGTATGCCGGAAAGTCCATAAGCGGAGAACCTCCGATAAAATTAAACAATAAAGCGGTAAGAAAACCTCCAATAAATACCGACAACATAACACGCCAACTACCTACTCCGGAAAACAACAATATCAAAGCTCCTATCAATATGGCAAAAAACGAAGTTTCCCCGATACTACCGGGAATCCACCCCCAAAACAAGTCGGCCATGCTCAAATGTTGGCCCAAACCATTGACCAAGTCGATATGAGAAGAGCCATTTTCAGCCGCCAGTTGCCCTAAAACGGTAGCCCCTGAAAATCCATCCACAACACCCTTCCCATCCGTCAAACCGGCAATCCAAACCTTATCTCCGGTCATCCACAAAGGATAAGCAAAAAACAAAAAGGCTCTTGCCACCAAAGCCGGGTTGAAAACATTCATACCGGTACCGCCAAAAACTTCTTTGGCAAAAATTACCGAAAAAGCCACTCCTACCGCCAACATCCACAAAGGAATATCTACCGGCACAATCATAGGAATCAGCAAACCGGTAACAAAATACCCTTCATTGACTTCCTCTCCTCTTAACTGAGCAAATGTTATCTCGATAACCCCTCCTACCACATACGAAACAATAAGCAAAGGCAAAAACTTCAAAAATCCGTACCACAATGCTTGCCACACACTCCACTGTTCTCCGGTAGCCAAAGCATGCTGATAACCAATATTATACCAACCGAAAAACAATGCCGGCAATAAAGACAAAACCACTATCGTCATCGTCCGCTTCAAATCGACATAATCGCGTATATGTGCTCCGGAGACCGTAACTTTGTCCGGCACAAACAGAAATGTATCAAACGCCTCTAACGAAGAATGCAGAAAATGAAACGGCTTCCCTTTTTCCGTCTTTTTATACAGATTTTCGATAAAATTTCTCAAACCACTCATATACAAATACTTTTAGCTTTCTTTAATAATTGTCTCAATACCTTTTTTGACAATATCCTGTATGTTGATTTTAGATACGCAAGCATATTCCATCAATGCAAAATCTTCCGGCATCACTTCATAAATACCCAACTGCTCCATTAGGTCAATATCGTTTACCAATATGGCTTTCAGCAAATGAGCCGGATAAATATCCAGAATCACATACTTTTCGCTCACACCGGGAATAACAAACGGCCTTACTCCTCCATGCATATTGGTATCAAACACATATCGTTTCCTCTTGGAGTGCAACAACTTGGAAAAAAACATTCCCGAAGGACTATATTTTTTCAAGCCGGGTTTGGCCCAGCCCATAAATTCAAAATACCGCCCTTCCGGCAACACGGTTATCATATCGTCGTAAAAACCTAAAAAGCCATCTGCTCCCGCATTGAATCCCGTAAGCACATTCCCGGAAATCAACCGCATCTCTTTACTTTCATCTATACGACCTTGGGTCACCGTAGCTACGGAGACGCCGGAAATAACCTTAAAATATTCCGGAGTAGTGACACCGGGTCCCGTTAATGCTATGGATTTGGTCAGATCTACATATCCCCGATGAAACAAACGGCCGATAAATACTACATGCCACGGATTGATATACCAAACCTTGTTCGTTTTATTGATTGGGTTTAACTTTTGCAGCACATAAGAAAGGTTACCTACCGGATGTTTCCCGGATACCAGCACCAACTCTTCGGCTTCGAACGAAGCGAAAAAATCTTTTTGGTCTTTTGGAGCAATAATTTTAACAGGAGCTAATTCAGATAAAACCTTTATCCCTTTGGCAAAATACTCTTTTTCGCTTTCCAGCATAAAGGCATAATCGGGTGCCAAAGGCGCCGTATCGGCAGCCGTTATATAAACAGCATCCGGAGTATCAGCCGGATTAGCCACCAAACCGAACGGCCGCTGACGCAAAGTCACCCACAAGCCGGCTTCTATCAAAAGATGCTTTATTTCGTCCGCATTATTACTATGCTTTATTTCAAAGTGCTTTCTCTCATCTCCTTTCCGTTCCACCACATACGCCAAAATTTTTCGCTTGGCACCTCTCCTTATTTCTTTCACTACCCCACTCACAGGAGCCACAAATTTGACATGTTCGTTTTTCTTGTCAAACATGACTACTTGTCCTGCACTAACATGCTCTCCCGGCTTTACTACAGGTTTCAACAATGAGCCGAAAAAATCCGCCGGCACAATAGCCACTTCTTGGAGAGATTCCATTAAATCGACTTGCCGCTTAGCCGCAATGCCTTTGATAGGAATATCCAACCCCTTGTTATTCTTTATTTCCAAGACATTCATAACTGAATATTGTTTGGAAACAAAAAAAACATTATTTATCATACACGAAATTGATAATTCTCATTTTTTTTCAAAAATACCTACAAGTAGGTAGCTATTTTTAGGTAATTTGATATTCCTTTTGTATAATTATCAATCTTAGCGTATATTTACACGCCCGAACAACAATAATTTTTGACAAAAGCATGAAAAAATACGATTTGGTCATTATAGGAAGCGGTCCGTCCGGATTTGCAGCGGCTATGCGAGCCGTTGACATGAAAAAACATGTTTGTATTGTAGAAAAAGCGGCTTTGGGTGGAGCCGGTGTATTTCACGGTGCATTAACTTCCAAAACCATGTGGCAATTATCTCAGGACTACTCCATTGCTGCAAGCATAGACCGAGGATTCAGAGCTTCCGGCCTCAATGTGGATTTCCAAAAAGTTTTGAAATCGGTAAAAGCCGTAGCCAAAACCAAAGTAAATCAAATCAAATCACAAATAGAAACGCTTAACCCCGGAAGGTTTCCGGACAAAAGCCTAACCTTGAAGCAAGGACATGCCCGTTTTTTAGACAATCACACCATAGAAATAGCCTGCAATAACGGAACTTTTGAAAAAATACAAGCCGACCATTTTATTATAGCTACCGGTTCGCGTCCGCGTCCGTACCCGGGCATTCAAATAGACCACAAACAAATCATCGATTCCAACGATATATTAAGGATGACCAAATTCCCGGAAAAGTTGGTAATTGTGGGGTCAGGTATAATCGGTACCGAATATGCCACCATTTTTTCCAACTTCCGGCAAACCGAAGTTCATTTGCTTGACCGGCAACACCGGGTAATCCCATTCGAAGATGACGATGTAAGTGATTTCGTTTCAAAAAATCTGGAAAAAAACGGAGTAATCATCCATCATACGGCCAACCTGAGAACCATAAGGAAAAATGAAGACGAACTGGAAGTGGTATTGGACTATGAAGACGGACACAGCGAAGTAATGGAAGTGGACACCGCTTTGATATCGATAGGAAGAATTCCCAACACCGAAGACCTCGGTCTGGAAAATGTAGGTATCACTCCCACCGACAGAGGTTTTATCAAAGTGGACGAGCATCTGAAAGCCTATTCCTCCAAAGGCTATGACAACATTTTTGCTATCGGAGACATTACCGGCTCAACCCAACTGTATAGTGTAGCCGAAATGCAAGGACGCTATGCCATCAGAGCCATATACAACAACCTTACCTATCCGCTCAGCTATTACAACATGCCTACCCTTATGTTTTTCAAACCGGAAGTAGCAGCCGTTGGCCTCAATGAAAAAATGCTGCAAGCACAAGGAATCCCCTACAAGATGGTATCCTACTCCAACAAACTAATAAACAGGGCACTGGCCATGAGAGACACCGAAGGTTTCATAAAAATTATGGCCAGTGACGACGGCGAAGAACGAATACTGGGTATGCGGGCAGCCGGTCCGCAAGCTTCGGCATTTATCGTATCTATCGCCCACATGATGAACCAAAAAAACAGCATCGATCAGATCTTACGCACCATACATCCGCACCCCAGCATAACGGAGGGCATACAAGACTGTTTACGGGTACTCAAAGACAAATCGGTATATAAACCTTATGCATTCCCCAACTTGATAAAAATGGTACGCTGGCATCCTGACAAAGAATAATTTTAGGGCCGGCAATTAAACCATAAAATCCTATTTTTGTCAAAAAAACATATCCGCCCTAAAAAACGTGCCTATTGGAAATATCCGACAAAAGAATATTGTTATTACTGGAAAATCCCGCTACCAAAGAAAAAGGATTCGAACTGCTCGTGCAAAAATACACGGCTCGCATTTATTCACTCGTTCGCAAAATGGTAATCATTCATGACGACACGGAAGATCTGGTACAAGACATCTTTCTGAAAATCTGGATCAACATACAATCTTTCCGGGGCGATTCGGAACTGTTTACATGGATATATCGCATTGCCTACAACGAAACCATCAATTTTTTGAATAAAAAAAACAAACGATTTTTTATTCCGGTGGACGACTACCAAATGTTGCAGCTCCAAACCGTTGAAAATGACGCTTTTTTTTCGGGAGACACCATAGAAAAAAGACTGCAAAAAGCCCTAACCCAATTACCGCCTAAACAAAAAGCCATTTTTGAAATGCGGTATTTCGAAAACATGAAACATCAAGATATTGCCGAAATCCTCAACATCAGTCTGGGCAATGTCAAATCACAATACCACAATGCCGTGGAAAAAATAAAAAAATTCGTAAAAATAGAGCTTCCGTCAGATGATTAGGGTGCATATCGCTTCCCCTGATAAGTATTGCGTTCGGTCATCCTCGCAACAATGCGATGTGTAATTTCATAATTTTTCAGTCCGCCCCATTGGGGAGCTACCAGCAATCCGGCCGGTGCCTCACTTGTAAAACGCTCTATGTAAATATCCGGACGCAAATGTTCCAAAAAATCAATAACCAACTCCACATAATCATTAACATCGTGAAACAAATTGTATTTTTCGGGATGTTTCCGGAAATCTTTTTCCATAGCAGTACCTTTAACTATTTGCAACTGATGCAATTTCAACAATGTTACAGGCAGCTGCGATATAACTTTTGCGGCATGCAACATCATTTCTTTGGTCTCCTCCGGCAGTCCCAGAATCAGATGAACTCCGGTATGCAATCCAAACTTAGCCGACAACTCCAACGCTTTACGAGATGTCTCAAAATCATGACCGCGATTTATAGCAAGCAAAGTCTCATCATATACAGACTCCACCCCATATTCCACCAGCACAAAATATTTTTCGGATAATTCCGCCAAATATTCTAAAATCTCCTCGTTTACACAATCGGGACGGGTAGCTATTACAAGCCCCTCCACATTATCTACCGAAAGCGCCTCTTCGTACAAGCGTTTCAACCGGGGAATCGGTGCATAGGTATTACTATACGCCTGAAAATAAGCCAAATATTTCCCCGTCTTATATTTCTTTCCGAAAAAACGGACACCTTCTTCCAACTGTTCGGTAATACTCTTGGCAGCAGTACAAAAAAAAGGCATAAAAACCCGGTTGTTACAATAAGTACATCCGCCATATCCTTTGGTACCGTCCCGGTTGGGGCAAGTAAAACCGGCATCTATCGATATTTTTTGGATTCGTACATCAAAAAAACTTTTGTAAAAATCCGATGCTTTTCGGTAACGACCATTCATAATCTACAAAATATGGTGTAAAAGTAATCACAAAAAAGATATTAGCTTTGTACAGTCTTAACTTACAAACGAAAAAATTACTAACTTGCGAAGTCGCAAAAAATAAGATATGGTATTTAACTTCTTCATAACCATAAGTTTTTTTGACATTCTGGACATACTGTTGGTAGCATTTTTGCTGTATCAGTTTTACAAATTGCTCAAAGACAGTATTGCCGTTCATATTTTTGCGGGATTTTTCGCTATTTATCTGATATGGCTCATCGTAAAGGCAGTAAACATGCAAATGTTAAGCCTGATATTAGGCCAGTTTATGGGCGTAGGTGTGGTAGCCTTATTAGTGGTATTCCAGCCGGAACTCAGGCGCTTTTTCTTGATGATAGGCAGCAAGTATTTCTCGCAATTGTCATTGGTCCACATCGAAGAATTGTTTAAGCACCACAAAACCGAAGAACATAATGAAACGGACAGGGTTATAGAAGAAATCATCAAAGCGGTTTCCATTCTGGCACACAACAAAACCGGAGCCCTTATCGTTTATTCCAAAAGATTGCCGCTAAGCTCTTATGCCCAAACAGGAGTCATTATGAATGCCGAAGTACACCACGAAACCCTTGTATCCATATTTTTCAAAAACAATCCTTTGCACGACGGAGCCGTTATTATTCACAAGAACAAAATCGTTGCCGCCAAAGTCGTACTGCCGGTATATAACGACATCGAAATAGACGAACGCTTCGGCATGCGGCACCGTTCTGCCTTATCCATGAATATCGACACCGGCGTACCGGTCATCGTGGTTTCCGAAGAAACCGCTTCCATTTCAATCGTATATAACAAACAAATAATAGAAGTAGAATATCCGTTCAAACTAAAAGACTTTCTAAAAAACATCTGATTATGAAAACATTACACAAAATTTTAGTAGGCATTATCATCATAGCCGGATCCTGTACCGGCCATACCTATACGGAAAAAGCAACCCACAAGATAGATTCGCTTTTGACGCAACTCGATTCCGCACAAGCTTTGCTACTACAAATTAAATCCGACAGCATTGCCCAAACCATAAAATTAGAAATGAAAAGAAACGCCCCTAAGCTGTCTGCATTGCTCGATACATTACCTCCTGATAATCAAACACTAACCAAAACAGGAGCTTACATGAACCTGTATAAGTTTTTCAAAAAACTGGATAACAAAACCGGAGAGATTGCCATGAATTTGACCTACACCGTAAATCAATTGAACGATTTGAAACATGATATACCGTTACTGGCAAAATCGGACACCTCCAAACTCAACCAATACTTAAACGACGAAACAAAAGCAACGAAAATAGTCGTACAAAAAACACACGAACTATTTGAAAATTTACAACAAAACAAAAGCAAATACCACGAATTGAAATCCGTAGCAGATTCATTGTTAAATCTTTAACCAGGAAAAGTGAAAAAAATCCTCGTCATCCTCATATTATCTTTTGTTTCGGCAGCATTTTACGCCCAAAACTCAACCACACAAGATTATTTATTGGCTTATCAATACTATCGCAACAACGAGTACGACAAAGCAGCGGAAATCTACAAAAAACTGTTTGACAGAACCGGCACCAGTACTTACTTCACTTTCTATATCAACTGTTTGTACCAAACGGGACAATACCAACAAGCCATCAAAGAAGCCAAAAAGGCCGTACGCACGCATAAAAACACACCTTATTACAAAATTATATTGGGACAAGCCTATAAGATGTCAGGAGATACCGCCAAAGCAGAAAGCATTTTCGAAAAAGTAATAAAATCCGTCCCTCCCGGCAAAACTTCCGTAATATCCACCGCCAACCAGTTTATCAATATTCGGGAATACAAATATGCCGAGCAACTATATTTGACTGCAAAGAAAAAATTTAAAAAGGACTACACATTCAATATGGAACTCGGGCAATTGTATTTTTTACAACGCAAATACGACAAAATGATAAACGCTTATCTGGACATGTTGGCCACTTCTCCCGATTATTACGAGACCGTCAAAGGACGGTTACAGTATATGATAACCTCTTCGGCAAACAACGAAATAGTACCGATACTGCGAAAAGAACTCATAAGACGGATACAGAAAAAGCCCTCGGAAACCCAATATACCAACTTGATGATATGGTTGCTTTTGCAACAACACCGTTATGGTGAAGCACTGCATTATGCTTTGGCTTTGGACCGAAGGGAAAAAAATCCGGAACAAATCCTTAGCATCGGCAAAACCCTGATGAACAACGGACAATATGAGTTGGCTACCAAAGCATTTACCCATATCATGGACAAATACGACAAAAATTCCTTGCAATACCTATTCGCCAAAACCTATTACTTACAAACCCTTTTTCTAAAACTGACCCAAAATAAAAAAACACCCGTACGCGAACTTTATATCTTGAAAAAAGATTTCGAAGCCACCTTCGAAACTTACTCCTACAACAACTCAACCTTTCCCGCCGTTAAAAATTATGCTCTTCTGTTAGGAAAATTTTTGCACAAACCGGATTCGGCCATCCACTTTCTGGAAACGGTAACCGAAAAATATGCTCCTCGTTTTGACCCGCCCAAATTATGGGAACTCAAACTGATACTTGGAGACATGTATTTAATAAACGGTGATCCGTGGACTGCCACCATCATCTATTCTCGTATAGAAAGACAAAATACCGCACCGGAACTCAGAGACAAGGCCAAACTGAAAAAAGCATATATGGCTTTCTATCAAGGCGATATCAAGTGGGCAAAAGCACTGCTGGATGTACTCAAAGGCAGCACCTCCAAGCCCGTAGCCAACGACGCCTTCAAATTATCCGAATTTATAGTAAACAACACCTCTTTTGACACTAATACAACGCCACTCAAAATGTACGGACGCGCCATGTTGCTGGACTTTGCAGGCTACGATTCTTTGGCTATCCTTTCCCTGGACAGTATCATCTCCCGGTTTCCCGAACACAGTATTATAGATGATGTTTATCTGAAAAAAGGTGAATTGTATGAAAACAGTGGGAAATACCAACAAGCCATTGAAGCTTATAAGTACATAGTTGATTATTATCCGTTCGACATCCTGGCAGATAATGCCTTATACCGGCTTGCCACGCTATATGACAAAATACTGAACCAACCGGAAAAAGCTTTGAAATATTACAAAAAAATCATGATCGATTACCCCGAGAGTATTTTTGCAGAAGAAGCAAGGAAAAGATACGACAGCATATCTTCCCATAAAAACTGAACCGGTTTTTTAATTAAATTTGTGAAAAAATTCAAACGATGAAAAAACTCCCTATCGGCATACAAACATTCGGCAAAATAATAGAAGGTGGTTATGTTTATGCAGACAAGACCCAAGAGGCATTGGAACTTATAAAAAATTATGCTTATGTTTTCCTGTCCCGCCCCCGCCGTTTCGGCAAAAGCCTTTTTGTGGATACGCTGAAAGAAATTTTCGAGGGCAACAAAGCACTGTTCAAAGGACTGTAC
>CAYMVE010000005.1:0-34513 GCA_964393715.1 uncultured Bacteroidales bacterium | reverse complement strand
TCCAACAGTTCGCAGCTCTTTTTCACTTCCCCCAACTTTGCATACACTTTAGCCAACTGAAAGTCCGCAATATGAGGTTTCAATTGGTCGGCTGTCAAAAAATTATTTATGGCACCATTCAAGTTACCCTTCCGATACAGAATTTCTCCTTTGAGTAGATACCAATCGGCATTTTCGGGTTCTATCTTAATAACCTTTTGCAAATAATACAAAGCGGAATCATACTCCGAATAATAAACAAATGCCTCAACTTTTTTCTTGTTATTCTGTGCAAAAACGGCAAACGGCAATATAATCAATACAAGTAATATGTCAAGGATTGATATTTTCTTCATCTTTACCGTAAAAGATATGAACAAAACCGGTTATCGTTCTGGGTACAATACCGGTCAGCCTGTATTCATAAACATCACACACATAATAATATACCCCGGGAGACACTTTCTTATCCGTATTCATTAGCCGCCCGTCCCAATTTATATCCGGATCCGTTGTCTCGAAAACCAAAGCCCCCCATCGGTTGTAAATCTTCAAATCAATATGATCCACAAATTTATAAGGTCCCGGTTTAAACAAATCGTTCCGGCCGTCTCCATTAGGAGTAAACACATTGGGTAATTCGTAATAAGAGCACGAATCCACACATACCCTTACCGATGGCTTACTTTCGTTTCCAACGGAATCAACCGCAGTAACGGTATAACAGCCCGCCATAGACATCGAAGGAAAATGAGCATAAGAATTGACATCGGCAGCCACATTGGCAATTAAGTCGGGGGCACCGTTTATAAAAGGAGTGTAATAAATATGATATCCTAAAATATCATCCCGGCAACTATCTTCCGTAGCCCACTCCAAAAAATTATATCCCTCGGCACAATGAGATGCCACCGACAAAGTAGGCGGACAAGGCTTTACCGTATCTACCGGAATGTCACATTTTACCTGCGATTGGTTATAAAGCGGATCAACAATATTATCTATGTTATAATGTCCTATGGTTTTTACTTTATAACAATATTCCGTCCCGTTTTTCAACGAGGTATCCACATAAATATTTCCGTATGCTAACCCTATGGAATCAAAGACGCCAGAAGAATTTCTTTTATAAATCACGGTAGAATCATTTAGCCACGGAACATTATATTTCCATTTCAAAACCATTTCATTGTCCAAAGCCATTGTAGTAAGATACACCGAAGATGCCATTTCTGGCTGACCAATTAAAAATCTATTACCGGGTTGATCGTTGTAAAACTCTATCTTATAGGAATATTGCTTATTCTTTGTATCCAGCAGCGAATCCGTATAAATAGTATCGTTCAAATCGACCATTGAATCAATCAGGATAAAATTCAATCCGTACATATCATCCGACCTGTAAATCAAATATTTATATGGACCTGGAGCATTCACGGTATCATATTCCACCGGCTTGGACCAAGCCAAATAAATCTTGCCGTTATTTTCATCCGTATTTATCACACTCACATGGGTAATAATAGGAATTCCTCGTATCAGTTCCGTACATGCTTCTTCGGAGATATAACTCTCTGCACTATCCTTAAAATAAGCATCCACCCTGTAACAATACACATACCCTTGTTCCAAATAGGCACCTCCATTATCATCTATAAATCCGGTATTTCCCCATCCTTGTACTTCGCCTATTTTTTCATACCCCGTATAAGCAGGAATTCCCGTTTCACAGACTCCATGTGTATAGGAATAGCTACCTTTTCGCCTAAAAATGTAATAACCTTTCGCATTGGTACAAGCACATGGCTCCCAAGACAAAGCAACGGTATTATTGCCCGGAACCAGCTGCAAATTTTGAGGAGCGGGAGCTACCACTTTTATGTTAAAAGTGCGTGTATTAGTCAATTCAAGGTCATCGCTATTATCACTGGCTTTTATGACCACTTCATAAGGTTGCTTCCTCACATAATCACACTTTGTGATCCACTGAAATCGTACTTTTGTATGACCGGGGACTTGTTCCAATACTTCCAAAGACAAAGTACTGTCCAAATAAAACGGTCCCCCATTACCGGTAAGCGTAATAATATCATTGTCCTGATCGTAAGCATTTATAACCACCTCAACCGTATCTCCCGCCACCACACAAAAATCCGGAATGCTGTCAATAAAGGGCTCGTGATTATCGGATTCATATACTTCAATTTGCATATCTCGGACAATCTTACCTATTTTTACACCGTTACGCCATTCTTCTATTAGCATGGCCACATTATATTTTCCCGGAACGGTCGGAGTATTCCACACCAAATCTCCGGTTAGAGGATTAACATAAAAATCATGACTTGCCGGAGGATAGGTATAACCGGGAATTGGTTCTCCATGTTCTCCCAAACATACCGTAAGTTGATACGACAGGCTGTCTCCATCCGGGTCATAAGCAGCGGGATTATGAATAAAAACCCTCCCTACTGCAGCCTTATCAATAGGTGGATTCAACAAAATGGGCGTATTATTTTGCCCTTCGGTGGGATTTATTTGCAAGACGGTTTCTATGGCAAAAGGCACATTTACAGAACCGGGTATGTTTAGTACCCCCTCGTTTCGGTTCGGGTCTTCCATAACAATCAAATAAGTACCCGGACCGGGATAAGTATGCGTCCCCTTATAAGTATTACGTTGATAGTAATTGGGTAATTGTATTTTTTCTATGCGTTGCACTATGGATGTAGTGCCGTCGCCCCATTGCACTTCCAACTCCGGCCTATCGGCAGGCGAAAGACTGTATGTATAAGTAACAATGGTAATTTCATAGGTTAACGGTCCTATTTGCCGATAGGTTATTTCTCCCGCTCTGTTATGAGTAGGAAAGGCTTTGATGGCCAATAAAAACAACAATATGACAAATAAAAACTTCCTCATCGTTTAAAATAAAAAGGCTGCCACGCAAGACAGCCTTTTCTTATCACAAAGAACTATAAATTTTTATTACTTCACACCTTGTACCTGAGAACCAACCCTGTGCATAGCACAACGGAAACCAAGGTCGGCACGACTTTGTTCTTCATCCAAAAATCTTCTGGCACCGGGTTGCAGCCAATAAGCACGGTCTCTCCAGCTTCCGCCTTTATATACCCTAGCTCTGTTTGTCACCATTGATTGTGCATCTATCCTTCCCAGATAACCTTTTTTCCAATTACCATCCGTTCCTTTCTTACCGGTATAATACATTCTGTCGGAATTTTTGTTTGATTTATCCGCTCCTTCATTATCATAATCTATAGAAGAAGCATAATCCCCATCAAGATAGTTAATATTATCTGCAGTTCTGTAATTATACCTACCGAAAGCCTCTTCGTCAGTTACTTCTCGCCATTGTATTTTTCCCAAACTGTCCTTTTCCGCTATGGCTCCTTCTTCATCTCTTACTTGTGTTTTATAAACATTTCCTCTAAACGGTCTGAATTCGTCGGCATCCACGGAAGTCAATTGTCTGTAAACATCCATTACCCATTCATTCACATTTCCGGCCATATTATAAAGGCCGTAATCGTTTGGCCAATAAGCATAAACCGGTGCAACAATATCATGCTCGTCGTTCAAAGCGCCGGCCATCCCCATATAATCGCCTCTACCTCTTACAAAGTTAGCTCTAATCTTACCAATATCTTTCGGAGAGCCGTCCATCCTTCCGTCCATTCTCACATAATGACCGTTCCACGGGTATATTCTTTGATCAAAAATTCTTTCAGGCGCTCTCATGTTTCCAATAAGTCCCAATGCGGCAAATTCCCATTCCGCTTCGGTAGGAAGTCTGTATCGCGGCAAGAAAATTCCATCTTCCATTCTCACCCTTCTGTATTCGTTGTTCGGATTCAAATCTTCCATCTGATTTTTTACGGCACCTTCATATTGCCCGGCCAAATAAGCTTCGGTATTGAAGTTTTCTTCACCTGTCTGTCCCACCGGGTCCATATACATCAAACCTTCGCGCACCATAATCATTTCGTTTACACGATCGGTTCTCCAAGCAGCATAGTCATTAGCCTGCAACCAGTTTACCCCTACCACCGGATAATCCTGGTATGCCGGATGTCTGAAGTAATACAACACATAAGGCTCGTTATACGCTAACTTGGAACGCCACACCAGCGTATCCGGCAATGCTTTTTGATATACTTCCGGATAATCGATATAGACTCTTTGCAACCAATAAAGATATTCACGATAATCTACATTCCGTATTTCATATTCGTCCATGTAAAAAGAGGATACGGTCACTCTCCTGGGAATAGCATTCCAATCGTACATTACATCTTGTTCGTGCAACCCCATGGAAAAGGTACCACCTTCAATAAATACCAATCCGGGACCGGTTTCCTGCTCATCATAATCAACATATTCAAACCCCCCGTTATCGGGATCGTTATAATTCCAACCGGTTGTTTGGGATCTAGGCTTGCTAGCGCAAGAATACAATAACAGGCTTGCCCCGAAAATCATTAAAAGATTGTAGATAGAATTTATTTTTTTCATATCCGGATAAATTTTCTCATTAAATATAACTAAAACGACGGACAACTTATTGTCCTAAATTTGCGTTTTTTCTTCGGACAATTAAAAGTATATCCAAATGAAATCTCATGTGCCCCCAGCGTTGAATTTCTCAATTTAGACACTGTAAGGTCATAACTATACGCAAATTTTATTTTTTTCTGTATATAACCGATCAAAAACATTACGGCATCGTAATGAAACTTGAAATTTTGTCTGAGCCACAACCCTGCCACAATAGATTTCCGGTTCAGATACAATCCGTAATTGAATTGTTGGAAATCCCGTTGTTGTTGGAATAAAAAATTCGGCGAAATACTCAATTCTCCTCTTCTGAACCCTCTTGCTCTCAAAGGAATGGTAGTACCGTAATGCAAAGTAAACTTACGCGGTAAAACCGCATCGTGGTTCCCCCTGAAAGATTCAACGGGCTGAGTCAAATGGTGAACAGCTATACCAAAATAATGCGCTTTGGTAAACCCAAGCACACCGGCAGAAAAATCAAATATATTTTTAGTATACGCCGTTTCTATT
Source organism: uncultured Bacteroidales bacterium (assembly GCA_964393715.1). Taxonomy (GTDB): domain Bacteria; phylum Bacteroidota; class Bacteroidia; order Bacteroidales; family JALTDM01; genus JALTDM01. Next base: position 29,446 of record CAYMVE010000005.1, on the reverse strand, counting down.
TCTTCTTCATTGGTTGGAAAAATAGGACCGTACAAAGGATCTATCATATCGGGAAAAATAAAATTGCTTCCCAAGTGTTTTTGCAGGAAAGACACCTCAAAACCGCCCCGTATGTAAAAATAACGGTTTATGGTTATGCTGTAAGAGTACATCCCGTTAGCGGAAAAAGTATTCAAAGCTCCATTTGCCTGAACATCCTGATAAATCAACAATCCTAACCCTCCTTCCAAAAAATCGACACGCTGATCGTAAGCAAAACTGTAGGTAACATAAGTTGAACCTAACTTTGGCCATTGATTCCGGTAACTTAACCCGACACGAGGACATTTATCGGAACCTGCAAAAGCCGGATTCAAGTATAACATATTGGCATAAAACTGAGTAAACTCAGGATCTTGCCCATAAGTATCCTTATGTGAAAAAAAAACTAAGGCGCTGAAAAACAATAATATTGCTCTTTTCATCTTTATATTTTGATTTTGCAATTATAGCACATTTTTTTTAAACACAAAAATTTTTTTATCACAATAAAAAAATCCGTATTCCGTTAATCACATTAACTTTGCTCAAAATTTTACTTATGAAAAAACATTTCACATTTATTATACTTTTTATTTTTTTTCTGAGCCCGATAACAAATTTTTCGCAAGTTACTAAAAATTTTTTTATTAATACGAATAATAAAACCTCCGGATATTTTTTCAATGACAAAAAATCGGGTTACTGTCTTGTAAAAAACATAGACGGAAGCTACAAAATAAGCAGTTACAAAATACTTAAACAAGACACCGTAAAAAATGATGACACAACCGGAATTCCGGACAAGTACAACATTACCTCAAAAGTATTTCTGTCACGGGGCAAATCGATAACCTCATTGAAAATTCCTTTATTTTATCGAAACGACAATACAATAATGAAAGTAATTGAAGTAAAAATTACTCTTGTATCAACTTCCGTTTCAATCTCATACAAAAGTACCTTCAAAGATACCTCGGTACTTGCTTCGGGAAAATGGGTAAAAGTAAAATTGAATGCAGACGGCATATACAAAATCACTTACTCAGATTTGGTAAACATGGGATTCAACAATCCGCACGATGTAAGAATTTTTGGATATTCAGGCGGAATGATTTCCAACTATGTTGACAATTCTTATATTGACGATTTACCGGAAGTTCCGGTGTATTATGCAACGGGAAATGATGGGGTATTCGGGCCGGGAGATTATATCTTGTTTTATGCACAATCTCCCAACAAGTGGTATTGGAGCAGTACATCACAGATGATGCTGTTTTCGTGGAACCTGTATGATTCATATTCGTATTATTTTATTACCTGTAACCAGGGTGCCCCTAAACAAATCACTTATCCGGCATCGCCAACCGGCATACCAACGGCAGAAGCAACCACCTATCTGGCTTATTCCGCTCATGATGTACAATCGGAAAACCTAACCCATTCCGGCACCTTATGGGTAGGAGAATCTTTTGACTATAGAACCCCCGACAGAGATATTACCTTCAATTTTACCCACCTCGACTTAACGCAAGATATAAAAGCAAAAATTTATGTAGCAGCCCATTCCGCACAAAATTCAACTTTTGACATCCGGTTAAACGGAACTCATATAGGAACTTTATCGATAAGCCATTACGGGCAATATTCTTATGGGAACAGTGCTGTTCAAACATTTCAGATACCGTCGTCTTCCAACACCTTAAAGTTCACATTGACCTACAATTATCCCGATTACGACTCCAAAGGTTGGCTAAACTACATAGACATCAATGCTATACGGAAACTCATCTATTCCGGAAACGGCTTATTTTTCAACAATATTCCTTATGTAAGCGACTCTGCATTCGTAAAATTCAAAATCCTCAATCAAAGTACAACCACTCCTGTAATTTGGGACATCACCGACCCTCACAATATAAAATATGTAGCATACGAAACGGAAGGAAGCTACATAGTATTTAAAGATAGTGCCACGCAAAGGAAGTTTTATTACATGTTTGACGGAACCGTGTATAAGAAACCCGTTTTTGTAGAAAATGTAACCAACCAGAATCTCCATGCCGTTGGCAATTACGACTTTATCATCATCACCCATCCGGCTTTCATGAAAGAAGCCCAAGAATTGGCTGATTTTCACAAATACGAAGACAACCTTGATTGCGGTGTTTTTGATGTGAATCAGATCTACAACGAGTTTGCTTCGGGAAGAAAAGAAGCCGGAGCAATAAGGAACTTTTTACGCATGTATTACCAAAAAGCTGAAAACGGAACCTGCAAGATGCCACAATATGTATTGTTGTTCGGAGACGGTTCCTATGACAACAAAAACCATTTTTCGGGAAATACCAACTTTATACCGACCTACCAGTGGGGAAGTACATTAGATTACACCTCCACTCTTGTAATGGACGATTTTTTCGTTTTATTAGATGAAGGAGAAGGTGGAGGAAACGGCTATATTGACATGGGGATCGGAAGATTTCCGGTAAAAACCGAGGCAGAAGCAAAACTGGCTGTAGCCAAAGTCAAGCATTATTACAGCACTTCAACATTTGGCACATGGAGAACCAACATTACTTTCATAGCAGACGACGAAGACAGCGGAATGCACTTGTATCAAGCCAACTCCATTGCCGACTATGTAATGAACCACTATCCGATGTTTAATGTCAAAAAAATATTCCTTGACGCCTACCAACAAATAAACACCCCTTCGGGCGAATCTTATCCGGAAGCCACCACCGAGGTCAATAATGTAATCAACAACGGAACCCTCATAATGAATTACACGGGACATGGCAATGAGCGTGGACTAGCCGCCGAATATGTAGTATCCGTAGAACAAATGAACAAATGGAATAATTTTGACAAAATGCCCCTTTTTATCACAGCAAGTTGCGAATTTGCTCCATTTGACAATTACAATATTCTATCTGCAGGAGAAGCCTTATTCTTAAACGAACGCGGCGGAGCCATTGCTTTGTTAGCCACCACCCGTCTATCCAGTGCCGGACAAAATGCAACTCTTAATAGTGCTTTTTATCAAAATGCTTTTGTAAATAATTTCAACGACCGGTTAGGTGACACTTACATGAAAACCAAATGGATGGCCGGAACAGATTACAACAAGCGAAAATTTGCACTGCTGGGTGATCCGGCCATGAGATTGGCTTTTCCTCGTTACCAAGTTGTCACCGATTCTTTCCCCGACACCTTATCTTCCACCGGATATGTCGAGATAACGGGAAGAGTAACGGATTTTTCAGGAAACACATTGGACGATTTCAACGGAACCGTTTATCCTATTGTATATGATAAACCCGATACTATTCAAACACTGGGAAACGACCAGGCATCCCCCGTCGTAAAATTTGCCGTAAGAAACAAAATATTGTTTAAAGGAAAAGCCAGCGTAAGAAATGGTACCTTCAAATTCGGTTTTGTAGTACCCGTAGATATTTCTTACAAAAACGGATTCGGAAAAATCAGTTATTATGCCCACTCCGAATATCTGGATGCCATGGGATATTTGGACAGTATAGCCGTTTACGGATACGATACCAATGGAGTAACGGATACGGAAGGACCGGAAATCAACCTGTTTTTTAACGACACCCTTTTCCAAGACGGAAATATAACCGACGAAAATCCCGTATTATTGGCATTTTTATTCGATAGTTCCGGAATCAATACAACAGGGAACGGAGTAGGACACGATATTATGTGTGTGCTGGATTATGATTTTACCAATGCAGTTATTCTGAATGAATACTACTCGACGGACAAAGACAATTTCCGATCCGGAAGCTTACAATACAGGTACTATGATATCCCGGAAGGTGCTCACGAACTTTTGTTCCGGGCATGGGATGTATTAAACAATTACAATGAAGCTACCATCAGTTTCGAAGTGGTAAATTCCGGCATTTACCAAATACAATATTTAGCCAATTACCCCAATCCGTTTACGGACAAAACGAATTTTGTTTTCAAACACAATCATCCTAACGAACCGCTCCATATCACTTTAAATATTTATGACTTGAGCGGCCGGAAAATTTATTCACGAAACGAAAATATCACAACGGAAGGTTACACGGTAGGGCCCATAGTATGGAACGGCACCAATAACTACGGACAAAAAATATCGGGAGGCGTCTATATCGCAGAAATCATCGTTGTTTTTGAAAACGGTCCGGCCGAATCTATCAGAAAAAAAATTATCCTCATTAGATAAAATAAAGCGTTATTTTATTCGTTATGCTTATATTTGCAAATTCAAATTTTTATAAAAAACTTCAAAAAAGTTAAGTTATGAAAAAAGTTTTAACAACACTGACTTTGTTATCATTTACAATAAGTTGGACATTTGCCCAAATCACCCCCAAAGCAACTTCTTACATAGGTCAAGATTTGGATCAAAGCAATATTATATTGACAGCCGTTCCATTTCTTACTATTCCGGTAGATTCTAGAGCCGGAGGTATGGGAGATGCAGGGGTGGCTACCACTCCGGACATTAATTCCCAATACCACAATCCGGCCAAATATGTTTTTAGCAAAAAAGCTTTCGGAGCTTCCATATCTTATGCTCCTTGGTTACGACAATTGGTCAATGACATTAGTTTGATGTATTTGGCAGGTTATTTCAAGTTGGACGACCATCAAGTATTGAGCGGAGGATTAAGGTATTTTTCTTTGGGAAACATCACCTTTACCGACATCAATGCCCAAACCATAGGAGATTACAAGCCCAACGAATTTGCATTGTCGGTGGGATATTCCCGAATAATGGCCGATAACTTGTCTGCCGCCGTAGTCCTGAGATATATCAACTCCAATCTGACACAAGGTCAATATGTAGAAAATATGCCTACTCATCCGGGAAGAAGCGTCGCCTCGGATATAGCGGTTTATTACCATAAAGACATTGAAATCCAAAAAAAGAATGCCCTCGTAACTGCCGGTATGAACATCAGTAATATAGGAGCTAAAATTTCATACAGTGAAAGCGGAGAAAAAGAATTTCTACCTACCATGTTACGCCTCGGAAGTGCCTTGGAAGTGGAACTGGACCAATACAACAAAATACAAGGAACCGTAGAATTGCATAAACTCCTGGTACCCACTCCTCCATACAGAGACCCTAATACGGGAGAAATATTATACGGTATGGATCCGAATGTTTCGGTGCCGGTGGGTATGATTCACTCATTCTATGATGCTCCGGGAATACAATTAGATCCTGAAAATCCGGATAATAGAAGTGTGATGAAAGAGGAACTTCGTGAAATCAATTATTTGTTAGGCGTGGAATACTGGTATGCAGAACAGGTAGCTTTCCGTTTCGGATATTTCCATGAACCGCCCACCAAAGGAAATCGCCAATATTTTACACTCGGGTTGGGACTCAAACTAAATGTTTTCGGATTGGATTTTTCGTATTTGATACCTACCACACAAAATCATCCGCTGGCAAAAACACTAAAATTCACCTTGTTATTTGACTTTGAAGCTTTGGCAAAAGAAGGGAAAACCGATGGAACAGAAAAAGGGAAATCATTGTAACATTAGAATAGGACACGGATACGATGTTCACAGATTTGCCGATAATCGCAAGCTTTTTTTGGGAGGTATCGAAATACCGTACAGCAAAGGATTAGCCGGGCATTCCGATGCCGATGTCATCATACATGCTATTTGTGATGCCTTATTGGGTGCCGCTGCATTAAGGGACATTGGCTACCATTTTCCGGACACCGAACCACAATTCAAAAATATAGACAGTAAAATACTTCTGCAAAAAACAATTGCCCTAATCAGAAAAAACGGATATGAAATCGGCAACATTGACACCACCATATGCATGGAAAAACCAAAACTCAAAGACTATATTCCCGCAATGATTGCCACACTGGCTCAAACTATGCAAATACCGGAAAGCAGCATATCCATTAAAGCCACAACCACCGAAAAACTCGGATTTGTCGGGAGAGAAGAAGGAATTTCCGCAACTTGTGTAGCACTTATCTATAAAACATAACCAGCTTGTAATATTATTCTAAAAAATCTTTATACTTTTACCTCAAAATTCAAAGCTATGGAAAACAAAAATATGATATGGAACAACTCAATGACCTATGGAGCCATATTGGGAGGCATATTGGTAGCCACTTCTCTAATAGGTTTCATCTTTAAAATACAAAACGGCACTTTTTTACAAATAATCAACTATGCCGTATTGGGAGGTATCATGTTTTATGGCACCAAAGTCCTTAGAGACAAATATCAAAACGGATACATCAAATACGGGCGGGCTTTGGCATCATCTTTTCTGATTGCTTTATTTGCCGGTATTATCGTAGCATTTTTCACGATGTTGTACTTCAAGTGGCTTGATCCGAACATGCTGGAACAAATGAAGTTAGAAGTACAGCAAACACTTATGGATAAAGGTTTGGACCAAACACAGATAGAACTTTCCATGCGAATGATGACTCCCTCTTTTTATGCTTTTGCCGCATTGTTCAGTTTCTCGTTCTGGGGATTTTTGCTTTCTTTGATAGTGGCATTATTTGTCAGAAAAGAAGGCAATCCGTTGGATACAATTACCAATGAAACAGAAAAAACGAATATTGAAGAACCTAAAAACGAACTGTAAACATGGATATTTCAGTAGTAATTCCCCTATATAACGAAGAAGAATCATTGCCGGAACTACACGAATGGATTAAAAGAGTAATGGAAAAGCATGGCTTTTCCTATGAAATAATATTTGTAGATGACGGAAGCAACGATAATTCCTGGCAAGTAATTGAAAAAATTACCACACAAAATCCCCATGCCAAAGGGATAAAATTTCGTAGGAATTACGGTAAATCGGCCGCATTACACACCGGTTTTTCCGAAGCTCAAGGAGATGTGGTAATCACAATGGATGCCGATTTACAAGATAGTCCGGACGAAATACCACCCCTGTACGATATGGTAATGAAAGAAGGCTATGATCTGGTTTCCGGATGGAAAAAAATAAGACACGACCCCCTATCCAAAACCGTACCCAGCAAATTTTTCAATTTCGTTACACGCCTTCTTACAGGCATCAAATTGCACGACTTCAATTGCGGACTAAAAGCCTACAAAAAGGATGTTATTAAGAGCATAGAAGTATATGGCGAAATGCACCGCTATATCCCGGTATTGGCCAAACAAGCCGGATTCAAAAAAATCGGAGAAAAAGTAGTGGAACACCGCCCGAGAAAATACGGAGTAAGCAAATTCGGATTGGAAAGATTTGTAAATGGTTTTCTGGACTTACTCAGTGTATTATTTATCACAAAATTCGGCAAAAAACCCATGCATTTCTTCGGCGTATGGGGTACACTCATGTTCTTGGCAGGCGGTATTATCACCGTTTGGATTATAGCGGAAAAAATTTACCGGCTTTATCACCACTTGCCGGTGCGTGAAGTAGTGGCTCAACCGCTATTTTATATTGCTCTGATTTTAGTGGTATTAGGCGTACAATTATTTTTGGCGGGCTTTTTGGGAGAATTGATTTCCCGTTCGTCCAGCGATAGAAACAAATATTTGATTGCCAAAAAATTAAATCTTAAACAACTATGAATACACTTGATAAATTGCCTAAAATCCAAGATGCAGATTTAAGAGATAAGATAGTCTTGGTTAGAGTAGATCACAATGTAGTAAAAAAAGGAGTAATTCACGACCCTTATCGAATCGATATGACCATAGGTACTCTATACCATATCAATGCCAAAGGAGGCAAAATAATCCTGATGACCCATGTAGGTCGTCCGCGAAACAAAAAAACAGGCGAAATAACCATCAGTGAAGACACTTCGATAAAACCCATTGTAGAATACCTCAAAAAGAAATTACATATCAACATCGCCATTCCGGACTTCTACAAAGAAAAAGGAAAAGGTTATCTAAGTATTGAAACTTCCGTAAACCATTTAATAAAAGACTTGAAAAACAACGAGATAGACGGAATCTATTTACCTAACACAAGATGGTTTTACGGAGAAGAAGCCGGAGGAGAAGACGCTTTACGGTTTGCTCACCAATTAGCCGGACTGGCCGACATATTCGTAAATGATGCTTTCGGCTCATGGCAGCCACATGCTTCCACGGTGTTGGTCAATAAGTTCCTGCCCTCTTATGCAGGCTTTCTGATGCAAAAAGAAATTCAAAACCTCCAAAGAATTTATAGTGCCAAAAAACCCTTCCTTGCAGTAGTGGCCGGAGCTAAATTCGACACAAAAATAGGTCCGCTTTACGCTTTGTTGGAAAAAGCGGATTATTTGGTATTGGGAGGCGTGATTTACAACGCTTATTTAGCGGCAAAATACGGTTTGAAAATAAAAGGAGTCAGCGACGACGACATCGAACAAGCACATCGTTTTATAGAATATGCCGCCAAATATCCCGGCAAAATAATAGAACTGCATCATGTCATAGAATCCGACACATTGGAAGGCAAAATAGAAGGTAAATACAGAAAATTAAGCATCGAAGACCTGAAAGCCAAGAAAGAAATAAATTACATTCTTGATGTAGCCAAAGAATCGTTTGACGACGAACATGTACATGAAGTATTCCGTACGGCCTCCACTATTTTTGTAAATGCCGTAATGGGATTCACCCCACACTTCAACGAAGGAACCATTGCACTGGACGAGCTCATCGACACTAATATCAACGCCATAAAATTGTACGGAGGAGGAGACACCATGCAAGAACTCAAACGCTTGCTTCCTGGTCTGTACATTGTAGCCATCGATAGCCCGAAATATTACATATTTACAGGCGGCGGTGCCGTACTGAAAGCCATAGAAGGCGGAAGCCCCGAAGGCATAGAACCCATAAAAGTACTGATAGAAGGAAAACAATAATCATGGCTTCGGGAAAATACATAGAACTGCTGAGGCTGGTAGTAGCCGCACAAAACGGACCGGTATCGGATATGCTGAGAAATGCAGGAATGAAGTATAAAACCATTTACGGCCTTAGCATGTTCGACCTAAGACGCATAGCCGGCAAATTTTACCCTGACACCCAACTGGCGGAAGAATTGTGGAAAAAAGATGTCCGGGAATTTAAAGTTTTGTCCTTGCTTATCGACGACCCTTCGCAAGCAACAAAAGAAACGGTACTAAGCCGGGCAAACGAATTTCATAATATCGAACTGGCAGAACAAGCCGGTGGTTATTTTTTTCCGAAACTGCCATTTGCAGCAGATTTGGTTACGCCACTTTGTCAGTCTGAAAACGAATTTACACAGGCAGCCGGCTTCATATTGGCAGGCAAATTGGCTCAGTCTGAAAAAGAAATACCCAACGAACAATTCGTTGAATACCTGCAACTTGCGTTACCTTACGGAGCTTCGGCTTCCTTGCCGTTAAGAAGAGCCATAAGTACGGCACTAAGATTGATAGGAAGACGCAACGGTTTCTTGAATAAAGAAGCCCGGAAAGTTACCGAGGCAATAGCCCGGCACCAAACCGAATCAGCCATCTGGATAGAAGAAGAAGTATTGTTTGAATTGGAATTTTATGGCGAAAGGTTTCAACAAAAAAATAAGGAGGAATAAATCATGGCAAACATAACCAAAGGATCCAATCCGGCTCTGAATGCAAAAATATTTCAAAACGCTGCCACAGAAACAGCCGGACACGAAGTAATGACCGTTCAAGGAACAATTAACAAAACCCTGTTGATTTTCGGATTATTGCTTATTTCCGCTTATTATGTATGGCATAAATTTTTTGGAGCCGCCACACCGGAAGAAGCCGTAGCTTCAGCCCAAACATGGATGATTGGAGGAGCTATCGGAGGATTTGTTTTGGCCATTGTCAATAGCTTCGTCCCCAAATGGTCAGGTATTTTAACACCTATTTATGCCATTCTGGAAGGTTTGTTTTTAGGAGGTATTTCCTCGTTTTTTGAAATGATGTATCCCGGCATCGTATTTCAAGCCGTAGGACTCACTTTTGCCACATTTTTCGGCATGTTGTTTTTATACCGGACAGGCATTATCAAGGTTACGGCCAAACTCCGTTCCATCATAATAGGAGCTACACTGGGTATCGCATTGTTCTACTTTATTTATTTTATACTGGGACTTTTCGGTGTCAATTTGGGCTTGGTAGAAAGCAACGGACCTGCCGGAATAATTTTCAGTTTGGTTGTAGTCGGTATTGCAGCATTCAACCTTTTACTGGACTTTGATTTTATAGAAAAAGCCGCTGCTTATGGAGCTCCCAAATACATGGAATGGTATGGAGCTTTCGGCCTTATGGTAACGCTGGTATGGTTGTACATAGAAATATTAAGATTGTTGGCAAAGACACGAGACAGATGAGTTTTTTCAAAATCGGCAACAAAACCCGGAAATTCTTACGGGATTGGCATAGAGACCTCGGTTATTTCTTTACCGGGGTCATTCTTATTTATGCCGTTTCGGGAATAGCTATCAATCATATAAAAGACTGGAACCCGAGTTACAGCATTACTCTCGTAGAAAAGACCGTACCGACCACAACCGATTGGAAAAAAATCACCGAAAAAGACATAAAAAACATACTTTCCGCTTTCGGAGAAAAAGAATACAAGAAATATTATTTCCCCAGTCAAAACAAACTGAAAATTTTTATCGAGGAAGGATACATAACCGTATGGCTAAATAGCGGTAAAGCAAAGCTAGAAAAACTGGAAAAAAGGTTCCTCTTAGCAGAAATGAACTTTTTACATTACAATCCGGCTAAATTGTGGACTTATTTCTCAGACATTTTTGCCATCGCATTGATTTTCATCACTATAAGCGGATTAATAATCGTAAAAGGGAAATACGGTTTCGGGAAAAGAGGTTGGTGGTTGGTACTTGCCGGATGTGTTGTTCCGGTACTGGTATTATATTTATACTATTGGTAAATCATGGGCAAACTAAATCTTAAAGTATCAATAGATCAAAAATCCGGATTTTGTTTCGGTGTGGTGGAAGCCATAAAAAGAGCAGAAGACCACTTGAATAAAGGCGAAAAAATATACTGCCTCGGACAAATTGTACACAATGAAGAAGAAGTAAACCGACTGGAACAAAAAGGTATGATAACCATCTCCCATGAGGAATTCAAAAAACTAAAAAACATAAAAGTCCTTTTTAGAGCCCATGGAGAACCTCCGGAAAGTTATCAAATAGTACAACAAAACCATATTGACCTAATAGACGCCTCTTGCCCTATAGTTACCAAACTCCAACAGCGCGTAAAAAAAGCATACGATAACCATGAAAATATTTTTATTTTCGGCAAACCGGGACATCCCGAAATTATCGGATTATTAGGCCAAACCGATGGCAATGCCGTAGTATTCAAAGATATTTCCGAATTAAGCTTTGAAAAACTTCCGCCGAAAATCACCTTGTTCAGCCAAACCACCATGGACAAGAAAAGGTATGCGGAAATAATAAAAATTTTACGGGAACACGGCATTGATGTTAAAGTAAACAATACGATTTGCGGTGAAGTAGCCAACAGACAGCCAGAAATCAAAAACTTCTGCAAAAGTTTTGACAAAATAGTCTTTGTGGCAGGCAAAAAATCCTCCAACGGTAAAGTCCTTTATTCCGCATGCAAAGAAGCCAATCCGCAAGCATACTTCATAAGCAGTGTCAACGAAATCAGCCGTCAATGGTTTGCACCAAACGAATCCGTAGGTATTTGCGGAGCAACCTCTACCCCACAATGGCTGATGCAAAAAGTGAAATCCCACCTTGAATCTCTATAATTTTTTGTTGTTCATTCCTTGAAAAACCCCTTCCCGGAAGAAGCGGCTTTTTTATCATCAAATCCCCACCCTTGGGAAATTTTATCTACCTTTGCAAAAAATATACGGGAATGACACAAAATTTTTTCAACAACGACTTCATAATCAGTGTACTAAGAAAACGCATTAAACTTCTGACATTTGTCACGCTAATCACAGCTATATTGAGTTATGCAGCCTCGTATTTGATAGAACCTTTATATAAATCCACTGCAATATTTTTTCCAATCCCTATCAGTTCCGTAGGAAAAGCTACTTTATCCGTCAACTCCAATAAAGACATTATGGAAGTAGGAGACGAAGAAGTGGTGGAACAATTCCTGCAAATCTTACATTCGGACTATATCCGGCATTATATTACAGAAAAATATAATTTGATGGAAAGGTACCACATAGACAAAAACGAAAAGTACCCGCTAACCAAACTATATAAAAAATACGACGACCGAATAACATTCAGAAAAACAAGATACTTGTCGATAGAAATCAGTGTCTTGGACCCCGATCCCGTAAAAAGTGCCCAAATAGCCAATGAAATTCTGAGACTGGTTGATACAGTAGCCAACAACATGCAATACAAACGCGCCAAGCTAATTTACAATGAAGTAAAAGCCAACCTAAAAAAACTGGAAAAAGAAATCAACCACATGGTGGACAGCCTATCCGGACTAGGAGAAAAAGGACTGGTCGATTACAAAAGCCAATCCAGAGCGCTTATGGAAGCCTATGCCAAAGCCATATTGGATAACAAACCGCAAATTGTAGAAAAACTCAAACTACAGATAGATACCATCGCAAAATACGGACCTGTTTACACAAGTTTAATGAACTACCTTCAATATCAATGGGAACAATTAAGCTTACTGAGAACCAAATACATAGAAGCCAAAGCAAACCTTGAACTTAAGATTCCTTACAAATATGTGGTTTCAAAAGCAGAAATACCCGAAAAGAAAGCATACCCCATAAGATGGCTTATCGTATTATTATCGGTTATATCGGTATTCACCATAACAGTATTCGTTTTAGCATATTTTGACAGAAAAAAATAAAACCATGAACGCATATTTCAACAACGAAAACCTCATAAGGTTTATAATAAGAAAAAAAATCATTTTCCTGATTGTAACCATTGTAGCAATAGTAGTGTCTATCGTCTTCTCAGGACCTAAATTCATCACCCCATTGTACAAATCATCTGCTATCTTGTATCCATCCAACTTATACACATTCTCCGACGAAAACGAAACGGAACAAATGCTGCAATTCCTACGATCCGATGATATCATCCTGCAACTTATTGAAGATTTTGATTTATACCAACACTACAACATCCCCCAAAATGCAAAACATGCCCAGACTTTGGTAACCAAAAAACTGAAATCCAACCTCTCCATATCCAAATCACAATACGAAGGCGTTGAAATAAAGATATATGATAAAGACCCCAAACAAGCCAAAATAATGGTAGATTCCGTTATTTCCTATTATAATAAGTTGGTAAAATCGCAACATAACCGGAAATACAAAGAAGTAATGTCCGCTTCCCTATTCGAAATGAATAGAATAAAAAAACAAGTGGATTCCCTAAATCGGAAAATCAGCAATTTGAGATTAAGCACAAAAGTATTGGATGCCAAAAAACAAGCACGAATATTAAAACCTTCAAACGATGAATTATATAACAACTTCCTGAAAAACAAAGAACAATTAATGATTCTGGATACCGTATTAACTAATCTGAACCACTTATTCGTAGCCGAAAAGATTAAATATGAAAAAGCATATAGAGAATACCAAAAAGACATAAAATATTACATCTGGGTATCCAAGCCTCAAGTGGCCGATAAAAAATCATACCCTATCAGGTGGCTAATTGTTTTGCTCAGTTTAATAGGCACATACATAGTTACTTTTATTACGCTTTCAATTTTGGACAAAAATAAAGAACAACAAAATTGAACACTAAATACCAAAATAACAACAAGTTAATTGGACTCATTGTCATTGCAGGTTTTATCCTGCTAAACGCGATGATGATATCAAAAGAAGCTTTTGAATTCTTGTTATTTCCATTTGCCTTACTAGTAGTATATTACGCCATATACGCCTTGGATAAACTATTGCTTTTCATTTTTTTCTTTACGCCCTTAACCATTCCTCTATCGGAATTTATGCCCGACATAGGCATCGACATGGCATTACCTACGGAACCAATTATTGCAGGCCTGATGGTAATATTTTTCTTGCGTCTGCTTTTCAAAAACGATTACGACAAAAAAATATTCGCTTCCCCGGTTTCCAACGCTATTTTATTCAGCCTGCTATGGATTCTGATTACATCGGCTACCAGCACTATGCCTATAGTCTCTATCAAATTCTTTTTATCCCGGTTGTGGTTTGTCGTAGTTTTCTTTTATACTACCGCCATTTACTTAAAAGAACACAAAAATTTTGAAAAAATCATTTGGCTATATTCCCTCTCCTTAACAATAGTGGTTTTTTACACTTTTAGCAACCACCTGTCATACGGACTATTGGATCAAAAAGCCGCCAACTTTGTTTGCAATCCGTTTTACAAAGACCACACCGCTTACGGAGCCGCTTTGGCCATGATTATTTTTCCCGTATTCGGTCTCATTCTCAACAAACGAATCGCTTTTCCGTTAAGAATGGTAGCATTTATACTTTTTGCATTGTTTTTTGCCGCCCTCATATTTTCGTATTCCAGAGCCGCATGGCTCAGTGTTTTCGGAGCATTGATAGTACTGGTTGTCATTCTGTTACGAATCAAATTCAAAACTCTTGCTTGGACAACAATTATTTTGTCGGCATCCGGTATCCTTATTTACAATCAAATAATGGACGATTTGGAAAAAAACAAACAAGATTCGTCCGGTGATTTTGAAAAACACCTCCAATCCATTTACAACATCAAAACCGACGCCTCCAATGTGGAAAGAATCAACCGATGGGCATGTGCATTAAGGATGTTTTCAGAAAAACCCGTTCTGGGATGGGGACCGGGAACTTATATGTTCCAATATGCCCCGTTTCAGCTTTCTTACCAAAAAACCATAATCAGCACCAATACGGGAGACCGGGGAAACGCTCACAGCGAATACTTAGGTCCGTTGGCGGAACAAGGTATTCTAGGCATGCTGGCATTCCTGCTAATCCTCGTAACCAGCATATATACAGGCCTAAATGCCTACAAAAATGCAACGGACAAGAATACCAAAATCATGATCCTCATGGCTATTTTAGGACTCATCACTTATTACATCCACGGATTACTCAATAATTTTCTTGACACCGACAAATTATCGGCTCTATTTTGGAGCTATATTGCTTTCCTAACGGTCACAAATATTTATTATTCATCAACCCCAAAAACCACTTGACAAAAACAATACTTTTGTTTCGGGAAATAGATTGGAAAGTTTTCATTATTTTTGCTTGTGGAAAAGCAACCTTATACAAACACAATCGTTTCTATTATTGATACCTGTAAAAGTTGAATGTATGAAGAAAAGAATTCTTGCTATCGTCTCGCTTACTTTATCACTCCTATTGAGTATTTCTCAGGAAATACAGGCACAATATCCGGGATGCCCGAATATTACCATCGACCAAGGAGACCAAATTACCACTTCATGTACCGACCCGTGTGTGACCCTTACCGCAACCGTGTTGGAAACCGGTAGTACGAACCAATACACTGTCACCTCCATCCCTTACAATCCGCCATTTTCATACAGCGGTGGTACTCCGATAAGTGTCAATACCGACGATGTATGGAGTAGTGCCATATCTTTACCTTTCAATTTCTGTTTTTTTGGCAATTCATACAATACGGTTTGGGCAGGCTCCAATGGAGTTGTAACATTTTCCGCTCCCTCTGGAGGCTGCCCGTGGTCATATTCCGCCTCCGTACCAAGTGATGATCTAATCACTAATGCCATTTTCGGTGTATATCATGATATAGATCCTTCTGTATGTGGAAATGTTTATTACGAAGTTACAGGCAGTTATCCGTGTCGTACTTTTGTTTTTAAATTCAATCATGTGTGTTATTATGATTGTCATTCTATCCAAGCCACACACCAAATAGTGTTGTATGAAGGTACTAATGTAATAGAAGTTTATGTGGACGAATGTCCCGTATGTTCCGGTTGGAATGGAGGGCGTAATCTCATAGGTATTCAAAATTCCAGCGGTAGTGCAGGCTATACCCCGCCCAACCGGAATACGGGTGCATGGTCTGCATCCCACGAAGCATGGCGTTTCACACCTTCCGGACCGCCTAACTACGAAATCAATTGGTACGAAGGCAGCAATACAAGCGGCACTTATATAGGTTCTGGGCCATCGGTACAGGTCTGTCCAACTAGTAGTACCGTCTATACCGCAGAAGCAATTTACCACAATTGCAGTGGCGGAGATATCGTGGTAACGGATCAAATCACCGTAACTCCCAGTTACAATGTTTATGCCGGACCGGACGACCAAGTGTGTGGACTTACTTACCAGCTTCAAGCCCAAGACGTCGGCACCAATTCACACTGGGAACCTACAAGCGGCGCCACCTTTTCCGACCCGAACTCTCCTACCAGTACCGTAACCGTAAATAATTACGGTACTTATGCCTTTATCTGGACTGCCGATGTAGGAAACGGTTCATGCAGTGATACCGTATTAATAAAATTTAAAGAACAACCTACTTCAGATTTTACCACTACTCCCATAAACTGTTACGGCGAAAGTTCTACCATAACTTATACGGGCAATGCAACAGGAGCCACCTATTATTGGGATGTGGACGGCGGACAACCGGCACCGGCAACCTCTGCCGTAGGCCCCTTTAATGTTACATGGACCAATCCGGGCACCCATGTAGTAAGTCTCTATGTCGATTGGAACGGATGCGTGTCCAATACCTCTTATGCCACCATCAATGTTCCGCCCGAACTTACCAACGATGTAACCGTAGAAGAAGTATCCTGCCTAAACTATGTCGTAAATACCAACCCGCAAGGAGGTACACCACCGTACACTTATACATGGTCCAACGGAACCGGTACCAATTTTACGGCAGGAGATTACACGGTAACAATTACCGATGCCAACGGATGTAGTGTCGTAGATACCTTTAATGTTCCGCAAGATGATCCGATAAGTATCATTGTCAATCACACTGATGTTTCCTGTAACGGAGGAAGCGACGGAAGCATTACGGTATCCGTATCGGGAGGAAATCCGCCCTATACCTTTACATGGTCCAACAACTCCACCGTAAACGACTCTGCCCAATACAACTTGGCCGCAGGAAATTATACCGTAACGGTAACGGATAGCTTAGGCTGTGAAGAATCCCACTCCGTAACCATCAACGAACCGACACCGTTACAGATAAATCTAACCATAGACCAAAACATCTCTTGCAACGGGCTTTGCGACGGCTCAGCCTCCGTAACAGCCACACAAGGTACACCACCTTACACATACAATTGGTCTAACGGGTCCACTGCCGACACCGCCCAAGGATTATGCGCCGGGACCGTAAGCGTAACCGTAACCGATGCCAACGGATGTACCGAAACGGCATCCGGCACCATTACCGAACCCGATGCACTAACCGCCTCTGTAGTCTCACATACCGATGTACTTTGCTACGGACAAGATAACGGAACCGCCCAAGTAAATGTGACCGGTGGTACACAACCGTATTCCATAAACTGGAGCAACGGAGAAAGTGGAAACACCGCCCAACAAATGCAAGCAGGCAGTTATACCGTTTCCGTCACCGATGCACACGGATGTTTCGCCTCGGATACCGTCACTATCAATGAACCGCAAGAACTTATCGCCTATTTTAGCGATGTCCAAGATGCCGGTTGTTGGGGAACATGCGACGGCCATGCCACCATAAATGCAGACGGCGGCACACAACCATACACTTACTACTGGTGGACAGGAACCGGAGGAAACGACCAAGTACAAAATACGCTTTGCGTTGGCGACCATACCGTAACCGTAACCGATGCCAACGGATGTCAAACAACTGCTACGGTAACCATAAACCAACTACCTCAAATCACCTTGAATACCACTTATGTACAAGAACCATCTTGCTATGGCTATTGCGACGGAGTCATCAGCGTTAATGTACAAGGAGGATTGGCTCCGTATTACTACAATTGGGTAGAAACCGGAGAAAACACAGCTACAGCCACTCAAATTTGTGCCGACACCATCCATCTGGCAGTTACGGACGGACACAATTGCGCCGCCTATTTCGATACCATAATGGGACAACCGGACGAATTGGTTGCATCGGTAACACCAACCCAGTTAGTTTGTAAAGGCTCAAATGTGGATTTATCGGTAGCCGCAACCGGAGGAACCTATCCATACACTTATCAATGGGAAACGGGCGATTCTTCATCCAATGTAACGGTAGTTCCCACCGATTCGTCCACATATACCGTAACGGTAATTGATGACCATGGATGTACCGCAGAAGCAACCGCAGAAATCAATGTATATCCGGATATAAGCCTTGTAGTAGGCACCAATAAAGACTCTGTATGCCCCGGTGATCCGGTAGTAGTCTTCTACACAGCAACAGGAGGGAACCCACCCTATCAAGCCTATTTCGAAGGTGATCCTATTAGCAACAATGACACCATTTATCCCAATCAGGCGGAAACATATTACTTGGAAGTAAGAGACCAATGCGATTATGTCGCCAATGGAGAAATTCCCGTTGCCCTATATCCCGTACCGCTTATCGCTTTCAGTTCCGACACATTAATGGGATGTGCCCCTCTTACCGTAAACTTTAATCCGAACGGAGAACTTTCACATATACAAATGTTTCTATGGAATTTCGGCGACAATTCGGATAACAATTATTCTTACGGCGCCAATCCCAGTCACACCTATACCGATGCCGGCACCTTCTCCGTAGGTCTCCAATATACCACTGACAGAGGATGTGAAAATTCCTATTACTTCCCCAACATGATAACCGTATATCCCAAACCCGAAGCCAAATTTACTTTAAGCAGAAATGTAGCCAGCGTTATCAATCCCGTTATAGAATTCTACAATCAGTCTTCTACCACTTATGCTTCGTATTGGGATTTCGGAGACGGCACCATGTCGTTGGAAACCAGCCCGAGGCATGTTTATCCTACAACGGTCGGCAACATAGAATATCCCGTAACATTGGTTGTGGAAACCGAATACGGATGTAAAGATACGGCAGAAGCCAGAGTTTATATACGGGAACAATACAGTTTTTATGCACCCACAGCATTTTCGCCAGACGGAGACGATATAAATCCTGTTTTCTATGTGGTCGGACATGGCATAGACCCCAAACAATTCTATCTGGCCGTATTTGACCGTTGGGGAGAGCTGATTTGGAGTACCAATCGGTATGATCCGGAAAATCCGGCTCGATATGGTTGGGACGGCACCACCCAAGAAGGTAATGTTGCCAAAGCTGATGTATATACATGGTATTGCGTATATTACGATATGGATAAAATCAAACACGAAAAAAGCGGAAATGTAACCTTGATAAGATAGAAAAAAGGGGCTTCGCAGCCCCTTTTTTAGTCCTGTACCCCATCTTTCCTTTCAAATATTATTTAACTTTGCACCTTAAATTATCCGGTATATGGAAAAAATTCATTATTCCAGTTGTCCCTTTTGCCATTCGGACAACATAAACAAAGTACTGAATGCCAAGGACTTCCTTGTTTCTAACAATGAATTTGAAATTTGGCATTGTAATCATTGCGGCTTCAGGTTTACACAAGACATCCCCACATTAGATAAAATAGGAGGATATTACAAATCGGAAAATTACATCTCCCATTCCGATACCAAAAAAGGACTACTCAACCATCTTTACCACATGGCAAGAAATTACATGCTTTCAGTCAAATACAAACACATAACAACGATTGGCGGAAAACAGAAAGGAAACTTGCTGGACATCGGAGCCGGAACGGGGTATTTTGTTAACTACATGAATAACAGAGGATTTAAAGCGGAAGGGATAGAAATAGATGCAGACGCAAGAAAAGTGGCAGAAAAAAACTTCGGCATCAAACTGCTACCGGTAGATACCCTATACAAACTTCCGGAAGAAAAATACGATATCATAACCATGTGGCATGTATTGGAGCATATTCATGATTTGGAAGGATACATGCACAAAATAAAGACTTCCCTAAAAAAAGACGGTACTTTTGTGTGTGCCTTGCCTAATTATACATCTTATGACGGAAGTCATTACAAAGAAAACTGGGCGGCTTATGATGTACCAAGACACTTATGGCACTTTTCTCCGGAGTTTTTTCAACAATTTGCCGCAATGTATGGTTTTGAAGTTATTGAAATCAAGCCTATGCCCTTGGATGCCGTATATATATCCATATTAAGCGAGAAAATAAAAAAGAGTAATACCCTTGCCGGAATGATAAAAGGTTCGTTTTTTATGTTCAAATCGTTATTCAACAAGCACAAAGCTAGTTCCATCATCTATTTTTTGAAAAAGGTATGAAATACTTAATTGCAGGATTGGGTAACATAGGTGAAAAATACGAAAATACCCGTCATAATATAGGATTTAAAGTAGCCGATTATATGGCGGAAAAATTCGGAGTGGACTTTTTGCAAGACCGTCTTGCCTACAAAACGGAGTTCAATTATGCCGGAAAGAAATTTATTTTGATTAAGCCGACTACCTTCATGAACCTAAGCGGCAAAGCCATCAAATACTGGCTGAATGCCCAAAAAATACCTTTGGACCATTTGCTGGTAATTGTGGATGATATCGCTTTTCCCTTTGGCACTATCAAATTGAAGCCCAAAGGAAGTTCCGGCGGACACAACGGGTTGGAAGATATTGAAAAATCACTGGGCACCAACAAATATGCCCGCATCCGTTTTGGCATAGGAGACGATTTTCCGTACGGCCACCAAATAGAGTATGTCCTCGGAGAATGGACACTTGCAGAAAAAAAACTGCTGCCGGAACTTATTGAAAAAGCCGCCAATATGGCCATAGATTTCGGAAAAATAGGATTACAAAATACAATGAATAAATACAATAACAAATGAAAAAAATATTAGTAACCGCATTAATAAGTTTAACGGTATTTTCCTGTTCGGTATTCAAAAAAGGAAGCCAAAACACTCAAACTTCAACACCAACCGAGGATACCGTAAGTCTAAAAAAAGATTACGATTTCAAAGTAATGTTTTACAACTGTGAAAATCTGTTTGATACCAAAAACGATTCGGTAAAACTAGACGATGAATTTACCCCTTCCGGGAAAAAGCATTGGACATGGCCCAAATACCAGAAAAAAATAAACAACATTGCCAAGGTAATCATCGCCGTGGGAGGCTATAATCCTCCGGATATTGTAGGACTTTGTGAAATAGAAAACCGTTATGTATTGGAAGGACTTACCCGATACACTCCTTTGAAAAAAGCCGGATACAAAATCATACATAAAGAATCTCCCGACAGAAGAGGGATAGATGTAGCCATGCTGTATATACCGGATAAATTTAAACCGATAAAATCCACTTGGTATGAAGTAAAATTTCCGTTTGCCCCACAGTCCAAAACAAGAGATATTCTATATGTAAAAGGAATTATAGGACATAAAGATACTTTACATGTTTTTATAAACCACTGGCCATCAAAGTGGGGAGGACAAAAAGAAACCGAACCCAAACGCATTTTCGTAGGAAAACTGGTACGATCCAAAGCGGACTCCATACTAACCCGCAACCCTACCGCCAATATTATCATTATAGGTGATTTGAACGACAGCCCGGAAGATATAAGCATTCAAAAAGGTCTTGGAGCCCGACATGATTTTGACAATTTGATAGACACCGCTTTGTACGATTTATCATATTACCTGATGATGAAAGGAGAAGGTAGCCATAAATACCACGGCCAATGGGATATCATCGATCACATTGTAGTATCCGGCGGTTTGATTTTACATAGAAACAAAATATGGTCCACCTATAAAGACGGTCACATCTTCAAAGCACCATTCTTATTGGAAGACGACGAAAAATATACCGGTAAGAAATTGTACCGAACTTATATAGGATACAAATACATAGGGGGATTCAGTGACCACTTACCGGTATATATCGGTCTGTTTTCCAACTAATCAAAACATAAAATTGAGGCCGAGAAAAATACCTCGGTCTCCCATATCTTTATGACTGGGAACCCCAAAACTGATGTTAGCTACAAAGTTGTAATCCACTACAAAAGCCGCACCACCCCCATAAGTAAAGGTCCAAGCATTCGCATAGCCCGATTCGAACTCTCTTCTTCGTTGTTGCGGTACCAATGTAATATATCCGTGATTCTTCGGAACAAATAGTCTGCCTGCGTCCAAGTAAGGATACAAAACCAAGTCAACCAGAGAAGAAAAAAGATTGAAACGCATAACAAAAAAACGCAGTTCCGTATTGCCTACTACAAAATTATCGGCAACCAGCCTATCTCTAAATACACCTCGTAGCGTATTGATTCCACCTACGGCATCATACCAATTTTGCGATGTAAAATAAAACGGTTTTTCTACAACCGGAACATTTCCCCACAAAACCTTGGATCCAAACACCCTATAAGCCCAAACGACTCGTCTGGGAACAATACCGACAAATTGCTTCAAAGTTGCATACAACCTAAAATATCCTTGATTATTCTGCCGACTATTTTTTTGTCCGGGCACCCACCGCCCCAACACTTCCACACGCGTCCCACCATATGGACTAAAATCAACGGGACGAAGTGAATTAAAGACCAAACCGGACGAAATAGCTACTCTTATCCGTTCCCTCTCCACATCACGGTCAGTCAATATGCCCCACCTGCGAAAATCCTCAAACAAGGTACGAACGGTACTATCCTTTCCAAACAATAATTCTGCATCCGTTTGTCTGACATCATCCATAATAATCCGGTACAAACTCACAGATCCAAATAGTTTGAACTGTTCTCCATACAGTTTCAAAAATCCTCCCATCTTGGCATAAGTCAAACTACGAAAAGCCCTATAATACGACAAACTCCTATCTCTACCGGCAATCACATCGTCAAAGCCAAAAAAAGGTAATGCCGCATCTCTGTAAAATCCCACATCAACAATCCCTCTAAAATTTTTCAAGACTTCTTTGTAATCCACCTGCAACCTTGCCACTTGTGTTCCCTTTACCGAAGATGACAACTCCGTGTACAAGCGTGTTTTATAATTTGGGAAGAACCTGCGATGTTTGCCATAATAATACAAATAAACCAACCCTCCGTAATTCAACCCCACATCCGAATTAAACGATAATATCGGTAAAGGATACACCTTGTAATTACTCATTAACGAATCCGGTCGCGAAGCATCAACTTCAAAAACACAAATTACTCCAAACAGTAATGCTATGATAAACCTTTTTGCAAAATTGACATAAATCATCTTGTCACCCCATTAAAAACACTTGAATTTCTAACAATTATCATAAAAAAGCCTCCTGTTCGTCATTATTTTCGCAATAAACAAATATAAAAAATTATTGAATATGTCAGACACCACAAAATTAATCGAAAAATTGGTCGAAAAATACGGCAAAAAGCGAGAATCTCTTTTGCCCATTTTGCAAGGTGTCGTTGCGGAGAAACGGCACCTGACCGAAAACACCATGCTTGAAATAGCAAAAGCTTTGGATATATCCGGAGCCGAAGTGTACGGCACCGTTTCTTTCTATTCGTTTTTTGACCTTGAACCCAGGGGCAAAAATATCATACGCGTATGCAAAACCATCGTGTGCGACATGAAAGGTAAAAACGAGGTAATAAACACCATCAAAGAATGCTTGGGAATAAATGTGGGAGAAACTACCTCCGACGGAATGTTTTCACTGGTAGAAACCAATTGCATCGGTCAGTGCGACAAAGCCCCGGCAATGCTTATCAATGACCGTGTTTACAATGAACTTACGGCAGAAAAGGTTCGAACCATTTTGAAAGAATATAAATTAAACCACAAAAATTAATCGTTATGGGAAGCACAGTAAAAAGAGCCGATATAATATTCGCCCCTTATTCGGAATATCCGTACCAAGTTTTGGGCGAAGCACTAAAAAAAGACCCCGAATTTATCATAGAACAACTTATAAAATCGGGGTTGAGAGGCAGAGGAGGAGCCGGATTTCCCACCGGACTGAAATGGAAATTTGCCCGTGAAGCCGAAGGAAACGAAAAATATGTGGTCTGCAATGCCGACGAAGGCGAACCCGGCACATTCAAAGACCGAGAAATACTCAAAAAAGTACCCCGTAAAATGCTGTCGGGAATGGGAATGTGTGCCTATGTAACCGGAGCAACAAAAGGATTTATATACCTAAGAGCCGAATACAACTACCTGAAACAAGATTTACAAAAAGAAATAGATAAATTTCACACCTATTGCGACCGGTACGGACTCAATTTTAGAGTAACCATAAAATCCGGTGCCGGGGCTTATGTGGTAGGAGAAGAAACGGCCCTACTCAACTCGGCAGAAGGCAAAAGAGGAGAACCCAGAAACAAACCTCCTTTTCCGGTAACCGAAGGTTTTATGAAAAAACCTACGGTAGTTAACAATGTGGAAACCTTTGTAAATGCCATGATGGTTTGTAAAATAGGCGCCGAAGAATTTGCCAAATACGGCATGAAAGGACAAAAAGGGTCCAAGCTGTTTTCCATAGCGGGTGACACTCCCAAACCCGGTGTATATGAATTGGAGTTGGGACTTACCGTAGAAGACCTTGTCAACGAATTTGGTGACGGCAACACCAAGGCCGTACAAGTAGGAGGTGTATCGGGATTCTGCGTTCCAAGAGCCAAATTCAAAGAAAAAACTATTGGGTTCCCGGGCAAGCTGGAAGGCGACTCTCTGCCCACAGGCGGTTCCATTATGCTGTTCAACAGCAGTCGCTCCATGTATCATGTACTCGAAAACTATTTGGATTTTTTTGCCGAAGAATCGTGCGGACAATGTACACCTTGCAGAGTAGGCACCCAGCAATTGCTCAAAGGAATACAAGCCATCAAAAAAGGGAAAAAAGATGCAACATACCTTGATGCGCTGTACAAATTGGCCGAAACCATGCAAATTACTTCAAAATGCGGACTGGGACAAAGTGTTGCAAACTCATTTTGTTCCATTGTAGATGAGTTCAAAGAAGAAATTATTTATTAACCGGATAAAACCTAAAATCATGATAACACTAACAATCAATAATACCCCAGTAAATGTTCCCGAAGGCACTACTATTCTGGAAGCTGCCAGACAACTGGGAATAGAAATACCAACTCTATGTCACCACGACGATTTATGCGTTGCAGGCAACTGTCGTGTGTGTGTAGTGGAAATAGAAGGACGCCCCCGCTTGGAAGCCTCCTGTGCCACCCCCGCCGAAGAAGGTATGGTTGTGCAAACCAACTCTCCCAAAGTTCGTAACGCACGAAAAACGCTTACCCAACTACTGCTCAGCGAACACAAAGAAGAATGTACCAATTGCTACAAAAACGGAAATTGTGAACTGCAAGATTTGGCGGCAGAATTTTACCAAGAAGAACAAATCTTTATCAACCTTACCGAAGAAAAAGAATACCACATAGACAAATCAACCGCATTGCGATACGACCCCTCAAAATGTATCAGATGTCAGCGATGCGTCCGTACTTGTGCCGAAATACAAGGAGTAAATGCTCTGAGTGCCGCCTTCAAAGGCAAAGACATGATGATTACCACTTTTATGGAAAAGACTTTCGGAGAAGTGGTATGTACCAACTGTGGTCAATGTGTGGTTCATTGTCCCACAGGAGCACTTACCGAAAGAACCTATTATGACGAAATATGGGAAGCCATAGAAGACCCGGACAAACATGTGGTGGTAAACACTGCACCTTCCGTAAGAGTAGCATTAGGCGAGCCATTCGGATTGGAACCCGGTACCATTGTAACCGGACAAATGGCCGCAGCTCTTAGAAGACTCGGCTTCGATTCCGTTCTGGATACGGATTTTGCCGCGGACTTGACCATTATAGAAGAAGGAAACGAATTTCTGCAACGACTCAAAAAGAAATTGGTGGATGGTGAAGATGTGGCACTTCCGATGATTACTTCGTGCTCTCCGGGGTGGGTCAAGTTTATTGAACACATGTATCCGGACCTGCTGGCACATTTGTCCACTTGCAAATCACCCCAACAAATGTTCGGAGCGTTGGCCAAAACCTACTATGCAGAAAAAAGAGGTATAGACCCCGAAAAAATTGTATCCGTTTCCATTATGCCCTGCACCGCCAAAAAGTTTGAAGCCAACCGACCCGAAATGAGAAGTAGCGGATACCAAGACATTGATGCCGGACTGACTACCCGCGAATTGGCCAAAATGATCAAGCAAGCCGGTATCGACCTGTCCAAACTACCGGAAGAAGACTTCGATTCAATAATGGGAGAAAGTTCCGGAGCCGGAGTGATTTTCGGAGCCACCGGCGGTGTAATGGAAGCCGCACTACGAACAGTATATGAATTGGTAACGGGCAGAGAAATTCCGTTTAAACATTTGGATATACAGCCCGTAAGAGGATTGGACGGTGTAAAAGAAGCCAGTATAAAATTTGAAAACTGCAAACCGGAATACGCCTTCCTCGAAGGAGTAGAAGCCAAAGTAGCCGTTGCTCACGGATTACGAAACGCCCGGAAAATAATGGAACAAATAAAAGAAGGCAAATCGCCGTATCTGTTTGTGGAAATTATGGCATGTCCCGGCGGCTGTATCGGAGGCGGTGGACAACCCATCCCCACTAACGACAAAATAAGAATGAAACGCATAGAAGCCATATACCGGGAAGATGCCGGAAAACCGATAAGAAAATCACACGAAAATCCGGAAATTAAACAGGTATATCAAGAATTTCTGAAAGAACCGTTAGGAGAAAAATCACACAAACTGTTGCATACGCATTATACCCGTAGAAATCGCTACTAAACGCAAAGCCGCCGTGAGGCGGCTTTAACATTATTATCTTCATCCTATCACACTCGTCTTGAAAAATATTTTATTATTTTACTGTACTCTCAGTACAGTTCGGAACATGAATTTTTCACTAAATTTTTTGTTACTTCATTATATTGGTTTATATTTGCACTGTGTTGTAAAAATCAAAAGTTATGAAAAAAATTGTTTTGGTATTAGGACTTTTGTTTCTAAGCCTTGAATTTACTTGGTCACAACAAGGAGTTAGCATTAATACAAATGGCAACGACCCCGATAGTTCAGCTATTTTAGATATAAATGTCGATAATCTTAGTCCTAAAAAGGGAGTTTTGTTTCCCCGAATGACCATCGCCGAAAGAGACTCTATCCCTAATCCGGCGGTAGGACTTTTAATATATAATACGGACTGTAATGTATTTCAATACTTTGACGGTACTGTTTGGGAAACAATCATTACCGATGTTAACAATATTTCTTCGGCTTCTATTGGAGGAATTACACATATTCCACATGGAGCACTACCCGACACCCTCCAATACTGGATTACCAATCCGAATTCTTCTTATAATTACCAATGGATTGTTCCTTCTGGGATGAGTATTATATCAGGTGCCAATGCAGATACCGTAACCGTAGTTATAAATACCTCCTTTTCTTCCGGCAATATTTGTGTGACAGCTTCCACCCAATGTTTATCTTCACAAGCATGTTTATGGATAGACACTAATTATACTTTTAACAATCGTGTTGAATTTCAATATGTTTCAAATGCTACACAAACATGGGTAGTTCCTAACAATGTACACTTCATAAAAACAAAATGCTGGGGAGCTGGGGGCGGAAAAGGTGGCTATGATTCCTCCGATCCGGGAGCTTATGGTGGTGGTGGCGGTTATGCCGAATCAATCGTCTGTGTAAACCCGGGCGACACTCTTATTTTATATGTAGCTCAAGGTGGAAGTGAAGGTCCTGGTGGAGTATCCGGCTCTTCTTACCACGGACAAGGCGGCTGGGGATTCGGTGCTGGCGGACAAGGAGGTGCCCCAGGTCCTACTGGTAGTAGTGGAGCTGGTGGTGGCGGCGGTGGTAGTAGTGCCGTTATAAATACCACAACCAATACCATATTTTGTGTAGCAGCCGGCGGCGGTGGCGGTGGTGGAAACGGTCATGACACACCAGGACGAGGAGGTAGTAGTAATCAAAACGGGGAAAACGGTTCCAACTCTAATGCAATAGGAGGAACCGCGGCAAGCAACAGTGATGCTAATGGAACAGCCGGAGAAAATAGAAGTGACGATGGAGGAGGAGCCGGTGGCGGCGGTGGTGGTTATCTACACGGAGGTGCTGGTGGAAATGTGGCAACATGTGATTGTGGTGCCGGTGGCGGCGGTGGTGGTGATAGTTTCGGTGACATTATCATAAACGGCAATTATGAAATACCGGGAAATGCTTCCGATTCAGATAGATGCTCCGAATGTGCAGTTGGGGGAGGTGCTGGATCTAGCAATAATGGAGGCAACGGAATTATTGTTATCTATTACTAAAACTTTATGCCTATTGGGCATTATAAAGCAGGACTTTGTTAAATCCAAGGTTCTGCTTTTTACTTTTATTATTCTACGCAAAATCAAAAATCTGTTACAGTCTCCGTAAATAAGAATTATCTTTGCCATAAAATCAGGTTGATGTCCCATGAAAATTTTTGCTGTACAATATAATATCGCATGGCACAATCCGGAGCAAAATTTCAAAACAATAGAAACATTATTGCAAGATAAGAACCTAAAAGGGGCTATCGTAGTACTTCCGGAAATGTTCAATACCGGCTATACCATGCATCCCGAACTGGTTTACGGTTTCAAAGACGCCACCCTCAACTGGATGTCCGCTTTTTCTGCAAAGCATCAATGCCTGCTGGCAGGCTCCCTTCCGGTGAAAGAAAACAACAAATTTTACAACCGCATGTATGTATATGCCAACGGAAAAAAACTGGCACAATACGACAAAAGACACCTTTTTTCCAATGCCGGTGAAGACAAAACATACAGCCCCGGCCATTCCATAAGCACTTTTGAATATAAAGGATTCCAAATCAAAGCCGCTATTTGTTACGATTTGCGATTTCCGGTCTGGCTTCGAAACCAAGAACGGTATGACCTATTGATACTTCCGGCCAACTGGCCTGCCAAACGATTGAAAGTATGGCGTACCCTACTCACCGCCAGAGCCATAGAAAATCAATCGTATGTAATTGGCGTAAACAGAACCGGCATCGACAACAACGGATACGAATATCACGGCAACAGCATGATAATAGATGCCAAGGGCGACATACTGGCACAATGTACAGAAGACGAATCTGTCTGCGAAGCGGAAATAAGCAAAACGGACCTGGAAGCATTCCGCCATAAATTCGACACTTTGAAAGATGCCGATAACTTTAATATTTTGATATAATGTTCAAATTCGCGCTTTCCAC
>CAYMVE010000004.1:0-35539 GCA_964393715.1 uncultured Bacteroidales bacterium | reverse complement strand
AATAGTTCCGTTGGCAAAAAGGGAAACATAAGGTACTCCTAAAAATTCGGCAAGTTTTTGTTCGAATTCCTGATGATACTTACC
This sequence comes from uncultured Bacteroidales bacterium, assembly GCA_964393715.1. GTDB lineage: Bacteria > Bacteroidota > Bacteroidia > Bacteroidales > JALTDM01 > JALTDM01. The sequence goes on along the minus strand of CAYMVE010000004.1, from coordinate 35,455 downwards.
GTTATTGGTAAGCCATCTGTTCTCCCAAATATCCTTTAATGATGTCATCATTTCTTCCAAAGGCGGAAGCGAAGGCTTGGTTACGGTTATGATTTCCTTTTTTCCACTTATTTTCATATTTGCAAAGATACTTATTATTTAAGCATTCGGCAGAATATACCACTAAAAAACCGGACAGGATTTATCAAGAAACCATAGCACAAAGGCACCCTAAAAATTGAGGCGGAATAAAAGACAGCCATAAAAAAAGCCGCCGACTCCATTTGCCGGCGGCTCTTTTATTTTTGACAAGACCATTCTATTTAATTTCCCATGTATTGCCCGAGTTGAGCAAATCTTCCACGCTTTTGATTTTAGACTTGCTGCTGATTTCTTCGATTTGGCTTTCCATGAGTTCTTCGTAAGTCGGACGGTCCACATCTCGGATAACTCCCATTGCCAACGGATATTCCATAGTTGCCAGCATAAGGTGTAAGCCCAGATTGTCCGACTTGGCATCATGAACCAACAAATCTTTTTCGGTAATACCGTTTTTGCCCAGTTCTACCACTTTCAATTCGTTATTTTCCATCACAATTCCTTTGTCTTCATTTTCACCGAAAATCATAGGCTCTCCGTGCTTCAGCCATATTTGGCGCTCTTTTCTGTTCTTTTTATTGGTAATGGCATCGTGGGCACCATCGTTGTAAATCACACAGTTTTGTAAAACTTCCACTACCGAAGTTCCTTTGTGATATTCGGCTGCTTTATAGATTTCCACGGATTCTTTGATGTAAGCATCTACTGTTCTGGCAAAGAAACTTACATTGGCACCTATCACCAGTTGTCCGATATTGAACGGTCTTTCAATGGTTCCGTAAGGCGATGTTTTGGTAATTTGTCCAAAACGGCTGGTAGGCGAATATTGCCCTTTGGTAAGACCGTAAATCTCGTTGTTAAAAATGATGATATTAATGTCGATGTTTCTTCTACACTCGTGTATCAAGTGGTTTCCTCCGATAGCCAAAGAATCTCCGTCTCCGGTAATTTGCCAAACAGACATGTCTCTTCTGGCCACCTTAAATCCAGAAGCCAAAGCTCCGGCTCTACCGTGAATACCGTGAAAGCCGTACACATCCACATAGTAAGGAAATCTGGAAGAACATCCGATACCCGAAATTACGGCTATTTTTTCTTTCGGTATGCCGAGTTCCCACCCGGTTTTCAACATGGCATTGTAAATGGCATGGTCGCCACAACCCGGGCACCATCTTACTTCTTGGTCACTTTTGTATTCCATCGGTTTTAAAGCAACCTTCTTATATAATTGTTCTTTAGTTATTGTGTTCATGATGCATTATTTTTTTAACAATGATTTAATGTGATCTACAATTTCCTGAACCGTAAAAGGCAATCCTTGTACTTTATTATATTGTACGGGGTCAAATCCGGGGAACTTCATTCTCAAATAGTTGGCAAATTGTCCCATATTAAGTTCGAATACAACGGCTTTTTTGTATTTCTTAATAACTTCTTCGGTATTTTTCGGAAGCGGGTTGATATACTTGAATTGCGTATAGGCCACTTCTATTCCTTCGCGTTTCAGCTGATTAACGGCTCTCCTGATATGGCCGTATGTGCTTCCCCAACCGATTATTAGCAGTTCCGAATCGGGATTTCCTTCTACTTTTTGTAGCGGAATATCGTTGGCAATGGCATCCACTTTTTGTTGTCTTTCTTTCACCATTCTTTCATGGTTTTCCGGCACATAAGATACGGTACCGGTTACTGCCATTTTTTCAAGGCTTCCCAATCTGTGTTGCAATCCCGGCACACCTACTTTTGCCCAACCTCTTATCATTTTTTCCTTGTCTATTCTTTCGTATGGTTGATAAGGAGGTTCGGTTACAATAGGAGGTTTGATTTCCGGTATTTCATTCAAATCGGGTATTCTGAACGGTTGTGAACCGTTAGCCGTATAACTGTCGGTAAGCATGACAATAGGAGTCATGTGCTCCAAGGCTATTCTGGAAGCCTCTATGGCCGTATAAAATGCGTCGGAAGGTCCGAAAGCGGCAATTACCGGCATCGGAGATTCTCCGTTTCTACCGAATAATGCTTGGAATAAATCCGCTTGTTCCGTTTTGGTTGGCAATCCTGTCGATGGGCCGCCTCTTTGCACATCCACAATAACCAGAGGAAGTTCGGTAATTACGGCTAAACCGGCGGCTTCGGTTTTCAGAGCCAACCCCGGCCCGGATGTTGTGGTAATAGCCAAATCGCCTGCAAAACTGGCTCCTATGGCCGTTGTAATACCGGCAATTTCATCTTCCGCTTGGAATGTCTTAACGCCCAAATCTCTTCTTTTGGAAAGTTCTTGCAATATTTCGGATGCCGGTGTTATAGGATACGATCCGCAAAAGAGTTCCAATCCGGCTTTTTCTGCGGCTACTATAAATCCCCATGCCGTAGCTACATTTCCGTTGATGTTCCTGTAGCGTCCGGGTTCTATTTTTGCCGGAGCCACTTTAAACGAGAAGATAGCATGAGAATTTTCCGCATAATTAAAGCCTGCCTTCAAGGCTCTTTTATTGGCTTCGATAATAGTCGGCTTACCTGCAAATTTCTTTTCAAAAAATTGTATGGTGTAATCCAACGGACGGCTGAACATAAAATCAACCATTCCGAGCACAAACATATTTTTGCTTCTTACCGCCGACTTATTGTCCAAATTCAAATCTTTCAACGCTTCTTTGGTAAGCGAAGTGATTTTTACAGGAATTATATTGTAATCTTCCAACCCGTCTTCTTTAAACGGATCATCGGTTTGGTAACCTGCTTTTTTAATATTTTTTTCCGTAAAAGCATCAATATCTACAATAATCGTCGCACCCGGCTTCAGGTATTTTACGCTTGCCTTGAGTGATGCCGGATTCATGGCTACCAATAAATCGGCATAATCTCCCGGAGTGTTTACTTCCGTATGTCCGAAATGCACGGTAAAACCTGATACACCGCCAACGGTTCCTTGGGGTGCTCTGATTTCCGCCGGATAATCCGGAAATGTTGCAATATCATTTCCGTAATGTGCAGATGCATCGGAGAACAAAGTACCTATCAATTGCATACCGTCTCCAGAATCACCCGCAAAACGTATCACAACGTCTTCTAAACTAGTGGGTTTGTGTTTTTCGTCCATGTTGCTTTTTTTTTCAAAATATGATTAATATCAATTTGCAATATTACAATTTTTTTTATTACAAAAGTTTGTTAATGGAATTCCATAACAAATTTGCCGTCCGGTCCCACGAAAACTCTTTGCTTCTTGACAGTCCCTTCGCCTGCAAGTTGATTCTCAGGTCGTTATCGCTAAAAATTTTTTTCATGGCCTGGGCAATTTCTTCATAATCGTGTGGCGACACCGTCAGTGCTGCATCTCCTGCAACTTCCGGCATGCTGGTAACATTACTGGTAATTACCGGTGTCCCGCAGCGCATCGCTTCCAAAATAGGAATACCGAACCCTTCGAAAAAAGACACATACACCAAAGCTTCGGCCGATGCTATCAGCTTATGCAAAGTCTCAACCGGAACATGACCGGTAAATATAAGTTCCTCTTGATACTTGCTATTCGCTATTATCTTTTTCAGTGCCGAAGATTTCCACATTACGGAGCCTACTATCACAAACTTTGTATGACGGCCGGTATCATCCTTGAACTTGAAAAACGCTTTCAAGGTATTTTCAAGGTTTTTGCGAGGATGAATACTGCTTACAAAAATAAAATAAGGCGCTCCGCCGGTAAATTCTTTCCGTATATTTTCCTGTTCTTTTCCGGGAAGCGGAACATACAATTCGTTTGCTCCGTTATAAACCACATCTATCTTTTCCGGAGAAATGCCGTATGTGCTTACAATATCTTGTTTGGTATATTCCGACACAGTAGCTATTCTGTCAGCTCGTCTGGCATATTGCGGAAAACATTTGGTAAAATGTCTGTGTGCATATCGCGGCATAAAGAACGGAAAATGTTCAAAGTTAAGATCGTGTATAACCGCATGTACCGGAACGGGAGACTTTACGGGCACCCAGCCATCCGGTGAAAAAAACAAATCGGCTTTAATCTTTTTTATCACAATCGGCAGCACATGCCTGAAATAAAATTCCGTAAGCACGGGATGGCGTGTGGGCGGAAATGCCACAACCGGAGTAACATTACCGGAAAAAATAAATTCGTCCGAATACTTCCGGTCAAAAATAAAATAAAATTCATGTTCGGGATGCCGGCGTGTTATCCTTTTGAGGGTTTCATAAGAAAACCAGCCTATTCCTTCCAGTTTGTTTTTTAGTAGCAAGCGGGTATTTACGGCTATTCTCATTTAATTTCTTTTGTCAAGTCCCCACATCAGTTTATTGCGGATAGTTCTAAAAAAACTACTACCGGGTAATTTTATCATTTCTACTTCAAAGTCGGCTTTTTTTATGGAAAACTCCATTTCGTTGTCAAACACTTCGGAACGGTAATCCAGGGTAACCAGAAAAGATCCGCTGCGACTATTCACTTTGAAGGTAAGTTCCACATCATCGGGTAATACCAACGGACGTACGGTTAAATTGTGAGGCGCTATCGGAGATATAATAATGTTCTTCGACTGGGGCACCACAATGGGGCCGCCTACGCTTAACGAATAGGCCGTAGAACCCGTAGGCGTAGATATGATAAGTCCGTCTGCCCAATAAGTATTTAAATATTCGTCATTCACAAATGTTTTTATGGCAATCATGGAAGCCGTATCTTTTTTGTGAATGGTTACCTCGTTCAATGCATAGGGGAATTCCGAATGCAAGTTGGTTCTGTCCTTGGTTTCAAGCATGAAAAGCACTCTTTTTTCTATACTGTAATCCCTTTCTTTAATCAAAGACAATGCTCTTTCCACCTCCACTTTGGATACGTTGGCCAAAAAACCGAGTCTCCCTCTGTTGATACCTAATATGGGAATACCTTTATTTCTCACATACGCTACAGTCTCGAGAAAGGTTCCGTCACCTCCTATGCTTATCATAAAATCAAGACAAGAAGGTACCTCGTCATGTTCGGTAAACAGCTTGGTATGAGGAATGCTTATATCAAACGAATTAATCAGGTAATCGTAAAAAGGTTTGTATATATAAACCTTGTCCACATGCTTCTCTATAAAATCGATAATGTTGTAAATGAATTCTACTTCATTGTCATTAAACGGATAACCGAATATTCCTATTTTCATGATTTATAATCCATACTCAATTCAAAAGGCAAATATAAATGATTTTTTCTGCAATGGTCTATTAAATGTTTTTTGTTCCGTATAGAGGCATTCTTACACAAGAACAAAGATGGGGAAAGCAGCAAAAGGTTTTCACTTTTCCAGCTCAGCTTTTTGAAAACACATAATCTCAATAGCACGGAAAAATTTGTACAGAATAACAGTAACCAATCGCATATTTTTCTACTTTTGCATAAATAAAACAACAACTGTATTATTCATCTCCTGTTGTTTTGGGAACAAAGAAAATTCTCATTTAAATTCAAAAATAAACAAAAAAGCGATATGGAAGAAAAGATTTTGGAAATCATAAACACGGTATTGGAGAACAGATCAAAACAAAAATTAACAACATTAGATTCGCAGATGCATTTACGAAACGACATTGGATTTGATTCTCTCGATTTAGCGGAATTGACCGTACGAATTGAAGCAGAATTTGACATTGACATCTTTGAAGACGGTCTTGTTAATACTGTAGGTGAAATATTGGAAAAATTGAAATCAAAATGACGGAACTTTTTTTAAAAGATATAAAATCGCATCAAATTGTTGATTGGAACCAACTTATACATGACCTAAAAAACATCAAATCATATAATCCTTATTGCAAATCGAATAATATTTATGAGGTATTTAAATGCATAATTCTCTCTATGTTGCTGGGAGAAGAGATAATCTTACTAGATTCCGATTTTACAAATGAAGAATTAATCAAACTTACTGGAAATTCGAACTATAGTAAATATAATAAGTCTATCGAGAATATAAATCTATTTTTCGAACATAAAACCGATATGGTTAATCTACTCCGACAAACAAGTAATAATTGGAAAATAACTTTGTTTACATCGGGAACAACAGGAATTCCTAAAAAAGTTGTACATGATTTTAATTCAATTACCAGATTTGTAAAATATTCAAAAACAAATGCCAATGCTGTATGGGGTTTTGCATACAACCCAACACATATAGCAGGCGTTCAAGTCTTTTTGCAAGCACTTTTAAATGGAAATAGCATTGTAAATTTATTTGGATTATCTCCCAGTGAGATTTTTAGAGAAATAAAAGAAAACAATATAACACACATATCTGCAACTCCAACATTTTACAGGCTGTTATTACCTTCTTCCAAAGTATTTCCATCTGTTCAAAGAATAACAACCGGAGGAGAACGGTTTAGTGAACAAGTAATAAATCAACTTAAGACAATTTTTCCTAATGCCAAAATTACGAATATTTATGCTTTGACGGAAGCTGGAACTCTTTTTGCTTCCGAAAATGATGTTTTTATTGTTAAACCGGAATATGAAAATTTCATTAAGATTGATAACGGTATATTATTCATACACCACAGTCTTATGGGCGACACAAATACTGACATCGGGGAATGGTATAACACTGGAGATTTAGTTGAAATTATCGAAACCCACCCACTAAAATTTCGTTTTATCGCTCGTAAGACAGAGATGATAAATGTAGGAGGGTACAAAGTAAACCCCATAGAAGTGGAAGATGCTATACTTTCAATGCCTGAAGTTAAAGAGGTCAGAGTTTATCCTAAAAAAAATTCCGTGTTAGGAAATATCGTTTGTTGCGATATTGTCTGTGAAAATAATCAAACTATCAAAGAATCTACTATTAGAAACTATCTTCAAACAAAACTTCAAGAATTTAAAATACCTCGCATAATTCGTTTTGTAGAAGAAGTACAAAAAACAAGAACCGGAAAAACTAAAAGAAAATAGAAATGAATATACTAATAACTGGGATTTCAAAAGGGTTAGGATTGGAAACATCCCAATTAATGTTAAGAAAAGGGTGGACAATATATGGAATAAGTCGCAACAAAACAAAGGAACTAAACAAATTACTACAAGACTATCCGGATAAGTTAAAATGGTTACAATACGATTTGGAAAACTCCGAAAACATACGAAAAAATATTTTCAAAGATTGGATAGGATTAAATACTCCTATTCATGGCTTTGTAAACAATGCTGCTTTAGCGTATGACGATATAGTTACAAACATAAATATGTCTCCCCTTGAAAAAATGTACAGAGTAAATGTTTTTACTCCTATGATATTAACAAAATATGTAATAAGACAAATGTTATTGCATCATGTAAAAGGTAGTATTGTCCATATTTCCTCAATTAGTGTCCATACGGGTTATAAAGGGCTATCAATGTATGCATCAACAAAAGGAGCATTAGAAGCTTTTTCAAAAAACACAGCCCGCGAATGGGGTGAGTTTGGTATTCGTTCAAATTGTATTGTTGCCGGTTTTATGGAAACCAATATGAGTGCTACCCTTTCCGATGAACAAAAAAACAGGATATTCAAAAGAACCTCTTTAAAACAAGCTGTAAACATAACCTCTGTTGCCGAAACAATCGTATTTTTGTTATCAGATAAAGCCCAATCAATAACCGGACAAAATATTTATGTAGACAATGGAACGATATAATAATACTTCGTTTTATAGTAAAGAAGAATTGTTTTCATTAGGCTTTGGTGCCATTGGAGAAAATGTTTTGATAAGTCGCAAAGCTTCGTTTTACGGCACATCAAGGATATGGATAGGAAGCAATGTAAGAATTGATGATTACTGCGTTTTATCTGCCGGAGAGGGTGGCATAGAAATCGGAAATTATGTTCATATTGCAATATTTTCTTCATTACAAGGTGACGGTAAAATCACATTACACGACTTTGTTGGAATCTCTTCAAGAGTATCCATATATTCAAGCAATGACGATTATTTGGGAGAGTATTTGACCAATCCAACCATACCTGATAAATTTAGAGGAGTGACCCGTGGAGATGTTGTTCTTTTCAAACATGCTTTAATCGGCAGTGGTACTGTTATACTTCCCGGAGTAACTATTGGGACAGGTGCCGCCGTTGGAGCATTAAGCTTAGTTCATGAAAATTGTGAAGAATTCTATATTTATAAAGGCAACCCGGCAAAAAAATTAATAAGGCGGAGTAAAAAATTATTAGAATTGGAAAAAGAATTTTTAGCATTGCGTAACCAGCCTTGAAAACATTAAAAAAACTCAATAAAAAATGCCCGGGAGAAGAGTTATTATCTTGTTTTTCATAAATACTATTCTAAAAATTCTTATCGAAGAACTACAATTTATAAAATGCCTAAGAGCCTCCTGGGGGATTCGAACCCCCGACCTACTGTTTACGAGACAGTCGCTCTGACCTACTGAGCTAAGGAGGCATTTTTATGGGTGGCATCTATTATTGCCGCCACGGTAGCATCGCTGGTTACATTTACGGCAGTACGCATCATATCTAACAACCTGTCCACGGCCAATATTACAGCAATACCTTCGTTCGGTAATCCCACCGAATTCAACACGATTATCAGCATCACCATACCGGCTCCCGGCACCGCAGCCGCTCCCACTGATGCCAACAATGCCGTCACGACAATAGTAAGTTGTGCCGACAAAGTCAAATCTATTCCATACACTTGCGCTATGAAAAGAGCTGCCACCGATTGATACAGGCTAGTTCCGTCCATATTGACCGTAGCCCCAATCGGCAGCACAAAGCTACTAATTTCTTTCGAAATGTTTATCTTTTTTTCGCAAATTTCCATCGTCAAAGGTAAAGTTGCCGCACTGGAACTGGTGGAAAAAGCCAACAACTGAACCGGAAACAACTGTCGCAGAAAATGATACGGAGACCTTCCCGTAAAAATTTTCAACAGCAACGGATAAACTACTAAAATCATCATCAGCAACCCGAAAAAAACCGTCAGCGAATAAACAACCAAAGACATAAACAAATCGGCCACGGAAGCATCCGAAGAAAATGACAAAACAACATCCGCAATAAGAGCAAACACCCCAAACGGTGCATACCACATTATGATATCAATCATTTTCAGAATAACTTCATTCACTTGCTTTACGAAAGCAAGCACCATATCGCTCTTTTCTCCTCCGGTTTTGACAAGAGCCACTCCAAAAAGTAATGAAAAAAAAATCACCTGAAGCATGTTTCTATTGTCCGAAGCAGCTTTTACAATATTGTCCGGAACCAGATTTTCCACAAAAGCCAAAGGAGGGTTGTTTTGTGCCGGTAATTTTTCACCTATTTCCGCGTTTACCACCCTTTCCGTATCTATATGGGCATATTTACCCGGTTGAATCACATTAGCCAACGACAACCCCAACACTATGGCAATAAAAGTGGTAAGCACATACAGTCCTACGGTTTTAAGCCCGATTTTCGACAGACCCGAAAAATCTTTCAAGCCGGCAACCCCATTTACCAAAGAGAAAAAAATCAATGGCATGGCCATAAGCTTAAGTAGTTTTACAAATACCACTCCAAACGGTCGAATGTAATCATGCGTAAAATCTTGCCAACCGAATGTAAGTGCCACTAAAACATAAACCGCACCGAATAACATCCCGCCCAGAATAGAAGCCCAAAGAGGAATCTTTTTCATGTTTTCGTTATTGTTTCCAATCGGTAATATCTCTCACAATAGACAATATTCTTTCGTCGTCCATTTTACTAATTCTTGCTTCAAAATAACGGCGTCCTATGGGGGAGTTCATAGAATACTTGACCTTGTTGAGCTTTCCGGTTTGTATAGTGTCACGAATCTTTTCCAGAATTTCATTCATTTTTTCTTCGTCTTCGAAGAAATCTCTCAAATGCTTTCCTACGATATTCTCCGGTTCGGTATATAGCGGGGTGTTCTTGTCGGCCGTATAATCCACATAATAACCGTCTTTATCCATTACAAAAATAAGGTCTGGGATAGCATTTACCAGAGCTTCATAACGCATTTTATTTCTGAGCGTTTCTTTTTCCAGAAGTTTTCTTTTTGTAATATCCCTGATAATCAAATAATACGAAGTAACATCTTTTACTTTGATAGGATTTACACTGATTTCCACATACCTGTCTTCCGTTTCGGTCGCATCCGTTTTTTTTGAGTGGGATTTTAATTTAAATACATAAAGGTTGGCTTCGCCCCTGCTTGCTTCGGCAAAAATTTCGCTCCATGTTTTATTGGTTTCGGTTTTTTCCAAAAAGTCACTAATATTTCTGCCTTTCAGCTCTTTATCATCAGACAAAGAGAAATAAGAAAGGGCCTTTTTATTGTAATCCAATATTTTACCATTGGTATCTATTCCTATGATAGCATCATTGGCATTCGAAATGAATTCCAATATGGATTTTTGTCTTTCCGTAAGAATTCTTCTGGCCTCAAGGATTTCGGACACATCCATAAAGTGCCCTCTTACCTCAACCTCTTTATCCGTTTTAGAGATGATTATCACAAAACTTTTCAGCCACACATATTCCCCATTCGCTTTTCTAAACCTTATAGGCTTAAAACTTTGGCTGTTTTTAGGTGCATTACGGAGTTGAATAAGATTCTTTTTATAGCTTAGCAAATCTTCCGGATGAATCATATCATACAAACTCACCCGGTTCGACACAATTTCTTCGGCAGAATAGCCTAATATTTTACTTACATTTTTGGTAATATAGGTTATCTGGGGCGACTTGTTCACTTTCATCTTGAAAATAACGATGTCCGCATCTATAAACATCTGACGCTCTTGCATCAATTGCAAATAAGCATCTTTGAGTTTTTGCTCTATTTTCTTTTGTTTGGTTATATCGGTAATCGAGCCGGCAAGTCTTACAATGTTGCCATTTTCATCTCTCAAAGCCACTCCTCTCTCCAACACCCATATATAGTGACCGTTCTTGTGTTTTAATCTTATTTCATTTACATATTCGTCTATTTCGCCTTGCAAATACTTTCTCAACACTTCCTGACTTCTTTCCTTATCATCCGGATGGATAAGGCTGTCATGTATCCCAAATTCGTTAGACAATTCATCATCGCTATATCCCAACAAAGCCTTCCAGCGCGGAGACAAATACACCTTGTTGGTTTTCAAATCCCAATCCCACAACCCGTCATTAGCCCCATTGGCAATCAGAGAGTAACGCTCTTCACTTTCACGGAGGGCTTGCATGTTTTTTTCCTGCTCCGTAACATCAATGGTCCATATCAACACTTCATGTATTTCCCCTTTGGAGTCTACAACGGGATCCATGTGAGTCTCATTCCAATATTCGCCCACATTATCGGCATGAATCTTTATTTTAAAAAATACATGTTCGTAATTTAAAGTTCTGTCAAAGTATTCCTTAAACTTTTCAATCCCTACCTCCTTGGGTACAAAATTTAAAATCGAGTCGCCCTTTTTTAATTTATGGTTAAACTCTTTCAAAATCACATCAAACGCCGCCTTGTTATACGAAATGATTTTAAAATCCAGATCACATAAATAAAAACGCTGAAAACTACTGTCAAACAAAGGCTTAACCTCTGTTTCCAGTTCATTTATTTTCAGTTCCAATAATTTTTCTCGTGTCAGATTTTGAATACTTATGGCTACCAGATCGTATTTACCCGTTTCTTCATTTTTTAATACGGGAAATAATTTTATTCTGAACCAAAACGGATTATCTTTAAAAATAAAATGTCTCACCATTGATCGGGAAATCCCTTTGAACACCACCAACAAACTTTGGGTAAAAGCTTTTTCCTGATCTTGTGAAAGAAAAAAGAAAAGTTCCTTTACATGCATCCCAAAACTCAAGGAAATATCAAAAGTCTCGGAAAAAAATACTTCCGAAATATCATTATAATCTACCAACTTGAGGCCTCTATCTATTATAAAAATCCCATCATCTATATTATTTAAGACCCGTTTAAGAAAAGTATTCGTTTCCGACTTCTTGGACACAATATTCTTATTAGCGGAAAAATCATAAATAAAACAATAAATAAGCGGCTCTCTTCTCCTTACATTATAAACCGAAAACTGCAAATTGTAATAAAGCGTTTTATACTCAACTTCCCGCTCCAGAATAATTTCCTTGAAGCGGCTACCGATAAGCGAATTAATAAAGGTATTATCTATCTTAAAAAAACGGCCTTTTAATTTCTGCGTAACATTATCCCCTACATGGATCCCAAAATGCTTGACAACCGTATCATTGACAAATACTACCTCACCATCCAACTTAAAAATAACCGTTCCCAGATTTATATTGTTCAGTATCCGGTGCTCTATAAAATGTTTTTGCTCATATTCATATTTTTTCAAAGCAAATTCAAGAGACATCTTAAATACTTCGGTTTGTGCAGGCAACAAAATATAACCATAAAAATTAGAGGACATTAACTTTTTCAGTTCTAACCGGGTAAGATCCGCCATAAGATAAATCACGAGAATATCGTACTTAGCAAATAAATGGGTGGAAAATTCAACATATTCTTCTGTAGATCGGGCAACATCCACATCTAACAATACAATATCAATTTGTGGCAAGGTGGAAACAATCCTGCTAGCCTCTTCGAGCGAAGAAGCACTGCCCATAAATTGGTATCCAATCTCTTCCAAAAAAATACGGTAAACATATACCAGAGCTTGATCTTTCTCTAGGATAAAAACTTTTTTTGAAACTAACGACATAATTCAAGCAACCTTTTATTTATTTTTTTGTCTTTATTAATGACCCATAAGCTTATTCCGGGCTTTCGCTCTTGCTCTTTTCATCACCCCAGCCGTAGAAGGGAGCGAAAGTCCTTTTACTTCTCTCTCACTTTCAATTCGTCCTTTCGTTTGTTATATACTATTTGTAAATTCACTTTCCCTTTTACCGGATGCAATATAATGTATTCCGCTATCATATCTTCCACATATCTTTGAATGGCACGCTTCAAGGGTCTTGCCCCAAATTTTTCATCATATCCCTTTTCTATCAAGAAATCTTTTGCACGAGGCGACAGTGATAGGGAAATACCAAGTGCTTCCACCCTTTTATAAAGACCTTGCAGTTCGATATCAATAATTTTTTCCAAATCCTTCTTCTTTAATGAATTGAACATGACAATATCATCAACTCTGTTTAAAAACTCCGGCTTAAACACCTTCCGCAAAGCATTCTCTATAATACTTTTGGCTTTATCATTCATTCCGGCTTGACGCGCTTTTGTTTGGAAACCGACACCTCTACCGTATTCATCCAATTCCCGGGTTCCTATATTGGAAGTCATTATGATAATCGTATTCTTGAAATCTATTTTTCTTCCCAGTCCGTCCGTCAAATGTCCCTCATCAAGAACTTGTAACAACAAATTGAAAATATCTGGATGGGCTTTTTCTATTTCGTCAAATAAAACCACCGAATAAGGTTTGCGTCTTACTCGTTCCGTCAGTTGTCCGCCTTCTTCATATCCAACATATCCGGGAGGAGAACCAATGAGTCTCGTTACTGCAAATTTTTCCATATATTCGCTCATATCTATCCGGATAAGGGCATCCTGGGAATCGAAAAGATATTCCGCCAACATTTTGGCCAAATAGGTTTTTCCCACTCCGGTAGGACCTAAAAATATAAACGAGCCTATAGGCCTGTTGGGATCTTTCAATCCAACCCTGTTTCTCTTTATGGCTTTTGTAATTCTTACGATAGCATCATCTTGTCCAACGATTCGTTTTTTCAATTCATCTTCCATCTTGGCAAGTCTTTCGCCTTCCGCCTGAGCAATTCTATGTACGGGTATTCCGGTCATCAACGAAACCACTTCGGCCACATCTTGTTCGTCCACTTTTTCTCTTTCGATTTCCAGTTTTTCTTCCCATCGTTTGGTTTCGTATTCTATTTCTTCTTTTATTTTTCTTATGGTATCACGCAGACTTGCGGCTTTTTCAAAGTCTTGTTTCTTAACGGCATCCCGTTTCAATTGTTCCGTTTTCTCCAAGGTGGCTTCCAAATCCACAATTTTTTGAGGCACTTTAACTTTGGACAAATGCACTCTGGCTCCCGATTCATCAAGAGCATCTATGGCCTTATCTGGCAAATAACGGTCGCTTACATACCGGTCGGTAAGCTTTACACAAGCATCAATAGCATCGTCGGTATATCTGACACTGTGAAAATCTTCGTAGCGAGACTTGATGTTTCGCAATATCTCTATGGTTTCTTCCGGCGATGTCGGATCAACCATAACTTTCTGAAAACGCCTTTCCAATGCTCCGTCTTTTTCTATGTACTGGCGGTATTCGTCCAATGTAGTAGCTCCAATACACTGAATTTCACCACGAGCCAAAGCCGGCTTTAGCATGTTGGCGGCATCCAAACTTCCGGTAGCCGATCCGGCTCCCACAATATTGTGGATTTCATCTATAAAAAGAATAATATTGTCGTGTTTGGACAACTCATTCAAAATAGCCTTCATCCTTTCTTCAAACTGGCCTCTGTATTTGGTACCGGCCACGATAGAGGCTAAATCCAAGGCAATCACTCTTTTGCCAAACAATACGCGCGACACTTTCTTCTGCACAATACGCATTGCCAAACCTTCGACAATGGCCGATTTACCTACTCCGGGTTCTCCAATCAGCACCGGATTATTTTTCTTACGCCTGCTTAATATTTGGGCAATACGCTCTATTTCCTTATTGCGTCCCACCACCGGATCCAGTTTACCTTCTTCGGCAGCCTTGGTTATGTCAATTCCGAAATTATCCAATACCGGCGTATCGGACTTTTGTTGAGACGAAGCCCCTCCCGAAGAATATCTTCTTCGCGAAGTAAAGTCATGTTCGTCATCATTGTCGTCATCATAACTTGCAGAATCTTCTATATCGTCGGATTCATCGCCAAAATCGGCAGCATCATCCAAAAGCGAAAACAAATTGTTTTCGTCGTCGGTTATATTTTTCTTTTTCATAACAAATTGCTGAAAATCGTTTTCGTTTATCTTGTATTCTTTAAGCAATGTACTGATAAAATGTCCGTGTTTCAAAAAGTCCGTTTTAATGATTGTCTTAAACAAATGTTCGGGAGTTACCTCTCCGGCTTTTTCCGATACGGCCAACAAAGTCATCAAACGAAGAATCCTCTCGGTTTCCGGTGCTACTCTGATATTACTCAAACTTATTTTCTCATCGTCGCGATAAAACTCTGCTTCCAATGCTTGTTTCAAACTTTTAATATCTATTTGTTTTTTCGCCAAATAATCGGCAATAAGCGATTGATTGTTTTTTTCCAAAAATCTCAACAGCCCTAAAAACAAATGAACCGGCTCAAAAGTTTTATACCCCAACCTTCTTACTTCTTCGTAGCCGTATGAAATAATTTTGTTTATTTCCTGCGAATATTTTATATCCATAACCTCACTTTTTGCCAATTACAAACTTACACATTTTTTTTCAATCATTGCAAATTTAACAAGATTGAACAAGATAAAAGTACCCGATATTTTTTTATTGGAAGAAAATATAGAAAAACACAAAAAATCATTTAATTTGCAAAAAAACTTCTATGAAAAAACTGCTATTTATTGCATGGATTATTTTGTCCGTATTGGGTTGTGACAGAGAGTTTGTAAACCAAATAGAGCTTTTTCCTGTCAAAATCGGAAGTTCCAAATACGGATATGTAAACCGTGAAGGAAAAATAATCATCAACCCGCTCTATAAACGGGCGGATGTTTTCAACGAACATTTGGCTCTGGTAAAACCTGCTGACAGCACCCGGTGGGGCTTTATCAACACCAACGGACAATATGCCGTCCAACCGCTTTTCAAAGCCGCAACCATGTTCAGCGACGGGCTGGCATGGGTCGTCAGAGAAAACTCTTTCCCCGAAGCAATAAACAAAAACGGAAAAACCCTTTTCATGCTAAAAGGTGTGGAAAAAGTCCGTTTCTTTCAAGACGGAATGGCGGCAATAGCAACCCGAGACTCCGTCGGAAATGAATTTTGGGGATTCGCAGACAAAACCGGAAAGATAAAAATATCTCCCATCTATGAAGCAGTTGGTAATTTTAGCGAAGGGCTATGCGCGGTAAAAATGAAAGACACCCAATGGGGATACATAGATTTGGAAGGGAAAGTGGTCATCAATTACCAATTCGATGAAGCAGGAAAATTTGATAATGGACGGGCAATTGTAAGATTCGAAAACTATTACGGCATCATAAATCGCAACGGAAAATTTACGGTAAATCCGCAATACCGCCAAATAATTCACGACCACGATAAATTTCTGGTACAAAATGCCACCTCTGGAAAGTGGGGTTGGATAGACCCGGACGGAAAAACACTGATAGAATGCGCTTATGCACAAGCATATCCTTTCAACGGACAAGACTTAGCCCCCGTAGCAATAGGCACCCGGTTCGGCTACATCAATACCCAAGGACAAATAGTCATCAATCCGCAATACGATAAGGCCACTCCGTTTAATTATGAGGTGGCTTTTGTACAGGAAAACGGCAAAATCGGCATGATAAATCTCCAAGGACAATACATTGCCCGCCCGCAGTTTACAGACATCGAACCTTCGCTTTTTTTCCGCCTCATCTACAACAAACCGGTATTTACCGAAATAGAAAGCGACTTTTTCGATACGCAAAAAATAGTAAATGCTATCAACTACTCTTTATCTCCCATGAACTTTGACAGTCTGATGCAAATATTCTCTCTAAACAAAAAGTTTTTTTCTTCTCACGGTGGCTGGTACAAATTGGACAAAGACTATATTTTGGACAAAGAAGTAAAAGAATACATTATCTTTTACGGCAATCCTTTTGATGTAAAAGTTTATCATGGTTTCTGGGACACCGATTATGAATACCTGTTCAATCCCGAAAAAAATGTAGAGGCTATCAAATACAAATTCCGGTTGTACGGCAAAGGCAAGGAAAAAAAGAATGAAATCATAAAATCCGTCGAAGCACGCTTACAAAAAGAGGGATACCAAAAAGATTCGGACAACATATTTACCAAAGGGAACACTCGTATAAAAATAGGAACCGGCAACAATTATGTTTTTGTAAAATTTATTTTTGATTACACAACCCCTGATGATGCAGAGATTGCCACGGAGACAGTCACCGAGGTACCATTAGAATCGATTGATTTGTAAAATTTTCCGGTTCCGCACCGCTACAAAATCAGTGTTTCACCGGAGTCGGTATCGTCTATACGAGTCAAGTCGATGTTTTCGTCTTCCGATGCTTTATTAACCGCATCCAAATTCTTTTTGAGCGATGCAGCAGCCAGTTCTTTATTCATTTGCCGGTTGCGGAAAATATCTATGGCATAATAAATAGCATTCCTAAACGAAGTGGGATCCGACTTATTATCCCCTACAATATCGTAACCCACTCCGTGATCGGGAGAAGTCCTTACAATAGGCAATCCCGCTGTAAAATTCACTCCTTTTCCAAAACTTAATGTCTTAAAAGGAATAAGCCCCTGATCATGATACATAGCCAAGGTAGCATCAAATTTCTTATAATGTCCGGCTCCAAAGAAACTATCGGCAGGATAAGGGCCGAACACCTTTATACCTTCCTCAAAGGCTTGCTTTATGGCCGGTGCTATAATATATTTTTCTTCTTCGCCCAAAATTCCGTTATCGCCGGCATGCGGATTCAATCCTAATACGGCAATTCTCGGTTTCCGGATATTAAAATCTATCTTCAAACTCTCGTTCATCAATTTGATTTTGTCATACACCAGTTGCGTATCTATTTTTTCGGTCACGCTCGACAAAGGAATGTGCGCCGTGACAACCCCGATTTTCACCTCTTCGCTTATCATAAACATCAACACATTCTTTACATTAAAATAACTGCGAAGAAAATCCGTATGACCTTTAAAAGGAAATTTGTCCGAATACAGGCTATGCTTATTGATAGGTGCCGTAACCAGTACATCGGCTTTTTTCTCCATAATATCCGTCAATGCACACTCCAACGAACGAATGGCTGCTGCTCCTGCTATTTCCGTTGTTTGTCCCAATTCCACTTTAATATTTCCATCCACACAATTTACCAAATTGGGACGCTTGGGATTCGCTTTGTCGATAGATAATATTTGATTGAAGCTAAAATTTTGCAAGCCTATGTTTTTCCGGTGATAAGCCGCCACCTTTGCCGATCCGTAAACTACCGGCGTACATAATTCCGTTATGGCATTGTTGGCAAAAGTTTTGATCATCACCTCATAACTAATTCCGTTGATATCTCCGTGGGAAATAGCTACCTTTATTTTTTCGTTCATTGCAATATTCATTATGGTTAGATTTTAATTGTACAAAGGTAATAAAAAAGTAAGTACCCGCTTATCATTGAAAACAAAAGACCAGCACCAACAAAAAAAGCACCCCGAAGGGTGCTTATACCACTAATTATCAGCAATGAACAAATTAAATTTTGTCCAACAAATGTACGGCCAAACCACTACGCAGCTTAGGCTCAAACCAAGTGGTTTTCGGAGGCATAATCATATCGGCATCCGCAATATCCATCAATTGCTTCATCGTAACGGGATACAATGCAAAAGCCACTTTCATTTCTCCGCTATCCACTCTCCTTTTCAATTCGCCCAAACCTCTTATGCCGCCAACAAAATCTATTCGTTTGTCGGTTCTCAAATCCTTGATGCCCAATATTTCGTCCAGCACATATTTTGAAAGTACCGTAACATCCAGTCCATCAATCGGATGATTATCGTCGTAAGTGTGTTCTTTGGCGGTCATCTTATACCACTTACCGTCCAAATACATGGAAAATTCGTGCAACCGGGAAGGCTTATATTCATTTTCGCCTACCTCTTCCACCTCAAAATGTGTAGCCACTTTTTCCAAAAACGCCTCTTTTGTCAATCCGTTCAAATCCTTTACCACCCTATTGTAATCAATAATGGTAAGTTGATCATCCGGAAAATGTACCGCCATAAAAAAGTTGTATTCTTCATCTCCCCGGTGATTCGGATTATTTCTTCGCTTTTCGGCACCTACCAATGCCGCTGCAGCCGTTCTATGATGTCCGTCTGCTACATAAGTGTTAGGTATTTGTTCAAACAGTTCAACCAGCCTGTTTATTTTCTCTTTATCTTTTATCACCCAAAAATGGTGTCCTACACCATCTTCCGCCACAAAATCATATTCGGGCTCATTATTCCTAACGGTGTCATTTATTATTTCATCTATCTCATTTACTTTCCTGTATGTAAAAAACACAGGTTCCATATTGGCATTGGTTACTCGCACATGCTTCATTCTGTCTTCTTCCTTATCCTTTCGAGTCAGTTCGTGTTTTTTGATTACACCGTTCAAATAATCATCCACCGCAGCACAAGCCACCAAACCGTATTGCGTCTTACCATTCATAGTTTGTGCATACACATACAGATATTCATCGTCATCGGGTACCAGATAGCCTTCTTTTCTGAATTTTTCAAAGTTTTCTTTGGCTTTTTCATACACCTTCGGATCGTGTTCATCCGTTCCTTCGGGTAAGTCTATTTCGGGTTTTGTTATGTGCAAAAGCGAATAAGGATTTCCTTCCGCTTCTTTTCTGGCTTCTTTGCTGTTCAACACATCGTAAGGCCTTGCCGCAACTTTATCCGCCAAATTTTTAGGCGGCCTCAACGCTTTAAATGCTTTAATCTTTACCATATGCTCACACTTTTTTATTTGTTAACTTGAAATTTGGCTTCCCCGGTTTTAAAAAATGTCACTATTTGTCTTGCTGCCGCCAATCCGGCATTAATGTTAGCTTCTGCCGTTTGTGCTCCCATTTTTTTCGGCGTAAAATAATATCTCCCGGGATATTTTTCGGCAATAATATCTTTATTGTCGGGAGCAATGTCGCTGATATAACCGAAATCTTCCCTTTCTTCAAAAATTTTAAGTAAGTCGTCTTCATCAATCACTTCTTTTCTGGCGGCATTAACAAGGGTTGCCCCTTCCGGCATCCGCTTCAACAAGTCGTAATTGATGCTTTTTATCGTTTCTTTGATAGCAGGAATATGCAACGACACATATTGAGATTTGCTATACAATTCTTCTACGGAATGAACAGGTTCCGCACCTCCTTCCCTGATTTGCTCGTCGGTAAGGAACGGGTCGTAAGCATACATTTTCATACCGATACCTTTGGCAATTCTTGCCACATTTCTGGCTACATTACCAAAAGCGTGCAACCCTAAGGTTTTCCCCATCAGTTCGGTACCGGGTTTTCCGTTAAAAAAGTTTCTGACATAATAAATCATCATCCCGATTACCAATTCGGCTACGGCATTGGCATTTTGTCCGGGCGTATTCATCACTACGATATTTCGTTGCGTAGCGGCTTCCAAATCGATATTATCAAAACCGGCTCCCGCCCGTACTA
Organism: uncultured Bacteroidales bacterium; assembly: GCA_964393715.1. Lineage (GTDB taxonomy): Bacteria > Bacteroidota > Bacteroidia > Bacteroidales > JALTDM01 > JALTDM01. Next base: position 14,902 of record CAYMVE010000004.1, on the reverse strand, counting down.
TTACTTCCAACTTGGGAGCAGCATCCATAATGCCCGCATGTATTTTATCGCTCCTTACGATAAGTGCATTCGCTTCTTTTACCGCCTCTTTCAGCTGGTCTTCATTTTCGTATTTTTCCAACAATTTAAAATTATATCCGGCTTCTTCGGCAATTTTTTTAATTCCTTCAACTGCTACCGGAGCAAACGGTTTTTGTGTCGCTACTAATATGGTTTTCATAAGACAATAAGTTTTTAGTGAAGTTTTTCAAATTCTTTCATAACATTAACCAGATGTTTCACACTGTCAAGAGGTAAAGCATTGTATATGGAAGCTCTAAATCCTCCTACGGAACGGTGTCCTTTAATGCCAACGATATCCTGCTTAGCTGCAAAATCCAAAAATTCCTTATCCAAATCTTTATAGGCTTCGTTCATCACAAAACAAACATTCATTCTGGAACGGTCTTCGGCATCTTCAACAGTAGGTTTGAACAATTTGTTCCTGTCTATTTCATCATAAAGCATATTGGCTTTTTCGATGTTTATTTTTTCTATGGCTTCCACACCACCCAAATTTTTCAACCATTTCAAGGTTTGCAAAGTTGCATAAACGGCAAATACAGGCGGCGTATTAAACATAGACCCTTTGTCCACATGCGTTTGATAATTCATCATGGTAGGCAAAGGCCGCGATACTTTACCCAAAGCATTTTTCTTTACAATAACAACGGTTACACCTGCCGGACCTACATTCTTTTGAGCTCCTGCATATATTAAAGTATATTTGGAAACATCCACGGGACGACTCATAAAATCTGAAGACATATCGGCAACAAGAGGAACTTTCACATCCGGATCGTGTTTGATTTCCGTTCCGTAAATGGTATTGTTGGTAGTAATATGAAAATAATCTGCATCTTCCGGCACATGATAATTTTTAGGCAAATAACTGTAATTCTTATCTTTGGATGAAGCCACCACTTCCACTTCTCCGAAAAGTTTTGCTTCCTTTATCGCTTTGCTGGCCCAAGCACCGGTATCTAGATAAGCCGCTTTCTTTTCTAAAAAGTTATAAGGCACCATTAAAAATTGGGTGCTGGCACCTCCTTGCAAAAACAAAACTTCGTAATCGTCACTAATATTCAAAAGCTCTTTTACCGTTTGTTGAGCTTCTTTCATTACAGCCTCGAATTCTTTGCTTCTGTGCGAAATCTCAATGAGCGAAAGTCCCATTCCCGCAAAGTCTTTCAAAGCTTCTATACTGTTCTCTATGGCTTCTTTCGGCAATATAGCCGGACCGGCATAAAAATTATGTTTCATAGTTTATTCGTTTTTAAGTTATTTTAACCACAAAAGTAACAAATACTTGTTATCAAAAAACAAATATTACTCAAAAGATTTTTCTTTTTATGAAAAAGTCATCAAAATTGCCCGTTTCAATAAAAAAGCCACTCCCCGACACGGAAGCGGCTTTTTAGAAACACACCTATTTTTATACGGATTTTATTTATTCTTTCCCAGCAAGAATTTTTCGATACCTTTTACGGCACGATAACCATCGGCAATAGCACTGATAGCATCAGCCGTTCTGTTTACAGCATCACCACCGGCAAACACTTTGTCAAGGGTTGTTTGTTGCATTTCATTCACAACAAATCTGCCTCTTTCTATCTTAATGGCATCTTTGAACTTGCTTTCTTCTATGAAAGAGTAATCACCTTGCTGACCGATAGCCGCAAATACCGAGCTACATTCTATTATGGTGTTACTACCTTCTATCGGCTGAGGTCTGGGTCTTCCTCCTTTCGGATCTGGCACCATTTCGGCTTTCAAATATTCTACGGCTTTTACCTTACCGTTTTCTCCGTGAATCTTAATCGGTATGGTTTGGGGGATAATTTGAACACCTTCGGCTTCCGCTCCTTCTATTTCTTCCCAGTCGGCCGGCATGTCTTCAATTCTTCTTCTGTATAGCATTACTACTTCAGCCCCTAACCTTCTCGATACTCTGGCAGCGTCTATTGCCACATTTCCTCCTCCTATTACCACTACTCTGTAACCAACATCTATTCTCTCTCCGCTATTGATTCTTTCGAGGAAATATACCGCTTGCGAAGAGCCTTCCAAATCTTCTCCTTCTATACCCAGGGTCCATGGCTTGGCAAAACCTACTCCCACAAATACGGCATCAAACTTTTCATAAATTTCTTCAAAACTAATATCCTTACCTACTTTGGTGTTGTAATGAATCTTAACACCGATTTTTTCCATGTATTCCACTTGCTTCATCAAGCTTTCCAGAGGCAACCTGTATTTAGGTATCCCATACATGGTCATACCGCCCGGCTTATCATGGGCTTCGTAAATAGTCACATCAAAGCCTCTGAGTGCCAGATAATAACCAGCCGTAAGACCTGACGGACCGGCTCCGATAATACCTACTTTGTAGCCATTGGGCGGCAATATTTCAGGATTCACAATTTCTTTGATCAAATCGGCATTTTCCGCTCTTTCCGTAGCATATCTTTTGAGCCATCTAATAGCAAGCGGTTCGCCTCGTTTGGCAATAGCACACACTTCTTCACATCTGCGGGTACATACCTTACCGCACATTTCCGGCAACGGGTTGTTATCGTAAATAATACGGATGGCATCTTCGTCGTTACCACTTGCTATGGCATTGATATACTCTGGAATATGCATGTGGTCGGGACATGCTTCGGTACACAATCCGCAGCTGATACATCTTTGTGCTTCTTTGCGGGCTTCTTCTTCCTGATATCCCAATACCACTTCGGCAAACGACTTGACTCTTTCTTTCCCGTCCAGTTCCGGCATGGGAACTCTTTCATATTCATTGAGCGAAGTATCCGGCGAAGAAGTAAACGAAATCAAATTGATTCCGTCAGGATTGTCCACACCAGGCGTCCACAAAAAGTCATCCGGATTATCCGAAACAAATATATAATCCTTTGTCAAAGAAAGACTTCCGGTCGGACACACTTCCACGCACAAAGCACACCAACAACATCTTCCGTTGTCCACTCGCGGCCTAAGTCCGGAATCTCCTTTTTTAGGTTCGATTCCTTCTACGGGAATCATGTCTATTGCCGCATTTTGACAGATAGTAGAACAGTTGCCGCACCCAATACAGTATTCCAGATTATTAAAGTGTAACCCTCTATATCTTTCGCTTGTTTCCGGAGCTTCCAATGGAAACTCTATGGTATGTGGTTTCTTGGCAAATTGCTTTAACGAAGTTAGCGGTTTTAATGTGCCTTTCAAATTAAAAAAACTCATAACCTTAATTTTTAATGTTTATCTTTCTATTTCAGGTGGACAAGTTCCCAAACTATTCATAATAAAAGAAACATCTGCCACATTTTCTCCTATAAGGAGATTTTCGAGCAGTGTTACTCCGTGTACATAAGCAGCACCTCTCATGTGTGTCCTTCTCGGATAAATACCTCCGTCGCTTGCTACAAAGAATCCGATTTCTCCACGAGTAGCTTCCACTCTGGAGTAAGCATCGCCTTTAGGTAATTTCCATTTGTGTGGATTCGGTATCTTGTTATAAAATTCTCCTTCCGGCATATTATCCAAAACATACCTGATGATATTTATGGACTGTCTTATTTCAAATCTTCTAACCAAAGCCCTTGCCCAAACATCACCACCTTCATAAGCAGGCACTTCAAATACACCTTTTTCGTACAACTCATCATACACTTCGTACGGGTCATCTATCCGGATATCGCTTTTGATGCCACATCCTCTAAGCGGCGGCCCTACTACTCCCCATTCCACGGCTTTGTTTTTGTCAATCACGCCCACGCCTTGTGCTCTTTTTTGGAAAATGGCATTTTCAAAAAGCAGGGTATCGTAATCTTCCAGACGCTTTTCCAAATAATCCATTACTTTCATGGCCTTATCTTTAAAACCTCTGGGCAAATCTCGTCTTACGCCGCCCGGCCAGATAAACATGTGATACACACGACCACCAGTCAAATCTTCAAACAAATCGAGTATATAGTTCCGGTCTCCTACACTCCATTGCCCGATTGTGTAAAGTCCGGCAGACCCCGATTGTCCACCGTACCACAATAAATAAGACGCTATACGGGCCATTTCCAGCACCAGCACTCTGATATATTTTGCCCTTTCAGGCACTTCTCTTCCTTCTAGCATTTCCACGGCCAAAGCATAGGCTTCTTCTACCGGATCGGGTTCGGGAACACAGAAACGGCACAATATGGTAAAAGATTGCAGCCAATTTCTTTTTTCCTGTAATTTTTCAAAACCTCTATGAAGATAACCGACTTCGGTTCTTGCTCCGACTATGGTATCTCCTTTGAGCTTCAGTCTGACCATCATGTTACCCGTAATACCGGGGTGCTGAGGTCCTAAATATAATGTTGTTACTTTTTCTCTTGCCATTGTTCCAAAAATTATCTTGAATATTTCTTTGCAAATTCAGGTATGGTTTCTCCGGTTCTTTCTGCAATAGTTTTCCTTACATCACGAGCATCTTCACGGCCCGGTCGTTCAAAGAATCGTTTTTTAGCATAAGCTTCTGTATCAAAATCCCGTCTCATAGGTGGTATATCGTCCCAATCTTCCAAAATAAATTCTTTGGGGGCTACCAATCCTTCAAATTGAATTCCGAACATTTCCCTCAACTCTCTTTCATAAGTATTGGCTTGCCGCCATATCATGTCAATATTTTCCATAACAGGATTATTCCTGTCAAGGAAAGTTCTTACGAAAACTTTTATTTTTTCCTCCGGCGACCAAACGATAAAAATCAATTCAAATTTTTCGTCTTCTATCCAGTCTATACAAGTAATATGAGAAAGGTGGATAAATCTCATTTCGTCTTTTAGATAAAACAAGATTGCCGGAATTTTATTTTTGGCAATTCGCAGGTCCACCCTATTATAAGGATAATCGACCTTCGTTTCCTCTATTTCGGGAAATGCTTTTTGCAATCTTTCTATGATTGATTGTTTTTTTTCTTCCATCATGACTTTGCAAGTTTACCAGTTATATTCTTGAATGTGCGGAACAGTAGGCCCTAATACTTTTTTCTGATTAGCCCGATACCATTCCAAATTTTCTTTATATTTCTTTGCGCCGTTGGCTTTTCCTTCCGCAATAAGTTTTTGTAACTTGATAAACCCTTCTATAACGGCTTCAGGTCGTGGCATACAGCCGTTTATATATACATCAACGGGCAAATATTTGTCCAGCACTTTTATGGTGTTATAAGAATCCCAATACATTCCTCCGTTTATGGTACAGGAACCGAACCCTATAACATACTTGGGATCCTGCATTTGTTCATAGACTCTTATTACTCTTTTCAGAGTTTTGGTGGTCAAATATCCGGTAATAAGCAGCACATCGGCTTGTCGAGGTGTAGCGGCTCCTCTAATACCAAACCTCTCGGCATCGTACCTTGATGTCATGGTCGGAGGTATTTCAATCGCCCCGCAACCTGTTCCGTAAGCCAATACAAACAAAGAATGCTTACGGGCAAAGTTTTGGATTATATCAACTATTTTTTGGCTATTTTTATCGTTTATCATTGCTAACTATATTTAAAAAATTACTGAATACAAAATTGCCAAAAGCCCGAAAAACAAAGGCCATCCCCAGAAATAACGAATGGCTTGCTCCGTTCTGTATCTGGGACTAACCATGCCATACAGCATGGGGATAAGGTATAAGGCAAAAGTTTTTACCAACAGTTCTATCAAATTGGAAGCACCGCCCATAAACAAATCAACATACAAAGTCAATTTGGCAAAGGCAAAAATGGATTTGGACGACATCATAAGCCCCAAATACTTACCTCCAAACTCGGATACCGGACCAGATGCCAATTCAGCAGGTGCTCCGACAATATCAAACGGAGAATAGCGAAACATTCCTAACATAGCCAACACGGCCGCAATGAAAGCAAACGGATTTTGGAACATCAACCAACCGTGTTCCTGCTGTACTTTCATTACATCGGCTACCGAAGTAGTATCATATTGAATCATAATAGCTACCAAAGCCATTACCCAGGGGATTTCAAAACCGGTAAGCTGACTCAATCCACGAGTAATACCGATAGCAGAATTTGGGTTGCCGGTTTGTCCGGCTCCCAAAGCCATACCCAACGGACCGAATACCATAATATAAAGCAGAAATATCAGGTCACCGTGAAAACTCAAATTCGGAAACCAGTTGTGATCCCTCAAAACCGGTACGAACATCAAAGTAACAATCGATGATACCATCAAAAAGGCCGGTGCCAAATGTTGCATGATACCATGATGTACCGCAGTGGTTTTTGATACGAGTTTCAAGGCATCAATATAGTTCTGCCAAACAGGCGGACCTATTCGATTTTGTACCCTTGCGGTGATCTTCCTACTAAGCCCCATATACAGCATTCCAACCAAAAATGCTACAAATATTGTGGCAACCGCTCCTAAGATTTTTATTAGTATGTCCATAACTCCAACTTATTATTTAAACAGTAAAAATATGATTTGCAACCAATAATAATATTACCAAAAATGTAATCACATAAATGGCATAAATTTGTGCATTCCCGTTATAAATTCTTCTTACAAAATCAAAGAAAGCTTCTAATCCCGAAGCCAATCCGTTGTAATAAGTTTCAATTTTATATCTCAATAAGGGCGAAACCGCTCTTTCAAACGGCTTGAAAAAGTCTAATTTGAAACTGTAATTCTCATCTTCTTTCGGCATTTCACCGGAAAGACTGATATCTTTTGTAGAAACATAACGGGTATTCTTCCACCTGAAAAACAATATTACCACCAGAGTAATGAAAACCGTAATAACAGCATATAAAACCAAATCCAAGCTTACTTTGTTGCCCCAATCATTAAACAAGGTGGACATTTTCCACCATTTGCCTTCACTCACCGGATAGCCCATGGTAACCAAAGCATTATCAATGTATTTCAAAAGATATCCCGGGAAAGAACCGAAGAAGAAAAGCAGAGCTGCCAACACCAACATAGGAATTACCATCAAGGCAGGTGCTTCTTTCACATCTTTAAATTCCGGTTCTTCTTGTCCTAAAAAGATACCGTACAAAATCTTGTAAGAATACAAAAATGCGGCCGTACTGGAAAAGAATATCAAAATAACCAGAATATAATTTCCGTTAGCAATCATGGCTTCGTACAACATCCACTTACCAACAAAACCGGCAAGAGGCGGAACGCCGGCTAATGCAATAATCGACAATAATGTAGCAATAAAAGTAAGCGGCATTTTTCGGATAAGACCGGTTAGTACAGTCAGGTCGGTCGTTCCTACTTGCTTTTCTACGGCACCAATAGCCATAAACAAAGTACCTTTGAAAATTCCGTGCATTACGGCTAAAAACAAAGCCGCCATCATAGCCAATTCGGTACCAATAGCTACACCGGCAATGATATACCCTAACTGAGCCACCGAAGAATAAGCCAACAACTTTTTCGCATCATCCTGGAAAATAGCCCACAAGGTACCCATAACAGCCGTAATGGCTCCTAACCATGCTATAATTTCTCTAAACAGCAAATTTTCCGGCAAGTAAGATACCATGGTTACAAAAACCAATACCAACCCGTACACCCCCATTTTGGAGAGTGCCCCGGAAAACACGGAAGTAAACGCCATGGGAGCATTACTGTAAGCATCCGGTGCCCATACATGCAAAGGCATCATAGCCGCCTTTACTCCAAATCCTATGGTGAAAAGTACTGCTACCGTTACTTGATAGGCAACCGGCATAGTTGTAAATTGAGTAAACAAAATGCTCCAATTAAAGCTATGTAGTTGCGAATATATCATTACGATAGCCGTTAGCATCGAATAAGCCCCGATGGCACTAAACACGATGTATTTTATACCTATCTTGTTGGTATCATTACCGTTATAGACTACCAGTAAGTAAGATGACCAAGTCATTATTTCCCAAAAAATAAAAAAGGAAACCAGATCTTGTGCCATCACAATCCCCAGCATTCCGAAGATACTGAGTAAGAAATTCATGTAAAAAAACCCCAGATTTTCTTTATCTTTCATATAAGGAATGGCATAGATGCCTGCCAACACCCCCAGCCCCAATATGATAAAGGAAAACAACAATCCGAAATGGGACAAACTCAATAAGAGTTGCCAACCGCCCAAACTAAAATTGGCTACGGTATCGGGTGCTATTTGCATAAAAAACAATACAGTTGCCACAATAAGAGAACCGGCAAAGACAATATCTCTCAAAATACCGGAAATCTTATGGGCAAAATAGGTAAGCACCGCACCGCCGAGCAATATTCCCAAGGTTATGTGTATGATATTCATATCTTTTTTAATTTATGGTTTGACTTAATACTTCATTTATATAAGTTGTCTTATCCAATAAAGCAGCAGAGGCTTTGTGTAATATCCCCGTAATAACATCGGGATAAAAACCTACTGCAATAATAATTGCCCCAAGTACCAGCATAGAAAGCATTGCTTGAGGTGTCGGCTTTTGGATTTCCACATCGGTTTCCCTCTTTACAAAATAAATTCGGTTCACTACCCTCAGGTAATAAACCACCTCAATCACACTTACCGACAAAATTAAGCCAACAATAAGCAGCATTCCCGAATCTGCCGCAGCAGTTAATACTGCCAACTTACTCCAAAATCCGGCAAAAGGCGGAAATCCTACAATGGCAAAAGCGGCCAACGCAAACAAGAATGAGGTAAGCGGCATAATCTTACCGATACCGTTCAATTCCGACAAATATTTATCTTTGGAATGATAAACCAAATAACTTCCCGAGAGGAACAAAAGCCCTTTTATGATAGCATGATTAAACATCAGAAATAAAGCGGCAAATACCCCTTCTTCTTTTCCAATACCGAAAGCTACCAATACCAGTCCCATTTGTCCGATACTTGAATAAGCCAGCATTCTTTTCAGGCGGTTTTGACTGATAGCAGCAAATTCGGCAATGACCATTGTCACCATTCCCATGACAATCAGGTATTCGTAAGTACCGCCCACATCAAACAAAGTGTATATCAGGCGGATAATTGTGTAAAGACCGGCTTTTACGACAACACCGGCAAAAGCGGCACCAACCGGTGCAGGAGCTTGTGAATAAGCATCCGGTGCCCATCCGTTAAGGGGAAACATTTCGGCCTCAATACCCAAAGCAACCAAAAATAATACGAGTGCCGATATTTTGTAAACCGGCTTCAATTCTCCGGCCTTCTGAGCAATATCAGCCATATTTAAGGTGCCCAATTGGGAATAAATAATCATAATGGCCAACAACAACAATACGGAAGAGAACGAACCGATAAACAAATACTTGAAAGCGGCTTCGGCACCGTCTCGTCCTCGGTAAAATGCTGTAAGGCCATACGCGGTAATACCCAATATTTCTATGAATACAAACAAATTGAAGATATCACCGGTAAGTACTATTCCTACGGATGCCGTTATCAACATCATTAATAACAAATAGTACTTGATAGTCGGTTCATAATCGTCGTAATCTTCAATTTTTTTGAACCTGTAAGAATAGATCCACACAATAAGCCCCATAAAAAGCATCAGTGTGGCGAGAAAGCCGCTAAAAGGAGAAAATACCAGATTGATTCCCCAAGGTGGACTCCACCCGGCTATCATTTCCACAATCCTTCCGTTGTCAATGGTGTAGCTCAACAAATTTACCGATAAATACAACAAATACACTAATACTACACCGGGAGTTATTCTTACTAACTCTTTCCATGCTTTTCCGAGCAGCGGCATCAAAAACGCTGCCAATAACGGAATCGCTATCAGTTGTACAGGTGTTCCTACCATTTTAAATTCTTTATTTCGTCAATATTAACAGTTTTATGATGTCTGTAAAGTCTAATTACCAATGCCAATGCAACGGCTGTTACGGCAAAACCAATAACAATGGCCGTAAGAACAAGTGCTTGCGGTACAGGGTCAACCATTACCGGATTTTTGTCAATAACTGCCGGCGAAAAAATCGGTGCCGTACCACCTTGCAAATATCCTATGGATACCAACAACAAATGCACACCGGAATCAATTATTGACAATCCGATTACGATTTTAATCAAAGACCTTTTTACCAGTGCGGCATACAAACCTATAAGAATAAGCAGTATTGCCGACCCGTAAAAGGTAATGGTCAAAATATCAAGATTATTTCCCAGATTCATAACTTATTGTTTTTTATATTCTTTTTCATTCAACAAAGTATAAAGTACGCCCGTCAATTCTGCCCCTACTTTGAACCCTACAGCAATATAAATAATAGGAATAATACCGCCGCTGAACAAATAATTAATGGTCCCAACGGGCAGGAAATTTTCCAAAAAGGTCTTGCCTAAAATCAATCCGCCCAAACCGGCAAACACAAAAGTAAGACCGGCCAAGGATTCTACCCATGACAAAACACCATGGCTAACTTTGTAATCATGATAAGCCAATAACATCAGCAAAAATCCTGTTGCTATAATGGTACCTCCTTGAAATCCTCCACCAGGTGACAAATGGCCGTGTATAAACACATAAGCACCCAGCAACAATATGGGAGCAAACAACAAATGCGAACCGGCTCTTACAATCCTACTGGCACTAAAAAGCACCACTCCACCATGCGCATCCTCCCTACGCCTGTACAAAATACTTCCCAATGCCGTAGCTGCCAAAAATAAAACCGTTACTTCTCCCAAGGTATCAAATCCTCTAAAGTTTACGACAATGGCAGTTACACTATTCGAAACTTGCAAGTCATTTTTAGATTTATCCAGGTAGAAATCCCTTACATTTTGACCTTCATATCTGTTTTCGCCAAATGATATTTGAGAAAAAACATCTACCAGATAATACCCGACAACTGCAAGCAATAATAAAACGATTACCTTCTTCATTTTTTGATTATTTTATTTCCAACCTTAACATGCTTTTTATCTTCGTACCTTTCCGTGTTCCGGATGGTTATCACAAAAATAATAGTAGTAAGAGCCACACCGATAGCCGCTTCGGTAAGCGCCACATCCGGAGCTTGCAACAAATAGAACATAATGGATAAAATCAAACTGATAATAGATGTTGCAATCACCGCATAAAGCAAATCCTTTTGGATAACGGCATAAATAGCCGCCCCCAAAAGCAAAATGGCCATTATTATGATACTAACCAGTAGAATACTCATTTTTATGCCTCCTTAGTTTTATTATTTTCAACCACTTCTTTATAAGCATCCATTTCGTTTTCGTCGCCTTTCAAAAACGGTTTGATTTTAGACTTATAGGCACTTCTTGCCAAAGCATGTGAACTAATAGGATTTGAAAGCGCTATAAAAACAACCAAAATCAGGGTTTTAAAAAACCAATCGGGTTGGATAAGACCTACACCTATAATTAGAGACATCCCCCCCAAAGTGGTTGCCTTGGTTCCGGCTTGTAACCTGTTATACACATCGGGCATTCTGTAAATGCCAAGTGCACCCAAAAACAGGAAAACTGCACCTATAATAATCAACACCAAACCGATAAATTCCAATATCTGAATCATAATGCGTCCTCCAAATATCTTGCGATTACCAATACTCCTATAAAACCAAGTACCCCATACACTAATGCCACATCGATGTAAATAAAGCGTTGGAACAGATAGCCCAACAAAACCAATCCCGCAACACCGATGGTCGTAAAAGTATCAACTGCAACCGTTCTGTCTGCTGCCGTAGAACCCTTCACAAACCGGATAAAGGCAAATATCATCCCCAGGATGATAAAACCAAATGCTATGTAAATGGCTAATTCTTTAAATGCTTCCATTAGTCAAAGATTTTTATTAAGATTTTTTCAAATGTTTCCGCAATGTCTTTAAATGCTTGTTCCGGATCGGTACTTTTCACATCTATCCAGTGAATGTAAATGTAATCATCCACTATATCCACCGACAAAGTACCGGGTGTAAGCGTAATACTATTTGCCAAAACCATTTTGGCATAATCGGATTTCAGCCGGGTTTGAATTTTTACAATTCCCGGATTAATGGGCAACGAAGGAGCAATTACTCTGCGTGCTACATCAAGGTTCGCTTTTATCATCTCGATAATAAACACTACAATGTACCACACCACATTGAACAGCCTTACCGGAGATAAAAACGAAAAAGTACAACAATCAAAAAACCTTAATGTAAACAAAGCAATAAGCATACTCACCCCTGCGCCAACCAACACTTCTTGCGACTGAGTAGTGGAGGTAAACGCCAACCAAACAAGGAAAAGTAGCCCCCAACTCAGGAAGAAGTGCATCACTTTCGACGAAAATGTACTATTCTTCATGTCTTAATTTCGATTTGTTTTGCAGGCGTAAATATAATGGTTTAGTTAAATTGACGATGTGTTTTACAACACAAATTTTCATATCTAAATATTCTAAAAAATACCAAAATGTAGGTATGCAATGGAAGTGAGGGAATTAAAATTTCCAAAGTATTTTTTCCAATGTAAGAAATATATTGGAAAGATAGGGCAGCATTTCAATGCTCCTGGTGCAATAATCCGGCTTTGCCCTAAAATCAAAACCGGATTATCTCCCATAAAACTTTATAATCCTAATACTAAAAATAAAACCCAAAAGAGAGTCCGGGTATCGGGAAGCGTACATGCAGCTCATCCTCGGGAGAGGAAGTACGCAAAAACATAACGTCCCCCACACTCACATCTACAAAAAAACGGCTGTAATTCAGCTCCACACCGCCACCATATCCTGCTTCATAACTGGGAGTACGGCTGATGGAAAAAATAGCGGAAGTCCCCAAATACACATAAGGTTTAAAATACTTTTCTTCGGAAAAAAACCATTGACCTCGCACCCCCAAGCAAGCAACGGCATTATCTATATCGCTAAAAGTAATCGGTGGAAGCAACACGCCTTCTACGGCTATTCTTTTACTCAAAAAAACACGGTATCCGATACCGTACCCACCACCACCAAAAGCTCCGGCACTTACACTTTTTGGTTTTTCCGCAACGGGTTGGTCAGGGCCCTGCGCCCACAAAGCAAAATCTAAAAATAGTAACATTATTAATGTGTATAATCTTTTATTTTTCATATCTCATTACTTTTTTGATTTTACAGAAAACATCAACGAAGCGTCCACTGTAAAGAATAACATATCCAATTGGGAATTTTTAAAATATGAGGCATAGCCGGCCATCAAATTGAGAGTGACAAAATCGGCCAAATAAATGGAATAACCAACTCCCACTCCTGAGTTAAATGAGATTTTCAAAACGGTATTTTCATATTCATATCCATATCCGGAATAATAATCATAATTACGATGAAGCACTTTTTTGCTATGATAGCGCCCGCCTAAATAAATAAACATCCCTTTGTCGGTTTTCGGATAAAAATAAACGGTACCTCCGATCAGTTCATCATCTAGAATCATGTCGTAAGAACAACATTCGTAATGGTCATAAACATTTTTTCTGGGACCGTATCCGGAAACTTGCAGCGCTAATTTATCACTCAGAAAATACATGGCGGAAAAACCTGTGCCAATAACAAATCCTGAAGAAACCCCTAACGATAGACTCCCCCTCTTGTGAAAGTTTCCGATTTTAGTACCATCTCCGTCACCTCCGGCATAAACCGGCCACATAAAATAAGGTAACAAAAGCATCAATGCCAGTAAATAAACCTTTTTTCTCATATTAAAAGATTTGATTTTAAGCAAAGATATACAAAAAAACCGGATGAACTCCTATATTTTTTGATTTCTTCTTTGGTAGATTCAACTATCATATACAACGATTATCTTTGTAAAAAATTTCAAGCCATGAAATTTTTTTCTGTTTATATGTAGTTTTTACACTGGAAAAAGTCTAAGAAAAACAAGGGAATACCGTACATGTCGAAATCGATGCCGACGAACAAGAAAACATTAATCCGGCACCCATACACCTATTTGCACACGGTGATGTACATGAATCTTGCAATTACCCCACTACCGATATTACTACGACACCATTGAAGACAATGTTATAGAGCAGTCGTCAAAAATACCGCTATTAAAATAGAAAGGCTATACAATTTTGAAGTAAAAAAAACGCTAAAATGGAGCTCACAAAAAAGGCGCCCCTTATCGGACGCCCTTTTTCTTTTCTATCTCGTTTCAAAAACTATTTCTTCGGAATCAAATGATACTCATAAGTATCGTCATCGTGTTTATATTCCCACCACATTTCGTCCTCATACAATTTTAGTATGGTGTATTTTTCCGTAGTACTTTCGTTACCGTCATCATCCAGCCAAGTAACCACCAACTGGGTTTTATCACTGTTAAAATCCCACTTGAAATTCTCTGTTGAAGTAACATCTCCCAGTACCGTAGAAATGATATGTTCCGACTTCCCCGTATTATCATCCCTGAAATAGAAATACAAAGTCAAATTATCGTCTGTAACCTCTTTTCCGTTTTCCAAAATTTTATCTACTTTCCAGTCGTTTACCACTCTGGCTTTTTTGGAACGAAAACTAATAGTCGGGCCTTCTTCATACTTTTTACATCCGGTATTCACTAGCATCAATGCTGCAAAACTTACCAGTAAAATTGTTTTTATTGCTTTCATAACTTTTGTGTTTATTTGTTTGCCACAAAGAAAAGTAAAAAATAAGAAACGGCAAAATCATCCACCCCAAAATCTTTCCAAACATTCTAAAAAAGGCGCCGCTTATTGGGCGCCTCCTTTTATGTAAAACTTCCTATTGAATTATCAACTTTTTAACAACACTGCAACCTTCCCCGGTTACTTTAACCATATAAGCACCTTGCGGCAAAGATGGTCTTAAAATGATTTGATTA
>CAYMVE010000003.1:0-44841 GCA_964393715.1 uncultured Bacteroidales bacterium | reverse complement strand
GCAAGTAGTGGTAGCAGAAAATAACCGCCTAAGTTTCTTCGGAAACCGGCAAGGGTGGAAAGGTGGGGTAAGAGCCCACCGGTGCCGTTGGCAACAACGGTAGCCGTACCACCTGCGGGCTGCAAGGCCAAGTAAACCTGCGTTTGAGGGTGGCTCCGCCCAAGCAGGAGGGTAGGCTGCACCAGATAAATGATGGAACATTACCCAAGGGTAATGACAGAATCCGGCTTACAGGCTTTCCGTGAACGGATTTTTTTTGAAAACAAGTGTTCGTTTCCCGTAGAAGGTTGGTTTTTTTCAAGACTTTAGCGCATTAATGGTAAATTGAAACCATAAAAAAAGCGGGATACCCCCAAGGGGTATCCCGCTTTTAATCAATTCCGTAATCGGATATTTTTGTTTTATTTCCGGTTTATAGGGAAAAGCCTGTCCTTGAATTCATGTATTTTCTGCTTCAAATTGTTGAATAACGATTTACTGTCTTTCTTTTCCGATACGGACTTTTTCAATTCCCGGATAGAATCTGCCAAGTATTGGTAGTCTTTATCTTTTTTCCCATATCCCATTGCTTCGGCCAATTTCAGCTGATAATCGGCATTATCCAACAAGTTGAGTATTTTTTCCGTATTATTTTTGTCTTTATCATATACAGCTGATGCTTCTATTACCATTTGTTCGGCATTAAGCACCGGTAACGGCAGCACGGTTTCGCCCACCACCACACTACTTAACACTTGTTGTAACACAGCCAAAGAACCTGCCGTATCACCATTATCCAACAATAGTAACGATGTTTTTATTCCGTCCGGATAGGTGGCAAGAGGTATGTAAGTAGTACGAATTACTATCTCACTTTTCAATTTTTCCAATATATCTGCTGCGGCTTGATAATAACCTTCGTCAAATGCTTTTTCGGCATCGTCCACAAGCGAATTTACCGTTTCCATATCACTTACCAATTCCTTGCGTTGGTAGGTAACATCTACCGGTATAAGATTCAAAGTGCTGTCTTTGGCCAACAGTAATTCCAGTTTTCCTATCAGTTCCTGTCCTTTTTTCTTTGCCTCTTCCGCTTTGTCGGATTCAATAAGCCTTATAAGATTTTCCGTTTCACTGACAGAAGAAATGGCTTCTTTCGTTAATTCCAGTCTCCGTTTTGCTATTTCAGCCATTACATCTTTCATAATTCTGGCGTCAATCGTGTCTTGCGACATCTCTAAGGTATCCACTTTTTGTATGGTTGATACCGTATCTTTACCGCTTTGTTGTTTGGTTGTTCCGCCATTTGAACAACTCGTCATTATTAATGCCGACAACAATCCGGCCATTACTAAAACCCTATTTTTCATAGTCTTACATTTTTTTGTTTACCACAAACGGTATAGCAAAAAAAATTCCTTTCTAAAAGTAGGACATCTTGACAACAACCGTACACGCAAGTGCGACAAAATGTCATATTTGGAGAAAAAAATGAACTCGCTGCAAACTAAAAAAGCCCTCCGAAGAGAGCTTTTTCAGGCGGTCCGGACGGGACTCGAACCCGCGACCTCATGCGTGACAGGCATGCATTCTAACCAGCTGAACTACCGGACCAACAACTAATTTTGTGCGTGCAAAGATAAGGCTTTTTTTAATACGCAAAACAATTTTTCCAAAAAAAATGTTTTTTTCTTCCAATAGCTGCTTAAAGGTGCTGATTTCACCTCCTTTCTTTCTGTTTTTTTTAAAACTGGGGGTAAAATGAGTGGATGTTTCATTTTGGAGGGGTTGTGTCAATAGAAATGAACAGTTCACTCATCATAATAACATTGGTTAGGGTAGGTTGCTTAAAAAATTACAGACTAAGGTGGCGGGACATAAAATATTTCGTGTACTTTTGGAATCAAAATTGGTAAATGTGCAGGAAATGTTCAGGAAAAAAATAGTGTTTTTGTTGACTTTGTTAGCGGCTTCCGGGACAGTTAAATCTCAGAATAAGGAAAAAACGGGGTATCCGCGGCAAAAGTTTTTCGGTAGCATCTATACGGGCTTTTTTTATGATTGGGCACACAAGAAGGCTCCTTACATTGGGTTTGAGTTATCCACGGCATTATTCGGATATTATTCCAAAATTTCCGACAAAGTTACGGTAAAACTTATTTACGATGTTACCAGAACTACCAGCGACATACGGGTAACCGATACTTTAGGAACCCCTATGGATGTATTGTATTTTGAGGGTAGTCAATATACGGCATTTTTGAAACAGGCTGAAATTGACTGGAAGTTTGCCCCTAATTACGAACTGGCTGCCGGTCAACTGCTCAACCAACAATATCTAACGGTGCAGGATAAGTTTTGGGGATACCGATTTGTGGCCGTTACGCTGCAAGAGATGTACCGATTGGGCAACCCGGCAGATTTTGGAATCAGGCTTACGAGGTTTTTCGGCAAGAAAGGTTCGGTTAGTTTGGGAGCTGTCAATGGAGATGGTCCTTTTAGGAAACAAGATGCGGCTTCCGGATTGTTGTTTTTCTTTAATGCGGAATCCCGGCCGGATAACTTTATACTTAAATGGTATTCCGACTATATAAGTGTCGCCGAAGCGTTCCATAATTCGCTATTTGTGGCTTACCAAAAAGAACATAACAGAATCGGGGTGGAATATACAAGGATAGATAGCCTGAATTATGCCGGAACCGATAATGCTTCCCAAGCGGTGGGCATCTATTCTTCTTATACCGCTGCTCAAAAAGTTGATTTGTTTTTAAGAGGCGATATACTTACGAATGTGGCCAAATACGGCATAAAAGACGGTTATAAATTGTATGCCGGCATCAATTATCACGAATCAACCTTCAATACCTCTTTGAATGTGCGGTATTATAATATTGATAAATCTTTAATGTTGTATTGGCAATTTGGAGTTAAGTTCTAATGCATACAATAAAAAAGGCTGCCCAACCATTTTGGACAGCCTTTTGGGGATGTTATGCGTATGATGATGGTTACAAGATATCTTCGTGATAGTCACTAAAATAACGCATAAACTGTACTCTTTCGTACATGGCCGGATTGGTAGCCTTATCTTTGCTTACCAAACCTTTCATTTCGTCTATTGTTTCAAATCCGTTATCGGCCATATATTGTTCAAGCTCGTTAAGCATTGACTTAATTGCCTTTATGCCGTTTTTGTAGATGGTAGAAACGATTTCTACGGCATCGGCTCCTGCCAATATCATTTTAATCAATCCTGTTCCGTCATGTACTCCCGTTGATGCTGCCAACGATGATTTGGCTCTTCCGTATGAAATTCCTACCCATCGCAAAGGAGTCAGTATCTCGTCCGGAGTACTGAATATTTTGGAGTTAATTACTTTCTTTTCTTTTATGTCAATATCCGGATTGTAAAATCTATTGAAAAGAACAAGTCCGTCAACTTTTTCGGACAAATCCACTATCATTTTGCCCAAGTTTGAGAAGTAGTAGCTCATTTTCACTATTACGGGTATGTTAATTTGCTTCTTAACGGCTTCTACAATCTCAAAATATGTTTTTTCAATATCGGAACTTGTTTTGTTCAAGTCGCTCGGCAAAATAAAAATGTTAAGCTCCAAGGCATCGGCTCCTGCATCTTCAATTTTTTTGGCAAAATAAGGCCATTCGCGAGAAGTTATACAATTGACACTGGCAATGATAGGAATATTCACTTCGTTTTTTGCTGCTTTGATAAGGTCAATATATTTGGTTATATTGTCTTGTTTGAGTTTATAATCGAAATAATCTACAAATTCATTGTCGTATCCGTATTCTTCCGCTTCTCTAAGAAAATTGTTGAACTCAAATACAATTTCTTCTTCAAAGATGGATTTCAACACAATAGCACCGGCACCGTGATCTTCAAAGTCTTTAAAATGTTTTACATCGCTTGTCATTCCGGAAGCTCCTATTATGATAGGGCTTTTGAGTGTCAAACCTGCAAATTGAGTGTTTATGTTTGTTTTCATTATTAAAAAAGTTTTTCGTTACAAATGCAAATATAATAAGAATGATTAAAGGTAAAACGGAAAATTATATGTTTTACAACATTTTGTGGAGCATAGCGGATTCGAACCGCTGACCTCTTGACTGCCAGTCAAGCGCTCTAGCCAACTGAGCTAATGCCCCATTAACATCGTCGCACAAATTTAACACTTTTTTTAATCAATAAATATTTTCCACAAAAATTCTTTTCATAAAAAAACCCGTTACCGGAAGTAACGGGGTTTCTACAACGCAAAAAATCAAGCAATTAGAACTTGATACTAATCCCGGCATTAAAGTATCTTACGGCTTCGGGATAGTAGGCTATGTCGTTGTACATAGTGTTGCCCATATAGTAGGGATATACCCACCCGTTAGTCGGGAACGGTTTGCTTTGTAACAGGTTGTGTGCCGAAGCAAATACCGAAATATTTTGAAACTTGCCCAATGAAAAGTTGTATGCTATCTTCAATGTCGTAGTATGATATGCAGGGAGTGTGCTTTCCGGATTTCCCGTATTATCCAAATATTGTTTAGACACATATTTTTCCAGTACCGACAAGTGTAATCCTTTTACAGGAGCATAATCCACATATAATCCGGCTATCAATCCGGGAGAATAAGGCAATACACCGTTTCTTACGGTATCCGCTACGGAACCTGTCCAGTTCCAGTTTTCATCATATTGATCATAATACCTTACAAACTCACTTTGAATTTTATTGCTACTTATGGTCGCATTAAGAGCTATTTCAAGTTTTTGGACAGGCTTTACGGAGATTTCCGTTTCTATCCCCTGGCGGAAACTTTTCGGCACATTTATTCTCACGGGATTTCCCACATCATTCAGTTCTCCTGTGTTTATGAGTTGATTTTCGTAATCCATGCGATACAGGTTGAGGTTTAAACGAATATTTTTTGCAGAATAATTGACACCGGTTTCAATATCGAGAAGTTGTTCCGGTTTGATTTCCTTAGAATAAAAATGATTGTATCCTATAAAATCATCCCTGTTGGGTTCCCGGTGTGAAATACCTGCAAACGCATAAAAATTCAATTTGTCGGAAAAATGATACGACACACCTGCTTTCGGATTGATAAACACATAATTTGCGGAAATGTCGTATTCTGTGCTGTCGTCTTCGTAACCGTTCATTTTGTGAGAAATACTCCTTACTTGAAAGTCGCCGTAAACATTAATCTTTTCATTGACAAACCAATTGGCTTTTACGAATACATTGTAATCGGTTTTGATACTTTGGCCTCTGTACCATTCGATATCTTTTTGTATGACGGAATCGGTTTTAAGATTGTTACTCCCAATAAATTGTCCCCAAATTATTTTTCCGAAATGTCTTCCGTCATATACATTTCCTGCACCGCCGGCTATTATGTTCAAATAATTATTATCGTACTTTACCGAAAATGTCGCTCCGTAAAAGTCGTTATCCAGCCATTTTTGCCAGACTAAATCCCCGCTATATACCGTATCCGGAAAATCTATTACCGTATCGTTGTTTTGTGTGATTATGGTATCCGGTTCTCCCGGAAAAACCACCGGATGCCTCAAATATCTTGATAAGGTTTTCCCGTCTTTGTAATTTTCATAATAACCTCTTCCGTAGGTATAATGCAGGGCGGCATTGAGCGAAAGTTCGTCCGTGATTTTTTTGGAATAATGCAGTTGATAATGGTCTTGTTGGTAATTATCTGTGGCATTGTCGTACTTGTAGTGGTTTTCGGTATAATTTCCTGCGTCAAAATCTTCTTTGGGAATACCCCACCACGATTGGAATGTCTTTTCTTTTCCGGTAAGCAATACAAACTTCAACAAACTGTTTTTGCCGTAATAAGATGCGGTCAATGCTAATGATTTAAGATTGGAATAAGCCCGGTCTATAAATCCGTCACTGTGAATTTTTGACATGCTCAAATCTACGGCAAAAACACTGTCCATAATTCCGGTACCTGCTTTTACATTGTATCTGGAAGTGTTAAAACTTCCGTAGTTCAGGGTACCTTCCGCATAAGGTTTTTTGCTGGTGGCGGTAGTTTGTATATTGATGGTGGAGCCGAAAGCACCTGCCCCGTTTGTGGAGGTGCCTACCCCTCTTTGTACCTGAATGTTTTCCGAATTGGCTGCCAAATCCGGCAAATCAACCCACCATACTCCTTGTGATTCGGCGTCATTCAAGGGGATGCCGTTTATGGTTACATTGATACCCCTTGTGTCAATACCTCTGATTCTTATTCCGGTATATCCTACGCCGTTTCCGGCATCTGTTGTGGTTATGACCGAAGGGAGTGTGTTCAAAATAAACGGCATATCTTGTCCTTCGTTTAGTTGGCTTATTCGTTTTTTCGGAATGTTGGATTTGGGTAAGGGGATTTCCTTGTCGGCTTTTTGGGCAGATACAATTACTTCTTCGGTAATGAAAGTCTTGGGTTGCAGGGTAATGGTTAATTTTACATCCTTATTTACTGTTACGGAAGTTTTGTAAGTCCGGTAACTAATGTGTCCGACCACCAAGGTATATTCTCCTTGCTTTACCTTGAGTTTGAACTCCCCTTTACTGCTGGTAATGGTAGAGTAATAAGTGTTGGCTAGCACTACGGTTGCTCCTGATACCGGTTTTCCGTCCGGATTTTTCACAATACCTTCCACGGTAAATTTTTGCGCCTGGGTTGCCGCCATGCCTAGCACGGCCAACAACAAAAATAAAATACTTTTTTTCATCATTTTTCCAAAAATTTACCATTGTGGAGGCGCTAATAAAATGTGATCGGGATTTTTTAGTTGTAAGTAGTTCTGAAATCATCATTCTCATTGTCCCTTCGCCGGTATTATCCGGATCAGGTTCAATGGGTATGATCTCAGCCCGTAATATTAAGGCACCCCACAATGAGATTTCGCATGCAAAATTGGGGATTTTTTTTATATATAAACCATTATTGTAATAATTTTTTCTCATAATAAAGACACATTGGTTAATTCACTTCACAACTGAATAAAATTCAAGAGTCAAAGCTACATCCTCAAGGTATGTTTTTAAGCCGAACATTCCTCTGATTTCTCAAAATTTTGTATATTTGACTTGTTGAAAAAGATTATGTTATGAAAAAACTGGTTCTTTTTTTATTGCATTTGGTCGTTCTGATGAACTTCTCCCTCATCGCCCAAATCAATAAGCTTCCGTACCCGATTATTTTTGTACACGGATTAAAATCGAGTGATAAAACTTTCAAAACCACGCTGGATTTTCTGAATGAGCACTACCATTTGGGACCTATCAATGTTTATGATGTGGTTCTAAATGCCGACAACGACAAAGCAACCGCCCTAATGAGTGAAGATGTAAAATGGGAAGATTTTGAATACGGAGGGTGTTATATCAATGTGGGAAGACGCAACTATGCCGACGACATAGATGATATGCAAGACGGTTGGAGCCCCTCCAATATTTTTGCCATTAACTTTCAAGAGGAACGCATTCGGGGTGCTAACGGATTTTGGAATGACTATTTTGATTTGAGCGACCAAGCGGCTATTTATAAGCAAGGATATGCTTTGGCACAAATGATTCGGGAGGTACTGGATTTTACCGGTGCCGACAAGGTCGTATTGGTTGGGCATTCGATGGGGGGGATGGCTATTCGTGAATATCTGCAACGCACCAATAGTGCCCACACACACATCAATTGGATAAATCCGTTTCAAGAAAAAGGACACAAAGTTGCCAAAGTCATTACGCTTGGTACGCCGCATCTTGGATCAAATACCGGGTTGGATCCAACCAAGTCCAGCGTGCTTAACGATAAATCGGAAGCTGTCAGAGACTTAAAATGGGCTTACGATTCTTATACCAATTGCAACGGTTCCCCTGTGGGAATTTATTTGTTCGGCGGGAATGAAAACTGTATTGCTTCTACGGATGACAATACCACTTTTTACAATAATGACATCAATTGTAATGGCAGTACAACGGATAATATTATAGGGGTGGATTTTGCTACCTATGACAATCCGGCTATGCCCCTACCGGAAAACATTCCTTATCTGTGGGTTACTTCCATTTGGAGTCAGTGGAACGGTCTTGTTGGGGATGGTGCCGTAGAAATAAGTTGTCAGTGGTTACGAGTGGATACCATTCCCGCTCCGTTGGGCATTGCGGATACCATGCTGACGGATGTTTTTCACACCTCGGAGCCTGACGATTATTACACGATAATCAGGGCATTGGATGTTCCCGGTCAATGGAACTTTTCCTACGAATTAAAACCGGACACTCAATACATTGAATTTGTAACCTATCAACCCGGAATGAATGATTTGGACGAAGATGCTTTTTTTATTAAAACTACACCGGGCTACTCTTATACCGTAACCTTAGACCATATCGAATCCGGAATCGGGAGAATAGAAATATACGACAACCAACACCAATTAATCCATGCCGAAAACATTTTTTATTTGCCCGCACAAATAACATTTACCCCATCCGAACCGGATACCATGTGCTATCTAAAAATACTGGGACATGCAACCCCTCTAACATACCTTACTCCCTATTCCATAAAAATTCAAGCCAATTCTTTAAGTGTATCCCATGTCTATCAAAAAGACATTCAAGTATTTTATGCACGGGGCGCACTTCATTTTTCTTCTCCGGTATCGGGGAAGTTACAGATAATTTCTTCTAGCGGGCAAATCTTAGAAAGCCGGGACTTGGCTTTCAATACCCAATCGGTCGGATTATTCCTGAAAAATGGTATCTATTTGTTTAGAATAACCAATAATACCCGCGTATATTCCGGGAAATTTGTTGTAGCGGATGTGCCTTAGTATTTACAGCTTAAACCATAAAAAAGAGGCGGCCCCTCCCGTAACGATGCCGGCTAACGAAGATTTTATGAGGCATTTTATTTTTTTGTGTTTGGCGGAAATGACATATCCTGCTTTATAAATATCATTGCCATATGAAGGTTGTGGAGGGTTTATATAAGCCATTATAACCATGGGAATCATTACGACTAACGGGGCATAAAACAATACTCCGTGGGTTCCTGCAAAGAAAGTAATTCCGGAGCTTAGAAAATAGTTGACAATTGTTGTTAAGCGTGGTCTGTATCCGGAAAGGGCTGAACGTTCTCCTGCAATAAAAGTTTTCATTTCCTGTTCGGATAAATCTTCATTCGTTATTTTTTTGTAGAAAACGATTTCTTTGCCATTGCCTTTTTTTATGGCAAAAACTTCGTCATAGTCAAATTGTTGGGTTTTTGTTTTGTTGGGGGTAGTGATTTGCACTACGAAAATGCTGTCTTCTTGCAGTTCATAAGATGTTATTGCAAAGGTTCGCCCATCATTTAAATACAATGTGTCAGCCTTTTTTTGTCCTGATACATAGAATGTTATCGTTGCTAAAAGTCCCCAGATTATTAAATGTTTCATATTATAAAAATTTTACTGCGATTATATATCCGGATAAACCGGTTATAAATCCGAAGAATCCGTGTTTTATTCCCTTATTTATTCTGATGACTCTACTGGCCACCAAGTATCCTTCTTTGAAGTATTTATTAAATGTTTTTTCCGAAAAACGCTTGTCAAAAGCTTTGGCCGAAGGTCCTGTATATCCGATGATGGTACTGATAGCGAGAGGTAATAAAGGGGCAAAAATGATACTACCGGCAATATAGGTGGAAACAAAAGGTGCTACCACCCCTGCCACAAAATTGACAACCTTTCCGATAATAAACCTATAATTTTTCTTGGCATAAGCCTCTCCTTGTATATACATCCTGACATTATCCTGATTTAGCTCCATTCCCAAAACATTTTCTTCGGTATTATTGTACAAAATTTCTTCTTTACCGTTTTCTTTTATTACAGAAAAAACTTCTACCGGATAAAATTCCAATTTTTTGATGTGCCCTTTTTTACCGGTAACAGACACGATGAGTTTACCGTTCTTGCTCCGGGTAAAATCGGTTACTTTCAAAGAGTCTCCGTTCATCAATACTAAGACATCCTGTCCAGAAAGAGTAAGGATAGGCAACATCCCTACTATGATATAAAAGAATAGCCGCATAAAAAATGATTTTCCTTGACAAATATCCGCATTTTTCTATAAATGCCAAAAGAAAAGGGAGACTTTTCGTCCCCTCGGTCTTTTAATTTTTTATAATTTTTCTGATAGGTGCCGATTGTCCTCCGGATACTTTCAACACATAAACCCCTTTTTCCAGGTGTGACACATTTATTCTGTTTATCCCTTTGTGTGTTTTTTCGGACAAAACTTCTTTTCCGGAGATATCATACAATATTATCCTATTGTAATCGGATGACTCAATATTTACATAAAGAGTAGATCTGACAGGATTCGGATAAATTTTTATGGTTTCCGTTTTTGGTTCATTTAATTCCGTGATGCCATCGGCTACTGCTATGGTATAATCTTCTACTTCTCCGTAAGAGGTAGTGCCGCAAGGATCTGTATTGGCATTTTGCCCTGCGTCATTTAGTCTTATTCTCAATCTTAGATTCCCAATTGCTGCATCAGAAGGAACATTAATGGTGAATGAATAACTGTTTTGAGACGAGTTGTTTGCATAGACATTTTCACCTGTGTCATCAAAGTCGCCGTCTAAATTCCAATCTACCCATGCATATAACACATCTGTGTTGTAAACATCGCCTATTGTTACCGTTACATTAACAGGATCTCCTCTGTGTGTATGCACTACTTGGGAGGTATAGTCTCCGTATCCTGTCCAAGAGGAACTATTATTTACCTCGCTACCAATAGTTACATTGCTGATGTATTCGTATTCTGTGCTTGCAGAAGCATAACAATAGTCCGGTGGTGTTACGGTGATGTAAGCAGTTTTGACCATTGTATCCGAACCGAAAGCGTTAGATGCAATTAGGCTCACAGTGTAGGTTCCCGCCGTATTATAAACAACGGACGGATTCTGGTCGGTTGATGTGGCGGGATTTCCACCTTCAAATTCCCAATACCAACTGTCCGGGAGATTGGTGGATAAATCCGTAAAGTTTACAGTGTTTCCGACAACTATGGTGGTTGGATCGGCTTCAAAATCGGCAACGGGTGGGTTGGTGTTTGGTTGTACGGTTATGTAGTCCACTTTGAGTACGGAATCTGTGCCGTTCGGATTGCTCACTACCAACTTCACATCGTATGTGCCGGCGGTTAAATATTGTACATTGGGATTTTGTTGTGTAGAGTGCAAAGTAGTGGCTCCTTCAAATGTCCACGACCAACTAATCGGATAATTAAGCGAAGTGTCGGTAAATTGAATAAAATCTCCTTCCGTTATCGTAGTTTGATTGGCTGTAAATCCTGCAATGGGAGGATCTGAGGATATCTTTACATATACATATTTTTGATAAGTTACTTTGTTGTAAGCCGTGGCGGTAACCAACATAGAATCGTCAAAAACAATAGGAGAAGAAAATGCAATATTTACGCTTCCGTTGGTGATATAGCCTGTTCCCAATATGTTGTTTTGATGTGTAATGGATATTAAAGCCCCTTCCACATTGCAATTTACTGCAAATTGAGTGCTTCCTTGCATGATAGAGTCTGCATGAGTAACTAACATTGTATCCGGCGCTTTTGTTCTCACCATCAAAGAAGGGTCGCCAAAACATGTCCAGGTATCAGCCATATTTTCCCCGTCGCTACCGTATTCATCTATCATGTGTCCCCAGCCGTTTGCGATAAGTCCGCCAAAGGTTCGTTTCAGGTTGTTGGGATAAGTTTCTACCAAAATGTCCACCATTTCATCTTGTGCATCCATAGGGGCAGCCCAAGATTGATTTATGGTAGAGCCAATATTTGCCACTGCACCTGTCGGGTTACCACTGGTGTCTGTTGCCCTTATCCATGCTTCGGCGAAACAAGTATTGGTTGTAAAGTCTCCGACTACACAGGCTACTGTCCAAATAAATGGTAATTGGTACGAATTGGTAAGTGCATTTACCATATCATTGGTATATCCGTTTGGATCTACACTGTACCACATGGTTACATCGCCGTGACCTACATAATTGATAATTCCCAATCCTGCATTTATATAATTGGTAATGTCGGTAGCGGTTCCATAATCTTGATAAACACTATTTACGGTATAACCGTAATTTTCCAAATCGGTCTTGATATTGTCCATGTGTTGGGCATCGGATTCTCCGTCATCACCCTGTCCTCCTGAGCCTTCGTTGGAAGCTATTCCCAAGCCGTAATTAAGCCACAATGCATCGGAATGAATATCCCTTTCATAATAAATGGTTTTTTCTACTTCCGTAGCTACTTCCTCTTCGGTTTCTGCGGAAAATCTTCCTACAAAAATATCTATACGGTGGTCATTACCTGCTAAATATCCGTACATATTGTCGGAGGCTCCGTAAGCATTAGAGGAGTAAGAAGATTTGACTTGCGGGTCGTCGCCTACCAGAAGTAAATAGGTAAAATCATTATGGTTGTTGTAATAGTCTGCCACATAGTTTGTTATGGATGTTGCATCGTTCCCGATAGAAGATACGGGCACGGCATCAACGGTAATTCCTTTTTGTTGTTTCCAATTGATAAACGGTAAAATCTGATTATAGAAACTGTCATAATAGATAATGAGCATTCTTCCCGGGTGTCCTTCTTCTACCGGAGTGTATTTGGCGGAAGTAGCATTGATAAATGTTTTCTTTATGATTTGAGCAAATCCGGGAGTGGTTAGTTTTTCTTTCATTGAGGCGGTTAAGACATTTCTGGTGTCACGCTGTCCGGTCGAATAAACTCTTACGACCAATTTGGTATAAACTCGCAATGTCTTGGTAACGGGATTGTATTGTAGCGGATATACCCAAACAGCTTGTCCCCGTACATTTCGCTGTATAAATGGCTTTTGCAATTCTGCTAGTTTCCCGGGATAAAAGGCGTCCCGAGAATAAGCAGCTCCATAAACATAAGGTATGGCATCAGGATCTTGATTCCTCATTATAATTCCTTTGGAGGGTGCAATTTCGATATTATTGTAGTCTTTATATTCTGCATTGATTACCTTTACCTCCATTTTGTCGGCATCGGGAATGATGATTGTTGCTGTCATTTTTTGCAAATCCGGCGCCCCTTTCTCTTGAATGGGAGAACCTTTGGGGATTGTGGGAACGACAGCATTTATTCCTTTTGCTTTTAAGAAATTAAGAGAAGGTACATTAAATTCTATTATTATCTCTTTATTTCCGACGGTATTAATCAATTTTTGACCGTCAAACCGGTTAGTTACCAAAAATAAAATGGCAGCTAAAATTGTAATGGCCTTATTTTTCATGATATACATTTTTGTATTTCTTGCTTATTTTAGAAATTGTTATGAATAAATTCCAACAAATTGACAAAACAATCCCACCCGTCGGTATCGTTAAATTCATGTCCGCTGTTTTCATATACTTTACATTCCGAAACAATGTTATAAGATTGTAATAATGTGTATAGTTTGGTGCCTTGGGTGTATGGGACCAGTGAGTCCAGTTTTCCGTAATATAAAGCCGTTTTCGGAGATGTGGAAGTTACAAAAAAATAAGGGCTGATGCTTGAGAAATATTCAGGATTGTCTTCATAATGGCAACCGAAAACAGACTCTATTCCGTAATGATACATATTGTAATACATGGGATCGTTTCGGTATATGCTATCCGTAAAATCCGTTGGGCCAACTATGGAAGCAACGCCCTTTACCCTGTGGGAATAATCGTATTTGTAGGCGTAAAGCAATGCTAAATGGGCTCCGGCACTGGCTCCGATTAAAAAGATTCCGGATCGGTTTATCCCAAACTCACTGGCAAATTTTTCTATGACGAGGTTAATGTCGTCGGTTTGCATAGGTATCGGTAAGTTTTCTTCGTCCGATAGTTTGTAGTTCATGTTTATCAAGGCATAAATTTCGTTTTCTTTGAAATAATCAAACCAGCCGTTAAAGTCTTGTTTATCTCCACCTTGCCATCCTCCTCCATGTATGAAGATTATTGTTTTGATGGTATCTCGTTGTCCTTCCGGAATATAGAGGTCGGCTTTTTCCAAAGAGTCTGTTCCATACGGATAGTCATGTAAACTTACTTGCGTTGTTCCGTAATTGTCTGTATTATTTTCTTCCGGTGTATCTTCATTGATAGGTTCGTCTTCGTGGCACGATGAAATTAATAGAGTGGATAATGCTAACATTAAAACGATATGAATTCGTCGTATCATGGCACTATTATTTTCTCGGTGTCTGAAGCTTTATCGTCGGCATTATATTTAATCAACAAAAAGCCGTGGATACCGTCAATGTGAAGGATACCGCTGGCTTTTGAAGAACCGGGTGAGGTTTGTGTTGTATATACGCAGCGTCCCGTTATATCGTAAACTTTTATCGTCAGATTGTGTACAGTGTTTTGTGAGAATAGGTAATAAACAATACCGTTTTCATTGGCACTATAAAAGTTGGTTGCCGAAAAATGATAATCTTGTGTTTCAAAATGAGTAACGGCAGAACAGGTATCCCAAATCATGCAAACATATTCCGGATGATCAATATACGGATTGCGGTTTCCTTGAATTTGATAAATCGCATTGTTCCGGTCTATTTCTTTCTGACTTACCGGATCTTCGTAATGCCATTTTAACAATAATTGCAAAGCCCAATCTTCAAAACACGGGTAAGTTGTTCCGTCCAGCATGGCATCACCATTCGAGTTGTTGGTTTCCCATCCGGCCACTCTGTCTTCATAACAAGTAACCATGTAAAAATAAGTACGGGCCAAATCACCTTTATATTCGTCCACCGGTTCAAACACAGTACCCGAATAAGAGCCAAAGGTATTGGGCCCTAACTTGCTTCCATTGGAAGAAGTATAAGTTGGATTGGCAACTTCTCCATACGCATAATTGCTGCGTCTTCCGTTTACATAGCCATCAGTCGGATATATATGGAACAAATCCGTGTACATGGGCGAAGCATCGTTGAACCAACTTTTGGGGAACGAATGTTCTCTATTGTAGCAATCGCATTCGGCCGAATAAGTTCCGCACTGGTCGGTGCCAAACTGAAAGGTACAGTTGGAATAAATATCCCACACGGTACCGTCATCTCTGGCATCCGTGCTTTCAAATGCTGTCCATAGGTCTCCGTAACCCAGAACCGTATGGTCCTTAATGATATTAAATAGGGCTGTTTTTAGGTTGCTTCCGGTAAGTCCTTGTGCAGCATCATAATATCCGGAGGGTTCTTGAGCATATCCCAGAGCCGCATACAATACTAATAAAAAAGAAAAAAACTGTCTCATAAGAAAAAATTAAAAGATTGGGGTTTCTTTTTGCTTACGTCGGGCAGTATCCATTTTTAAGATTCGTTTTACCAGTTCATTGTTTTTAAATATCATTACGGATAGTACTTTTCCGGTAGAGTCATATTTATATGCTTTACCGTTCAATAATCCGTTATGGTAAACGAAGATGCTTTTTATGATTCCGTTTTCGTAATAAGAATTGTATTTACCGTCTATTTTTCCGTTTACATAAGTGGTTTCTTCTTTTTTTTGTCCGTTTTCATACCAAACGGTCCATTTGCCGTTTAGTTCTCCGTTATTGTAATTGGCTTCCAGTTTTTTGTTGCCGTTTTCGTACCAAATTGTCCATTCTCCGTGTTTGACGCCATTCTTATAGTTTGTTTCTTCCATTTTATTTCCGTTTTCGTACCAAACGGTCCACTTGTCGGTCTTTTTACCTTTTTTATAGGTTCCTTCTTCTTTTTTCTTTCCGTTTTCATACCAAACTGTCCATTTGCCATGAGGTAAATCCGCTACAAAATGTGATTGCATTTTTAGTTTTCCGTTGGCATAGAATTCTTTATGAACTCCATGTTTTTTACCGTTTTTATAATTGGTTATTTCTTTTAATTGTTTGTCATCAAACCATTTTTTTTCGACCCCATCTTTTTTATTCATTTTGTATGGGGTTTCACAATATTTGTTTCCGTTGTCATAATATATTATGGATAACCCGTTTTTCATCCCGTTATGATAGGTTTCTTTCACTATGATATTTCCTTTTTCATTCCACGAAACAAAATCACCTTCCAATTTTCCGTTTTTTATATGAAGCGTTTTTTTGAATCCGTCCGTTTCTTCCGTACAGGTGCCGGTAAAGGGGTTCCCATCCTCGGAAATATAGACGCCATGCTTCACTGTTAAATCCGAACATTTTAATTGTGTGTTGGTATCACATGAAAAAAGCAATACCATAGTGCCGAGAACTAAAAAAACCACTTGCCATATCAAACTTTTAGACCTCTTAATTTGTTTCTCCATTTCTTTCTGTTTTTTCAACCAGTTATTGTATGATTGGTTCCATTTACCGTTATTGTGATGATATTATCGCAATCGCCGTTTCCAAAGTTAATAATCCTTTGGTCTAATCCTTCCGGAGTAATGACCAGCACTCCTTTTGTTATATGTCCTCCGTTACAACTTCTTTCAAACAACAAAGGCGAAGTAATGTTGGTATAATAATGTCTTCCGTGGCGATTGGTGCCATTACTGGATCCTTCTATTTCCCAGCTGTTGTCTGAGTTGTTGCCCGGTGTTTCATATCCGGTAAGCCATTTGCAAACATGGGAAGCATTCCATGCTATGGTGGAGGAGTCTTCGAAAATCAATTTTGCATTTATGGCATCTCTTATATAAACAGGGTGATTGGCAGAGTCTCGGCCGTCGTAAGTTACTGAAAACTGCCCTTCTCTTTTTACAAATTCTTGTAAATGAGGAGGTTTCGCATAATAGTCCTCAAAGTTTGCAGTAATGGAAGTTTGCGGTTGTACATACTCTAAAGC
Organism: uncultured Bacteroidales bacterium; assembly: GCA_964393715.1. Taxonomy (GTDB): domain Bacteria; phylum Bacteroidota; class Bacteroidia; order Bacteroidales; family JALTDM01; genus JALTDM01. Next base: position 27,957 of record CAYMVE010000003.1, on the reverse strand, counting down.
CCATCTGCCGCTTACGGTCAATATGATTTTCCCTTTTCTCAGGTATCCGTCATAACAAAGTGTTCCGGTGCCAAAATCAATGGTTATGGTCTTGGGAAAAGAGTCCGGATCTTGAGGGGTTATGGTGATAGTAACGGAATCTTGAAGTTTTTTTTCAGTTTCGGTTGCCAATACATAATGGTTAATTGTCGCAAACAAATTAGAACCATTCTTGTTTGTCGTGTTGTAATCCATAGTAGAGGTGAAATCCAACATATCCTCCGGAGTAACTTCATTATCTCGATGACACGATAAAAAAAACAAGAAAGTGGCAAAAAACAATAAAAAAAAGGATAGTCTTTGCTTCATCTTCTGTTTGTTTTCCTAAATAGACTACATTTATACGAAAAAGTTGTAACTTTGTAACACTTTTTTACAAAAAAAAATAAAAAATGAAAATTACAGTATCATCACAAGAGTTGAATAAAGCATTACAACTGGTAAGTAAAGTATTGCCCTCTTCAAATAATCCTACAATGCCTATTTTGAAATATTTTTTGTTTGAAGTAGAGGGTGGTAATGCAATAATAACGGCAACAGACCTTGAAGTGACGGCCAAAGCAAAAGCTGTCTTGGACGATGTGGAAGAAGATTTCAGGATTGCCATAGAAGGAGAAAGGCTTTTAAGCTTGTTAAAGCAATTGCCGGATGAACCGGTGACTCTGGAAGTAAAGGAAACAAATGCTGAAGAAGAAAATGGTTATCCTTATTCCAAACAAGTGTATTTAACTACCACAAAAGCCCGTTATTCTTTGCTTGCCGACGATGCGGATGATTTTCCCACAGTTCAATTTTTGAACGAAGAGGATGAAGGTGTTTCTACTTTTACTGCTCCTTCATTCGTAATAAAAAGAGGGATTCAAACTACATTTTTTGCTATTCTTAACGATAATTCAAGACCGAATATAAATGGTGTTCTTTTTGACATAAGAGAAGATCATTTGAGGTTGGTTGCTACCGATGTGCAACGATTGACACTTTACAAATACAATTTGAACACGGGCATTGCTGATAATTTTATTTTACCGTATCGTTCCGCCGCTTTTATTAAGTCGCTGAATGTGCTGGATGAGGAAGTGAAAATTATCTATAATAATAAGAATGTATTGTTTAAGTGGTCGGGGGTGGAAATTATTTCGCAATTGGTAGATGGAAAATTCCCCGATTATGAAAAGGTAATGGCTTTTGAGACTCCGTTTTATGTGAATGTGGATCGTGTGGATTTTCTGGATGCTCTTAAACGAATCAGTATCGTATCCGATCAATCTACCAATTATATTGAATTGAATATAGAAAACAACAACTTGGTAATTAATGGAAAGGATATGGGGTTGTTTATTCAAGGAGAAGAAAACCTTAGGGTGGAAACTAACATTGAGAACCACAAAGTGGGATTCAATGGAAAACTTTTGGTAGAAGTGTTAAATAATTTGGATGCTGTGATTGTGAGCATGAAATTGGCAGACGGACATGCGATGCCGGTAAGGTTTGAACCTGCTGAAACGGATGACGAAAACGAAAGTATCGAAATGATGCTGGTAACTATGCATCTTGATTGATATTAAAAAAGAAGGATAAAAAAAGAGGCTGTCTTTTTTCGAAGATAGCCTCTTTTTTTATGGTTAATATTCTTTGTGAAGGTTATTGTTGTGAAATCGGAATATCAAAATGACCGGAAATGCTTGCGTTTAAGGTGTCGTTTGTAATATAGCCCGATAGGTAACCTTCTACACGGTTTTCATTGATGGTGTCAAGAGAAGTGATGGTTAAACTTCCCGAAGTGATAGGATAGGTAGCGTCTTGAACATATATTTCTCCGTAAGCAGCATTTGTAAGGGCTATATTGTTGTAATTGGTGTCAAAATTGAAGTAATTGTATGCCATATTGAAATACAGGCTGAGGCCTATTTCATTCCCTTCCATATAAAGCGTCATGATTGATTCGGAAGGATAAGCATAAAATCCCAAAAATTCATTTAGGGTGGTATCCGGATAATCAAATCCCGATATGGTTAAACTTGCAGTTCCCGGTTGGCTATTACATACATTGAATTCGTGATAATTGACATTTGTTCCTCCGGAGAGATCCACATATTCGGAAATAGTTGTGTCTCGTGTGCTTATGGTAACTTCTGCAGAATTGATATAATCCGGCAGGTATAGCCTGAAATTACCGTTTTGGGCAAACATGGAAACACTTTCTTCCATGCCTGTTTGTTGATTTGTGTAAGACGCTCTGATAAAAGCAGTTGCGGGGATATGGTGACATCCTGAGATAATTCCTTCCAAAGTTTGTGTGCATGGTAAGGATATATTCCGTATTACGGTAGCACCATTTTGTTGCCCGTATAAGGTTTCGTAATATCCCAAGCCGGCATAATCTTGAGGATCTATGGAAACAGCAGGTTCGAAAAGTCCGCGAGGTGCCGTTATTTTATATTTTCCGTCTGCATCGGTAAATCCAAAATAAACATTATTTATTTTTACTTTGATGCCTTGTACTGGATTTCCGTTACAGTCTTTCACTGTTCCGGTATATTCGGTAGTTTGGTCATAATCTATGGCTGCTCGCCAGTAGCTGAAATGTAATACATCCGCTACATATTTATCTTGATCTCTGGAGCCGGAACCTGCAGACATGCAAAAAGACTTGTTAAAATCGTCAGTCCAGAAATTTATAGTGTCCGGGGCATTACCTTGTAAAGCAAGAGGGATGGGGATTTTTATTGTTGCAGCATCGGTGTTGTTGGGAGATAAATTAATTTTTCTTCCGGACGGATCTCTTAATATGACAAACATCCCTCCGAACGGATTAAGTTTTTTCAATCGGGCATTTTTTACACCCCACAGATGACCTCCCGGAACCAGATTGGTATATCCGGGTTGGGTAGGATCTACATAATAAGCGATTACTCTGAGGTTGCCGGTATAAAGTTCGCCTGTTCTTTCCACTACATATTTAAGTCCGGCAGGGAAAGTTATTTCGCCCCCTCCGTTTACGGTTATCGTTCCACCTGTTTGTGTGTTGATGGTTTCCACGGTAATGTCGTCATACGACAAAAGTGTCACTTTAAATTTCAAGGTGGACTTGGTAAGTTTTCCACTTCTGTAATTGGGTAAATAATTGGGTGCTTCGAACTTTACAAAGTACTTATTGCTTGCCATATTGACATTTTCAATATAGAATATACCATTAGCATCGGTTTTTATCGTTTTGTTACCAATGGTTACTTGTGCGTTGGAAATCGGATTATTATTGATATCCACAACCAATCCGCCTATTGTTACGGATCGGTTGGCAAGTTGATAATCGGCATCTATGGTTGGGGTACATGAATTTATTAAGATGATACCCAATAGAAACAAAATATTTTTTATAGTTTTCATTGTTGTAGAAATTTGTTTTTTGCAAAAGTAAGTAAATATTCTGAAAAGAAAAAAAACAATAGTCACATTAAAATTTTTGACTGGGGGATTGTTATATTACATGTAGTTTTTTATGCCTTTTTTACCCTAAAAGAGGAGAAATAATAAAAATGATTTTTTATTTGAATTTTAAGTATTTCTGTTGTTGTGTTGTTGTATTTTATTCATAGTAAGGGTGTTGTGTGTTTTGGTGGAGTGGGGGGCTTCGTAATATCTTTCGGTATGCCTCCCTGATTTTTTTACAATTTTTTTTACAAGTATATTCACAATTAAAATTTTTTTTACCTTTGGAAACAGGTTTCAATTAAGTATTTATACATTATAATATTTCGATTTATGAAAAAAATAACCAGACGGGATTTTTTGAAAATATCAGGAGTAGGAGCTTCTGTTTTGGCTTTATCCAATCCGTTGTTTGATTGGATACCTGATTTATTCAAAGATTCCGACCCTCCGTTGGATGAATCGTTGGCAGAAAAAACGCCTACGGTATGCGAAATATGTTTCTGGAAATGTGCCGGTTGGGTGTTGAAAGACAAAAACGGCAATATCCAAAAGATTATTGGAAATGAAAAGGATCCTCATTCTTATGGTAGATTGTGTCCGAGAGGTACCGGAGGATTGGGGATGTATTATGATAAAGACAGGCTTAAAAGGCCGATGATTCGTGTAGGAAAGCCCGGCTCTCAAAAATTTAAGGAAGTTTCTTGGAAAGAAGCGTTGGATTATGTGGCTAAGAAAACAAAGGAAGTGGGCGAAAAATATGGCTACGAGAGCATTGCCTTGCTTACTCACGGAACAACGGCACACCATTTTGAGCATCTTTTCAAGTCAATGGGCTCCGAAAATATAGCAGAACCTGCTATTGCTCAATGTTTGGGTTCGAGAGAAGCGGGATTTAGAGCCACTTATGGTTCGGGTCTTGGTTCGCCGGAGCCGGTGGATATAAGAAATGCCAAATGCTTGGTACTAATTGGGAGTCATATAGGAGAAAATATGCATAATGGGGTGGTGCAAGATGTATCATACGGTCTTGACCATGGCTTGTCTATCATTACCGTAGATCCCCGATTTTCTACTATAGCCTCCAAGTCAAAATATTGGCTGCCCATAAAACCGGCCACCGATATGGCTTTATTGCTGGCATGGATGCATATTCTGATTTACGAAAATTTGTATGATAAAGAATATGTGGATAAATATACATTCGGGTTTGAGCAGTTGAAAGAACATGTGAGACCTTATACGCCCGAATGGGCAGCAGCCAAAACCGACTTGCCTGCCGATATGATCCGTAAGACTGCTTACGAAATGGCCAAAGCATCTCCGGCGGTAGCCATTCACCCGGGGCGTCATGTAGCGTGGTATGGTGATGATACTCAGCGTGAAAGAGCTATTGCTATTCTTAATGCTTTGTTGGGATCGTGGGGACGCAGAGGCGGATTCTACTTTCCGCAAAAGAAGGCTTTGCCTCATTATCCTGTACCTCATTATCCCGAACCCAAATGGTCGTGGAAAGATTTGACGCTGGATAAGTATAGAGGAGCCTTTACGGGGGTTACTAACATATTGATAGATGCTTCTCTTCCCAATAGTGACTATAAACATAAAATCAAAGCATGGTATGTAGTAGCTACCAATATTATCCAGTCTGTACCCAATAAGGAAAAGACAATAGAAGCCATACAAAACCTCGATTTCTTGGTAGTTGTGGATACTATGCCGATGGAGATTACGGGGTATGCGGATGTAATTCTTCCGGAAGCTACTTATCTGGAACGTCATGATTACATACGGTCCAGTCGTCATAAAGTTCCCAATATTGCTATTAGGGTGCCAGCCGTTACACCTAAATACGATACCAAACCCGGTTGGTGGATAGCAAGAGAAATCGGACTGCGATTGGGATTGAAAGAATATTATCCGTGGAAAGACTTGAAAGAGGTATTGGATTGGCAACTACGGCAAATAGGTTCTTCGTATGAAGAATTGAGGAAAGAAGGTGTAATCCGTTTTGAAGGAGAAGAACCTATTTATTTGCAACCGGGAGAAGATTTTGAATTCAATACCAATACCGGTAAGATAGAATTGTATTCTACCGATTTGGCGGAAATGGGGTATGACCCCATGCCGGTATATAAAGAGCATCCGCAGCCGCCGGAAGGTTATTTGAGACTGATTTACGGAAGGGTACCGATGCATACATTCGGGCGAACAACCAATAATCCCAATTTGAACGATTTGAGAAGCGAAAACAAATTGTGGGTACATCCTAAAGTGGCTAAAATATTGGATTTGGAAAACGACCAGGAGGTTTGGCTGGAAAATCAAGACGGAAAGGTAACTTCTAATCCTGTTAAAGTTAGAATTACGGAAAGAATACGCCACGATTCTGTATTTTTGGCACATGGCTTTGGCCATACGGCATCCAAATTGTCCAGAACCTATAAAAAAGGCGGAGCAGATTGGGAAATGACCACCAAAGTTGCTATAGACGATGTTACCGGAGGGACCGGTATGAGAGGTAATTTTGTGAAAATTTTAACCGAAAAACCAGAAAATAAGGAGGTTGAAGTATGAGATATGCAATGGCTCTTGACATAAAAAAATGTGTAGGCTGCGGCGATTGTGTTGTAGCGTGCCAAACGGAAAACAATGTTCCCATAGGGTATGCACGGGATTGGATTATTGAAATTACGGAGGGAGTTTACCCCGATTTGCATTTGCACTTTGAATCGCGCAGATGCAATCATTGTAACGATGCTCCGTGCGTGCGTGTGTGTCCTACGGGTGCAAGCCATATCATAGAAGGAGGAATTGTAAAAGTTACCCACGACGAATGTATCGGTTGTGGTGCATGTATTGAGGCTTGTCCTTACGAAGCACGCTATTTTCATCCTAACGGATATGTAGATAAATGTACATTCTGTGATCACAGAGTTTCCAAGGGCGATGATCCGGCATGTGTATCGGTTTGTCCGACACATTGTATGTACTTTGGAGATTTGGACGATCCGGAAAGTCCCGTATCCAAATTGTTGAGAGAGCGGGAACATTATACACTGGCACCGGAAGCAGGTACGGAACCACAAGTTTATTTTGTAAAGTAAAATAATAGAGCAATGAGAGAACAATTAATGTCAAGCGGTAGGAATATCCCAGAATTATATCCTCATGTAGATGTGTGGGGTTTCGGGATACCTTTATATTTGTTTATAGGAGGATTAGCAGCCGGTATCCTTTTGTTTGCAACTTATTTTTATTTGAAAGGCAAAGCGGACGAAATGCCGGTAACTGTAAAGGTTAGTACATTGATACCGCCTATAATTATTGCATTGGGATTGGCTTTTTTGGTGGGAGACTTACACCATAAAGCCTATTTTTGGCGACTGATGACAGTGTTGAAAATAGAGTCTCCGATGTCGTGGGGGGCTTGGGTACTTACATTTGTTTTTATCCTTTCCATATTCTGGCCATTGAGTTATCTGGAAGATATTATCCAATATTTTGAAAAGCGCGGTAATAAGAAGATCGCTGCGTGGTTGTCAAGAGCACAAGAATTTATACAAAAGATACCCATGCTTCCTGGACTTATTGATTATACAAAAAAGAACAGGAAACCGGTGGCGATAATAACATTCGGGTTGTCCATTATTTTAGGAATTTATACGGGTATTTTGCTTTCATCGATGAATGCCCGCCCATTGTGGAACACTTCCATTCTAGGACCTTTGTTTTTGGTATCGGGCGTATCGACCGGTGCTGCTGCCATTATGTGGTTGTCTAACAATAAACAAGAACAATTGTTATATGGCAAGATAGACTTGGTGCTCATTGTTACGGAGTTGTTGTTCATCGGATTGATGTTTTTAGGGTTGGTATGGGGGCCGCGAGCACAGGTAGATGCAGCTAGCATGTTTTTGGGAGGTGATTTTACCGCTGTTTTTTGGGGAATATTTGTGGGAATGGGATTGGTTGTCCCTGCCGTGTTGGAGTATATGGAAATGAAAGGTGTGCATATCCCTGTTGGAGTTCCGGCTTTTTTAGTGCTGTTCGGAGGATTGCTTTTCAGAATTATTATGGTAACTGCAGGACAAATATCAAGTTTTCATTTTTAAAATAATCATGCTATGAAAGACAGAAGTAACAAATATATGAATCCGTATTTGGCTGGATTTATTATCGGCATCATGTTGATATTGGCTTATTATTTTTCGGGTGAAGGTTTGGGTGGTAGTGGAGCTTTCAAAAAGGTGGTAATTGCCAGTGTAGATGCGGTAAATCATGACTATGCCACACGAGCCGAATATTTTTCACCGTCCGTTCGTAACGGGAAAAATCCGCTGGATTCTTGGTTGATTTTTGAGATATTGGGGGTAATTGCGGGGGCTATTATGTCGGCAGCATATTACGGAAGATTAAAATTAAAAATAGGTAAGTCGCCGGTTATCAGTAATAAGACCAGACTGATTGCAGCTGTTGCGGGGGGAATATTGTGGGGAATAGGTTCCCAGTTGGGACGAGGCTGTACTTCCGGGCTGGTGATGTCAGGTATGGCTGTAAATTCACTGTCCGGTTATATAGGACTAATCGCAGTCTTTGGAAGCGGTTATATTTTTGCTTGGTTGTTAAGAAAATTATGGATTTAAAAAATAATAAATTATGGGACCATTATTTCCACAAGGATTGATTTCGGAGCCTACTAATTTTCTTTTAGCGTTCTTAATTGGAATCGGATTCGGCATAGGATTGGAAGCCGGAGGATTTACCAATACCAGAAAATTGGCAGGAGTTTTTTACGGTTATGACTTTGTAGTGCTGAAAGTATTTTTTACTGCGGCACTTACAGGAGCTATCGGCTTGTTTTTAATGGATAGTTACGGACTTATTGATATTTCTCTTACTTATTATCCGCACACCTATTGGATACCTACCTTGATTGGCGGACTTATTATGGGGTTGGGATTTATATTGGGTGGTTTTTGTCCCGGTACCAGTGTGTGCGCTGCTACTACTGGCAAGATTGATGCTATTGCTTTTATTATTGGAGTTTTTATTGGCATTTACGGTTATGCTTTTTCTTACGAGTCGGTATTCAAATCATTGCGTCAGTCGGGCAAAATGGGACAAGTAGATATTGCGAACTGGTTGGGTATATCTGATGCCGTGTTTATTTTTATTGTGACGATTGTTGCCGTGATTGTGTTTTTTGCCGTTACCAAGTTGCAGGCGTATTTGAACCGGGAAAAGCCCGTAAAAGATATGGATGAATTAGGATTGTAAAAACATTGATTATGAGAACAATAGATAAAACGATTGTTTATTTGCTATTGGTGGGGGCTGTTTGGTTGCTATTGGCACCCGGCAAACCCGCCATCAATGAAAGGACCTTCAAGGAAATAACGGATAAATATACCTTGAAGGAGCATTATATATCTACCGATGATTTGGCAAAAGCCATTATGAGTAAAGATCCTTCCCTTTTATTAATAGATGTTAGGGATGCTAAATCTTATCAAAAATATTCGTTGCCGGGAGCATTAAACATTCCTGTTGCACAATTGTTGAGTGACGAAAACAAAGATATGTTGAATCAAGATGTGTACCGGATTGTGTTTTATTCCAACGGCTCTTCATTGGCAGATAAGGCATGGTTACTGTGTTCCACTATGGGATATGACCATTTGTATGTGCTGAAGGGAGGATTAAATCGGTGGTTCGGGACTATTATACGACCCCCTCAACCTGGACCTATGGCTGGTTCCGAAGATTATGATTTGTATGAATTTCGCAAAGGGGCTTCCGCATTTTTTGGCGGAGGCAGTGCAGTTGTGCCTGCTTCGCAGGGTAGTGCACCCAGGCCTGCTATAAAAGTAAAACGCAAGAAAAAACAAGAAGGTGGCGGCGGTTGTGAATAATTTTTCAAAAAATAAGGTTATGAAAAAGATAATTTGGATGAGTTTTTTATTATCAATAAGTATTGTACTGGTTACGGGATGTAAAACGGACCGTTCTCCTAAAGGGGATTATCCGGACAAGATCGCTTATGTAAAGTCTTTTGATGTGAAGCCGGTAGATGTAATGAAACTATCAATGATTTTATTTTCGGAAGATACGGTGAATTTCCGTTTTGTGGATGTGCGTAGTCCACACAGGTTTGCACAGGGACATTTGCCTCATGCTATTAATATTCCTCTGAAAAGGCTTTATGAGGAAAAATATGTATCGCTTTTAAATTCTGCACACGACATTAATATTATTTACGGAGAAGATGCCGCTCAAGCCAGAACGGCTGCCATGATGCTCCGACATTACGGTTATGCTAATAATATACCCGCACTTGGCGGTTATGAATACATTAGAGAACACATTATGGAGAATTTTGGCATATACAGTATTCCGTATGATGACGAGGTTGCCCAATATGATTATGCGAAGGTAATATCCGAAACAGGAGGATCGTCGAGTGGTAGTGTAGCTGGTACCACTGTGGCAAAACCTCAAATCAAAGTGGTAAAACGCAAGAAAAAACAAGAAGGTGGCGGTGGTTGTGAATAGTTTTTTACAATAAAAAATAGTAATTATGAAAAAAGGTAAGTTGTTTGTTATCATATTGTTGGCAGGGAGTTTTGTATTGGGGGGATGTAATTATAACCACAAAATAACTCCCAAGCAATCTCTTTCGCTGGATTCATTAGTAGCTAAAAATAAAAATTTAACACTTGAAGATTTTGTGGTAAAAAGTGGCAATATCATCACTAAAAAAATATATCCTCCTATCATTCATGCAGACGAAATAGCCTATAATTTATCCGATTATTTGTTGATAGACATAAGACCTAAAAAACAATATGAAGAAGGTCATATTGACGGAGCTTGGAATGTAGATAGAAAGGATTTGCTGAATTTTTTACGCACTCAAGTTAATCCGGCTTTTTATAAGAAAATTATAATTATTGATACCTATGGGCCAGTGAGTACTTATATCGCTTCTGTTTTGCGATTTTATGGATATGATAATGCTTTCGGATTAAAATTTGGAATGGCGGCATGGAACAAGGACTTTGCTAAATACATAAAACCTTATTTGTCCAATAAATATGCTGATAGGCTGGATACGGTTTCCGTTGCTATTCCGGATACAGCTTTTAGTTTCCCACTTTTACCCGAATTACCCATAGAAAAATTGTTGGAAACACAAGTGCAACAAGCCATATCTCTAAGAGATACGGAACTGATTGCCTCTGTGGAACAAGCTTTTGGCAAAGATTCTATGCAATATGTGGTAGCCTATTGGACCGAAGGAAAATATAGAATCGGGCATATTCCCGGAAGTGTAAGATACCAACCGCGAGTAGATTTGACTGTTGATAAATATCTGAATACATTGCCGACTTACAAGAATATTGTGGTGTATTGTAATACCGGACATCACGCCGCTGCTATTTCGGCTTATTTGCGACTTTTAGGTTATCATGCCAAATTTATTCTATATGGAGCTAATTCGTTTATGAATGCTTATTTGTCTAAATTCTTTCCGGGAGCAGCTGTTACCGATGTTAATGTTGTGGCAAGAGATTTTCCTTACATAAAAGGAGACAAACGTACCGAAAAGAAAGTGGTTGCCGGATCTGTGAAAGTCACGGGAGCATCTACGCCAGTCAAACCGATAAAACCTATTGTAAAGCGTAAGAAAAAACAAGAAGGTGGTGGTGGTTGCGAGTAGTTGATTGTGAGCATAACCGAAATATCGGTTGATTTATTTTTATACATTTGTGCCAATTAAATAATAAAGAGATGATAGAAAATCATATTTTTTTAGGGATATTCGGAGGGCAAGAAGTAGTGATTATAGCCCTCATTATTTTGGTACTTTTCGGTGGGCGTAAGATTCCCGAACTAATGCGAGGTTTGGGACGAGGTGTAAAGGAATTTAAGGATGGTATGAACGGTATAGGTGAGGACGAATCAAAGGAAAAGTCTGACAAGAGCGGCAAAGATAAGTAGATGTAAATGGCTGAGTATGTAAATGCTACCGACAAACGTCCCGATAAAGACAGAGAAATGACTTTCGTCGAACATCTCGACGAATTAAGAGGTCATATTATCAGAGGGGTGCTTGCCGTTATTTTCATTGCCATTATTGCTTTTTTTTTCAAAGATTTCATTTTTGATAAAATAATATTAGCGCCTAAAAATGCCGATTTTTTAACCAACAAGTTGTTGTGTGCTTTCGGGCATATTCTGGGAACCAATGCACTTTGTATCAATCAAAACAGTTTTACCATTATCAATATTGATATTGCCGGGCAGTTCAAAGCACATTTGTTAGTTTCATTTATTATAGGCTTGATGATAGCGTTCCCGTATTTGGTGTGGGAACTATGGCGATTTTTTAAGCCGGCCCTCAAAATCAAAGAACGGGTTGCAATCGGTTGGACGCTTTTGGCTATTTCACTTTTGTTTGCCGTAGGAGTGCTTTTCGGATATTATTTGATAGTGCCGCTAACAATTAACTTTTTAACGACTTATCAGGTGAGTCCGCAGCTGATCAACCAAATAAGTTTTCAGTCTTATTTGTCTATTATTCTTACTTTGTCTTTTTCTACCGGTTTGGTGTTTGAACTACCTGTTTTAATTTATTTTCTTACCAAGATAGGTCTCCTTTATCCCGACTGGTTGAAAAAACAGCGAAAAATGGCGATTGTTATGGCTTTTGTTGTGGCGGCTATTATTACGCCTCCGGATGCTTTTAGTCAGATATTGGTGGCTTTGCCTTTGTTGCTTCTGTACGAGTTAAGCATTTCGGTGTCTAAGCGAGCCATGAAAAAGAAAGTGGTTACTTTATAGGTTATGGTAACAAAGGATAAAATAGCTGGTATCGTGTTAGCCGGTGGGATGAGCAGAAGAATGGGGACGGACAAGGCTTTTTTGAAAGTTGGCACCCAGACTTTTTTGGAAAAAGCCGTTTCAAGTTTGACAGAACTTACAAGTGAAGTGTTTATTAGTGGTAGCCGGTCGGATGTGGCTGATTTTGATGCTATTGTTGTGCCCGATGTGTTTCCTGGTAAGGGGCCACTTGCCGGAATATTTTCGGTAATGAAACAAGCTGACTATTCTTATTATTTTGTATTGCCGGTAGATTTGCCTTTGGTAAGCAAAGACCTGATAAAGTTTCTGATAAGTCGTCATAGTGAAGATTACGACATTACTGTTCCGGTATTCAAGAATAAATTACATCCATTGTTAGGGGTTTTTTCGAACTCTATAAAAGAAGTATTGTTACAATGCTTAGAGGAGGATAAATTGAAAGTCAAAGATTTGCTCGACAGTGTCAGTACCAATTATGCGGATGTAAGTTTTCGTTTTTCCGAACAGGAATTTGCTAACATAAATACGCCGGATGAGTTGAACTTATGGATAAAAGAGTGAAAATAACGGCAAACGAAGAAGAATGGCTCAGGGCGGCGGCGATGGGAAGTATTTGGGCGGCTTTTGAAGTCATGTTCGGGTATTTTTTTCACAATTTGCGCCTGCCTTTTGCCGGATCTTTTCTTACTTTTTGGGGTATTGTTTTATTGTCTTCTTTTGCCGTGCGTTGGCCGGGAAAGCGTTTGTTTGTCAAAGCCGCCGTAATTTGTGCATTGATAAGAAGTATGACACCGACTTCCGTTATCTTGGGTCCTATGATAGGTATTCTGTTGGAAGGTGCTATTTTTCAGATGGTTATTAATGGGTTGGGGAGAAATTTGTGGAGTTTTGTGTTTGCCGGTATTTTTTCGATGTATGCGGCTATTATACATAAAGTAGCCAGCATCTTAATCATATATGGTTTTGATGTAATTAATGTGTTGGAAAACTTTTATATTTTTCTACAAAAAATGTCCGGCATATCCTTGCCTTTGAATACTCTGATTTTGTTGGTTTTGGCCGTGTATGCCATACTGGGAATTACGAGTGGAGTAATAGGTTATAAGTTGGGCCTTTCCGTAAGAACAGAAAACTTGCCGGATGAGGTTTCTTGGCAAATGCAAGCATCTTTGTTTGATTTGTCCGGCTTTCGTTATCATACGGGATGGCTCTTTTATCATGTTATTGCTTTGATTATCATTATGGGTATGATGTATTATCGTTATTTCCATTTTTCCATTCTGTTTTCGATTCTATATGTGGTATCCGTTTATTTTCGTTATGGCAAGCGGTTGCGTAGGATTTTAAAACTCGTATTTTGGTTTCAATTGTTTTTGGTATTTATTCTTACTTTGTTTTTTTGGGGTGGGGTTGGTGCTGTTTCCGGAATACATATGGAGAATTTTGTGGTAGCCTTTCGTATTGTTATGCGTGCTCTGGTGTTGGTTACCGCTTTTTCCGGATTGGCTATTGAATTGAAAAATCCGATTGTAAAAGTGTTTTTAGTCAGTCGTGGAGCGGCAGGATTATATTATACGGTAGATATGGCGGTAAGTATTTTGCCTTATATTTCTAAAAATATAACGGATAAGCGTATTTTATGGAATCCCTTGGAAGTTTATAAGAAAGCACTTGGTTTGTCCGATCAAATATTTGAAAGTTTCAAGAGAAAATATCTGGAAACAGGTGTTGTGTTTATTATTACGGGAGGAAGACATGCCGGTAAGACCACTTTTTTACAGTCTGTTATCGGATTGCTAAATCGGGACGGTATTTGCACTTGTGGTGTTCTCTCCGAAGGATTTGACGAGGGAGGTGAACGGGCAGGATTTTATCTGGTTGATTTGAGAAGCCTGGAGAAAATTTTGTTATGTGATAAAAACAAATCCGGGAATGATTTTAAGGTGGGACGGTTTTATTTCAAAAAACAGGCTGTAGAGTTGGGACAGCGTGTGTTGAAAAGATGTTTAGATAGGGATTGTGTGGTAGTTGTGGATGAAATAGGTCCGGCTGAATTGAAGGGGAAGGGGTGGTTTGAGGTATTGGATGCCCGATGGTCTAAGCCGGGAAAACCTATGATATGGACGGTTCGTAAAAGGATGCTGGAACGGGTGATGAGTACTTTTACCGGGTTTAATTATGTGGTGTGTGATGTGGAAACCTGCACGCCCGAAGAGATGGTGAGGAAATTGTTAGAGAAGGTTTCGCTGCAAAAGAAATAATAATCGATTAGCGTCTAAATTTTGGGATAAGATTTATGAAACGAATGTATGATAAAAAGGCTGCATTATTGGGAGCAGCCTTTTTATTTATCCGTACATTTCTCTAAATTTGTTTTTTATTTTAGTGGCAATTTCTTCAAATTCCTTGTCTTCAAGTTTTAGTTTGGGTTTGGCAAAATTAATGTCATCCACATTGTTTATGGGGATTAAATGGATATGTGAATGCGGCACTTCCAATCCAACCACAGCCACTCCAATTCTTTCGCAAGGTATTACTGCTTCAATGGCTTTAGCCACTTTTTTGGCAAATACCATGTAATTACCGAGCATGGAGTCTTCAATGTCGAAAATATAATCTATTTCTTTTTTAGGAATAACCAGCGTATGACCTTTTGCCAAGGGGAATATGTCTAGAAAAGCCAAAAAATCTTCGTTTTCGGCCACTTTGTATGCAGGAATTTCCCCTTTTACTATCTTGCTGAAAATGCTTGCCATATTTTACAAAGTTATATCCAGTATTTCAAATTCCAATGTGCCTGAGGGGACCTGAATTTTTACTTTTTCGCCGACTTTTTTACCTAACAATCCTTTGGCAATAGGAGTGTTTACGGCGATTTTCCCTTCTTTTAGGTTCGATTCGTTTTCGCTTACTATGGTGTATGCTATAACGGCTCCGTTTTTTAAGTTTTTGAGTTTGACGGTAGTCAGCATTTGGACTTTTGAGGTGTCCATTTGCGATTCGTCTATGATTTGGGCATTGCTCAAGGTTTCTTGCAATTTGGCTATTTTCATTTCCAGCATTCCTTGTGCTTCTTTTGCCGCATCGTACTCTGCATTTTCGGACAAATCGCCTTTGTCTCTTGCTTCGGCTATTTGTTTGGCTATCAAAGGTCTTTCTTCCAAAAGTTTTTCCAGTTCTTTTTTCAATTTATTGTATCCGTCTCTTGTCAAGTAGGTTGTTTTCCCCATAGCCTTTCTTTTTTTAGTCAATAAATTCTTCGCTTACTCCCATTGATGAGAAGCCGCCGTCGTTGTATAGATTTTGCATGGTGATTCTCTTGGTATAATCGGAGAATAACATTACAATCAGGTTGGCGGCATCTTCGCCGTCTGCATTCCCCAGAGGAGACATTTTTTCTGCATAGTCAAACAAGGAACCGAATTGTTTGATGCCTTGACCTGCGGTGGTTCTGACGGGACTTTGAGATACGGTATTTACTCTTACTTTTTTCTCTTTTCCAAATATGTATCCGAAACTTCTTGCTATGGATTCCAGCAATGCTTTGGCATCGGCCATGTCGTTATATCCGTAGAAGGTTCTTTGTGCGGCGATGTAGGTAAGTGCTACGATAGAACCCCATTCGTTCATGGCATCCAACTTATATGCGGTTTGCATAATCTTGTGGAAAGATATGGCTGATACATCAAGGGTTTTCATGTAAAAGTTATAATTTAACTCATGGTATTGCAAACCTTTTCTTATGTTCATGGACATACCGATAGAATGAAGTACGAAATCTATTTTTCCGCCAAGAATTTCCATAGATTTAGAGAACAAGGCTTCCAAATCTTCCGGTTTGGTGGCATCTGCTGCAATAAACTCTGCATTAGTTTTTTGTGCAAGTTCTTTTACTTTGCCGAATCTTTCGGCGGTGGGTACATTGGTCAAGACGAATTGAGCACCTTCGTCATAGGCTTTTTCGGCTACTTTCCATGCGATGGATTTGTCGTCTAAGGCTCCGAAAATAATTCCTTTTTTGCCTTTAAGAATGTTGTTTCCCATAATTGTTGTTTTTTGCAGTTAATAAAAATACGGCACAAAGTTAATCACTTTGGGCAATATGAGAAAATGCATACAAAAAAACCGCAGCAAGAAACCTAATCCCGCTGCGGCTGCTGACCGGCCAGGACTCGAACCTGGACTCTTCTGAACCAAAATCAGACGTGTTGCCTGTTACACCACCGGTCAATGAACATTAAAAATGCGCTTGCAAAGATAATGCTTTTTTTGATTAGTAAATATTTTTGTTTAAAAAAATTAAAATTTTGTAATATCGTTCAAACTTTCGAATTTGTCGTTGTAATCATCAATGGACAATTCGATGACTTTTAATGCGTCCTTTACGCCGTAAACATGGGTGATTTCGGAAGTTGGCGGTTCACCGGGCAACATTTTATAGGTTAAAAAATAGTGTTTCAACCGGTTTACCACTCCTTCCGGCAAATCGCTTATGTCGTTAAAGCCTCCGTAAACAGCGTCGTTTTTTAATACTGCTATGATTTTATCGTCGGCTTCGTTTTTGTCAAACATTCTCAGTCCACCTATCGGTTTGGCTTTTACCAAGATATCGCCATGCGTGATTTCTTTTTCTGTAAGTACGCAAATATCCAAGGGGTCTCCGTCTCCTTTAATATCCTTTTTGCCTGCTTTTGATGCGGAGAAGTCGGCCATTTTTCTTCCGCAAAAAGTTTGTGGTATAAAGCCGTACAAAGCCGGAACGGTGTTGGAAAATTTTTGTGGTCGGTCTATTTTCAGGAAACCGGAAGCTTTATCCACTTCGTATTTTACCGTATCTGTCGGTACTACTTCTATATAACAAGTTACGATATGAGGAGCTTCGTTTCCTATATCGATTCCATGCCACGGGTGGGCTTTGTATCTTAAGCCCATTAAACGGCCTATAGGTCCTAAATTATCTTTCATTTTTCAATTGTTTTGAGGTTAGGTTTGCATTCCGCCACATACGCTAATTACTTGACCGGTTACATAGGAGGCCAGATCGGAAGCCAAGAACACGGCTACTTTGGCTACTTCTTCCGGTTCTCCGCCGCGTCCGAGAGGTATTTTTTCGTACCAGCCGGATTTTACTTCTTCCGGAAGTTGTTTGGTCATATCGGTCATGATAAATCCGGGCGCAATGGCATTACTCCTGATATTGCGTGAACCCAATTCTTTGGCTACCGATTTGGTAAATCCAATGATGCCGGCTTTGGATGCGGAGTAATTGGCTTGACCGGCATTACCGGAAACACCTACTACCGAGCTGATGTTGATAATGGAGCCGGCTCGTTGCTTCATCATGGTACGCAATACAGCTTTGGTCATGTTAAAAACGGATTTGAGATTGACTTTTATGACCAAGTCCCATTGATCTTCGGTCATCCTAAGCAGCAGATTGTCTCTGGTGATGCCAGCATTATTTACGAGTATATCAATTTTCCCAAAATCTTTCAAAATTTCTTCAACGGTTTTATGAGAGCCATCAAAGTCTCCTGCATCGGATACATAGCCTTTGGCTTGGATGCCCAATGCGTTTAATGCTTTTTCGGTATTTTCAAAGTTCTCGTCTTTTACGATGTCAGTAAATGCTATATTGGCTCCTTCTTTAGCAAAAGTCATTGCAATAGCCTTTCCAATTCCTCTGGAAGCTCCGGTAATAATGGCTACTTTACCTTCCAATAATTTCATATTATTTGAATTTTTTAATTGCGTTGCAAAGTTAATAATTTATTTGTTTGGTGCTATTTTGATACCTACAACAAGAATGTCATCTATTTGAAGTCTGTGTTTTTTCCATTCTTTGAATTTTGCTTCAAATATTTTCTTTTGTTCCGGCATCGGGAGATTTTTGATTTCTTTTAATAAATCGATAAATCTTGTGATGGTAAATTTCTTGTTTTCGCTACCGCCAAATTGGTCAAAATAGCCGTCGGAAGTCAAGTATATGGATACACTGTGTTTGTATGTTACATTAAAATTGCTAAACCTTACCAACGACTGTTTGGCAAACGGGTCGCCTATAGAGTAGGGGTCTCCATAACAGGCAATGAATTTGTCGTCGGCAAAGAAGAAAGCATTTTGATTGGCTGAGGCAAGTTGTATTTCCCGGTTTTGGGTATCTATTTTGCAAACAACCATGTCCATGCCGTCGGCAGCTATTTTAGCTTCTTCCTTGGTTTGCAATGATTTGATTATTCCCATGTGAATATTTTCAAGGATGGCAGCTGGATTGTGTACTTTTTTCTCTTTTACAATTTCATTTAACAGTGTATTACCTATCATGCTCATAAAAGCACCGGGTACGCCGTGACCGGTACAGTCTGAAACTACTACCAGTGATTCGTGTTCCGATAGGCGATAGAGCCAAAAGAAGTCACCACTGACAATATCTCTTGGAGAGAAAATAATAAAAGATTCGGGGAACATGGCTTGCAGATCTTTTTCCGTGGGCAATATGGCATCCTGTATTTTTTTGGCATATTCGATGCTGTGGGTTATTAGGGTGTTTTTTTCTTGGAGTTCTTCATTTTTTTGTTTCAATTCTTTAGTTCGTTTGTTTACCAATTTTTCTAATCGTTCGTTAGCAGCCTTTAATCTTCGTGAGTACAGATGAACGATAAGCACAATCAGTCCGATACCTGCCGTTGTGAAAAGCAAATAAGCCCACCAAGTCATGTACCATGGAGGCAAGATAGTAAAGTGAAAGGTGGCAACGGAACTGTATTCTCCGTATGTGTTTAGGGCTTTTACTTTGAAGGTGTATGTTCCCGGTGCAATGTTGGTGTATTTGGTGAAATTTTCTTTGGTTGGTTGCGACCATTTATTGTCAAATCCTTCCAATTTATAACTAAACTTAATGTTGGAATTCATTTCGTAAAAAGTAGCGGAGAAAAAGAAACTCAAATCATTATAGCGGTAAGGTAAATTGATGGTGGCTGATATATTATCGTATCCTAATACGGAATCGTTATTGAGTTTTATTTGTGTAATGATACAGTTGTATTTGACCTTTTTTCTTTCCGATTTTTCGCTTAGAGTTAAAAAGAAGTCGGGTGTCAATCCCCAAATCAAGTGTTTGGCTGTATCCTTAAAGGTGGCAAATACACCTGCCGTTTTTATTGCTCTAAATTTATAATCGTCTATGTATATGGTGTCTGCTCTGATGTATAATTCGCATAAAGAAAATCCGGAAGACAAAATATATTTTTCGTTTTTTCTAAAAATCAAATTGCCTTGTGGAAAAGCGTTTTGAGTGGTTCCATGAAGAAATTTTACATAATAACGGCTTTCAATCAATTTATTGGATTGGTCTAAAAAATAAACTTTTGAACTGTCTTGTGAGTTAAAAGAATAAAGTGTATCTTCCAGCACAAAAAATCTTGGAGAAAGTTCTTCGGGGAAACTCAATTTTTTGAGTTGAAACTTCTGGTATGTTGTATCTGAAAAATGTATTTCAAAAAATTCACCGTCTTTACTGACAAGAAGTAAGTTCAAAGGATCTTTTTCGTATATGTTATCAATACTTTTATATGTTTTTATGTTATTATTCAGTATGATAAAGTCGTGATTTGCATTTCTTTTGAACACCAACAAGCCATCGATTCGGGAAGCAAAAAATAATTGTTTGTTATATCGGGATTCTTTTACAATCAAATACAGGTTAGTGTCTATTACCACTTGTTGTTCTGTTTTTTTATTGTAAGAGTAAATACCGAACCGTCCTGCAAAAAGTATCTGGTCTTTTAGGTTTATCAGTGACATGGTTTGGGAATCGTAAACGGTTTTAACCTTTTCAAGTCCCGTATAATGATTCCTCACACTTTTTACAGTTTCTTTTACAATAAAGGCTCCACTTGTAGTAGCTAAAAATAGTTTGTCGGGGCTGATTCTTGTCATGCCAATAGCGATGCCTTCCAAAAGATGCTTGGTTGGTATGTAATAGGCAGGAATGTTATAATATACAGAAATGAATCCGTTACCGGTTCCAATCCAAATGGTATGCGAATGATCTTGATAAATACAGGAAACATATAAGGAACTAATTTTGTCTTTATCGTTTATAATGCTCTTGATGTGTTTAAAATCTTTTGAAAGAATGACGGTTCCGCCTGATACAGTACCGATTGCCCAAGAACCGTCTTTTAGTCTTAATAAAGCTGATATGCCGTTTGAGTCCAAATAAGCGGCAGCTTCTGTTTCCAATGGTTTGGTTTTAAAATTCCGGGGGGAGTATAAAACCAATCTGCTAGGCCTTGCGATAGCAACAACCATTGTAGAATCGTTGAGAGGGTAGGTGCTGTTTACCGGGGAGGAAACAAATAGTGTTGGTGGCGGATAATGTAATGCTTCTGAGGTTATTTGGCATAAACCCTTTCCGGGAATATAAGTGTACAAGTTATTTTTAGGTCCTTTCAAAGAAAAATAAAAAGCGGTTTGTGCTTTAAATGTCTTGTATAGTGTGTTTTTTACATAAACAAAGATTCTTTTTAATCCTACCCAAAAAATGGTATCATTATGTTGATGAACCCCTAAGATAACGACAAAATCACGCAAACTATCAGGTAAACTGTCAGACCAGATATTGTATTGAATGCGTCCCAGCGAATCATAGTAAAAATGCCCGAACACATCGTCTCCTCCAAAATAAATTTTAGTCGTATTTGAGGGCTTATGTATGGTTCTGATTGATGTGCCTTTCAGAATATTTTTAAATGATGTTCCGTCATAAATAATAATTCCTGCAGTGGTTGCAAATGCCACCTTGTTGTGGTCTATTTCGGAGATGTTCCACACTTGGGGATGGCCGGAATATTCGATAGGGGAATAATACTTATAAAAAGGGAAACCTTTTTGAGAAAACAATTGGTTCCCCAATATGAAAAAACAAAAAATTATAGCGAGGAGAAATCGTTTAATGAAATCCATGTATTTAGTTTTAATTTTTAGACAAAAATAAACAAAAATATTTTTAAAGTATTCAAATTCAACAATATTTTATGCAATTGAATCAAAAGAAAAATGAATTTTTTTACTGATAGAGATTGTCTAAATTGTTTTATAATCGTAACTTTGATTTTTGTTTCTTAATAAACAAAGTTGAATAGGGTAAAATAATGAAAGGTTTTTTGTGTTTTTTGTCATTATGTTGTTGTTAATTAGGCTATTTAGTTGTGAAAAAATGTTTTAAACAGTATTGTTTTACGAAGATTATTTTTCTTTATTTTTACGCCCGTATCTTTAAATTCATTTAATTTTACCAAAAATATTTTCAGGTATGGCATACATAAAATTCGATAAAAAAGAGCTTGTTAATCTGAACTATTCGTTAAGCCGTGAATTTATACGGGTTAATAAGCTTGGTGCATACGGCAGTACTACCATTATTTTTTGTAATACCCGCAAATATCACGGACTGCTAAATTGTCCGTGCGAACATTTGGACGGGGGCATTCATGTATTATTGTCGTCCCTGGATGAAACGGTTATCCAACGGGAGAAATCGTTTAATCTGGCTATTCACAAATATCCCGGGGAGTATTCTCCTAAAGGACACAAGTATATCGAAGAATTGGGGACGAATCCTATTTTTTATCACATATACCGTGTGGGCGGGGTTGTGCTGAAAAAAGAAATATTGCTGAATACCAATATCAATCAAGTGATGGTTAGATATACATTGCTGGATGCTCATTCTCCCACCAAATTACAATTCCGTCCGTTTTTGGCTTTTCGCAATATTCATGCTTTAAGTAAGGCCAATTTGTATGCCGATACTTCGTATCACAAAATTCCTAACGGAATCAAGATGCGGCTTTATCAAGGGTATCCGTACCTTCACATGCAGTTTTCAAAGAAAGTGGAATACATACATTATCCGCAGTGGTACTATAACATTGAGTATAAAGAAGAGTTTAACCGGGGCTATGATCACCGGGAAGATCTTATGGTACCCGGTTATTTTGAATTACCTATAAAGAAAGGGGAAACAATAGTTTTTTCCGCCTCGGTAGAAGAACAAAAACCGCGTTCTCTCAAGGCTTTGTTTGAAAAAGAATTGGAGTCACGCTTGCCGTTGTCCGGTTTTGAAAATTGTTTGAAAGATGCGGCTAATCAGTTTGTGGTGAAAGCCGGTAGGAAATATAGGATTAATGCAGGGTATCATTGGTTTGCAAACACTTGGGGACGCGATACTTTTATCGCCTTGCCGGGATTGTTGTTGCCGGAGCGTGATTATACCAAGTATTATGCGGTGTTGGATTATATGACGGCAAGGATGAACGGGCCGCTTTTTGCCAATACTGAAACGGGAGATAATGCTTCGTACAATTCGGCAGATGCGTCATTGTGGTTTGTGTGGGCTGTACAGCAATTGGCAAAATCGCAGCGTACCACAAAACATGTTTGGGCTCGATATGGTTCCAAACTGAAAAAGGTTATAAACGGATATATAAAAGGTACGGAGTTTAACATAGGTATGCATGATAACGGTTTGATATGGCAGGGGCGGGATGGAGTGGCTTTGACATGGATGGATGCAGTAGTGGATGGCAAGCCGGTAACTCCGCGTACCGGTTATGCCGTGGAAATCAATGCTTTGTGGTATAATGCCGTTGTGTTTGTAAAGGAAGCAGCGGAGAAAAACGGTGACAAGTCTTTTGCTGCAAAATTGGAAGGGTTGCCGGAAAAAATACGGGCGTCGTTTTTGAATGTTTTTTGGAGTGCTTCGAGAGGTTATCTTGCCGATTGGGCTAACGGGGAATATACTGATTGGAGTGTGAGACCGAATCAGATAATTGCGGCATCAATGCCTTATGCTCCTATTGACGACAGCATAAAGAAAGAAATAATTGAAGTAGTGGAAAGGGATTTGCTTACGCCGCGAGGTTTGCGTACCTTGTCGCCAACGCATCCGGACTACCAATCCAAATACGAAGGAGACCAACGCAGTCGAGACCTTGCTTATCATCAGGGTACGGTTTGGGTATGGCTATTGGGGCATTTTGCCGAAGCCTATTTGTCTATTTACGGTAAAAGCGGGGTATATCTGATTGAAAAATTGTACAAAGGTTTTGAAGACGAAATACAGCATCACGGTATAGGCACGATAAATGAAATATACGATGCCGATCCGCCTCATACTCCAAGAGGAGCTATTTCACAAGCTTGGAGTGTGGCAGAGTTAAGAAGAATAGCAAAGATGATAAAACAATATAAACAGTCTAAAAAGAAAGTGAGATGAGGGTGTTAATGTTTGGCTGGGAGTTTCCGCCTCATATAACCGGCGGATTGGGAACGGCTTGTTACGGTTTGACAAAGAGTTTGACGAAATTGGGAACGGAAGTGATTTTTGTAGTCCCGAAATTATTTGGCGGCGAAGATGATACCTTTATGAGGTTGGTGGCGGCCGAAGACATTCCGGTTGTTTTGCACGATAAGAAGGTGAAAAAGTTGTTCGAGAAACTTACATATATAGAAGTGTCATCCTCATTGAGGCCGTATTTGTCTCCGGAAGAATACCAAGCTTTTTTGGAAGAGTATAAATTGAAAGATATAGAAACCGAGGAAAGGATTTTTTCGGAGAAATTTAGTTTTTCCGGCAAATATGGTCCTAATATTTACGAGGAAGTGGCAAGGTATGCCTTGGTTGCCGGAGTGTTGGCACAGAGGACGGAGTTTGATATTATACATGCGCACGATTGGCTTACTTATCCGGCGGGAATTGCTGCCAAAAAAGTAAGTGGCAAAAAGTTGGTAGTCCATGTACATGCTACCGAATACGACAGGAGCGGTGAGAATGTAAACCCCGATGTGTTTGCCATAGAAAAACAAGGGATGCAAGAGGCCGATTTGGTGATTACCGTGAGTAACTATACCCGTAACATTGTAATTACAAAATACGGAATAGCAGCGGAAAAGGTGTTTACCGTTCATAACGGTGTGGAACCTATTGCAAATATTGAACACTTTAAGGTGAAAAAGAATTTGCCGTACAAAATAGTTACTTTTTTGGGGCGGATCACTTTCCAGAAAGGACCCGATTATTTTGTAGAAGCGGCTTATAAAGTATTGCAAAAAACCGAAGATATACATTTTGTAATGGCTGGTAGTGGCGATATGCTCAACAGGATTGTAAAGCGTGTGGCTCAGTTACGAATGGGAGACAAGTTTCATTTTACGGGCTTTCTTAAAGGAAACGAAGTGTATAAAATGTATGCCATGAGTGATGTATATGTTATGCCTTCGGTATCGGAACCGTTCGGAATAGCACCTTTGGAAGCCATGCAAACCGATGTGCCGGTTATTATTTCAAAACAATCCGGAGTGGCGGAAGTATTGCATCATGCGATCAAGATTGATTTTTGGGATGTGGATGCCATGGCAGACAGTATTTATGCTTTGTTGCATTACGAAGGTATCAGGCGTTTGTTTAAAAAATACGGTCGTCAGGAAGTGATCAATCTAAGATGGGATAATGCGGCATATTTGGTAAATGTGTTGTATAAAAGACTTTTGGACATAAGGTGAAACGGCTTATTGTACTATTGGCGATTTTTTGTTTTTCTTTGAAGACTTTTTCTCAAGGGCTTGATAGTCTGAGGTATTTTTTGCACCGGGAAAATCCCAAATTCTTTTTTCAGTTTAATAATCGCGGGTCGTTTGTGCAAAACAGGACAGCCGGTGTTACCGCCTTATTGTTCGGATTGTCTTATTCCAAACGGGTAAAAGCAGGAATAACGGGAGGTTTGGTCACTTCAAAAGTTTATAATGAAGTCGTATCCCAAGACGGAGAATTGACCAAGGGGTTGCTTCAAATGTGGTTTGCCGGAGTGCATTTTGAATATACCTATTACAAGACGAAACGATGGGAAATCAGCTTGCCTGTAAGTTTTAATGCCGGATGGAGTAATTATAAATATAATGATGGAGGCAAGCCTTATTATACCGATAATATGTTCGGAATAACTTATGAGGCGTCAACTACCGTGATTTACAAACCCTTGTTTTTTATGGGAATAGGTGGCGGATTAGGGTACCGCTTGTCTTATTTCCCGGATAAATATCTCACGAGAAGTTTTACTTCGGTTATTTACAATTTGGAATTTAAAATTTATTTTGGAGAAATAATAAAAAAGATAGGAACCGGATTGAAATAAAAAAGCGGGCTTGCTAAACGGCCCGCTTCCATTTTATGGTTATTTTTTGATTACTTTAAAATTGCGTTCCTGAGTGTCGTTTTTGATGTTCACAATATAATTGCCGGTAGGTAATTGGCTTAAATCCAGAGATTGTTTTTGATTGGCTACCGTAGTGATAAGAACAACTTTTCCGGTAAAGTCAATTACCTTTACGGTTGTGTTGCTTGCGGGAATTGTGCTGAAATCAAGTACCAATTCTCCGCTAGTGGGATTAGGGTATAACGAAACATTCATGTCGGCATCCGGTTCTTTCAAATCCACAATTACATACGAAGTTTGTTGAAACCCTTGTGTAGCTGCGACACCATTACCGCTAACAGTGGCGGTAACGGTTTGTCCAAGAGTATAGCTCATTCTTACATTGGAAGTTTCGTAATAGTCGCCTCCTGCTGCAATAACATCGGGTTGGCTTATCCCGGCCAAGGGAAGCAGGAGAATGATGATAATATATAACTTTTTCATAATTCTTAATTTTAGGTAAAATTACACAATATTTATTTTTTTAACAAAATTTATTTGATTCGTTTGATTTCTTTTTCCAATTCATTCAAACGCTTGTTCATTTTGTGTATCATCTTTTTCAAATTTTCATTTTCTTTTTGCAACTGCAAATTATGTTTATTCAATTCAATAACCTGCAACTGAAGATTTTCCACACTTTCCAGCGTTTCAAAACTCATTCTGGTCAGATTGATGCCGTTTTTTTCGTCTTTGGCAGCCGTTACCCACGGCAGATGTCCGTGACGATTGATATATTTTTCAATGGCATTGATGCTGAATTTTTTGTCATAAGACGGCATAAATACGAAGTCCGGTTTGTTGTAGGTTGTTCCGGAGCCACTTGCTCCGTAGTAAATATCTCCGGTAACACGGGCATCTCCATTTACTGTTAAAAGTTTGTCCGGAGTATTGGTGTTAATTCCTACATTGCCGTTTTTAAGGACAACCATAGCGTTGTGAGGAGTATATTGCCCATTCCCTACAACAAATAACGGATCTGTATCTACCCACGAATCGGTACTGGAAACAAAAGAAGTGTCGTTATTTTTTCCTACGACAAAAGACAAGTAAGATTTGGATTTAGTATAATAACCTGCTGAAAAGGAATAGTTCCCTTTGGCATAAGAACGTCCTATTGCGAAAGAATAGTCTCCTTCCGCATTGGAATAATAACCCAAGGCTACAGAGTTGGTGCCTGATGCCGATGTAAATAACCCTCCTGCCAAGGCTTGATCCCCGATAGCATCTGTATGATAGCCTATGGCTATTGAATTGTTACCTGTTGCTTCGGTCGTACTTCCGAAAGTGGCAGAGCTGTTACCCGATGCAGTTGATAGGTAACCGCTTGAAAAAGAGTAGTCACCAGAGGCGGTGGTTCTGTTACCCAAAGCAAAACTGGTTTGTCCACTTGCTATGGTTTGATTTCCCATTGCGGTCGCACTAATACCAGTAGCTCTTACGTTAGCTCCTAATGCAAAAGAGGTATTACCTTCTGCCTTACTTTGATAACCCAAAGCATAGGCCCCCCAACCTGTTGTGGTATCCATAAAACCAAGAGCAAAAGAAAAACTTTCTAAAGCAGCCGATTGGTAGCCTATGGCTGTAGCATTACTTGCTGTAGCAGCTACGATTGAATTATATCCTGCAGCAAAAGAACTTGCTCCATGAGCTTCGCAGTAAGAACCGATTGCTAAAGCATTGCTTCCGGAAGCTTTGGTGTAGTTACCAAGGGTTGTAGAATTGTATCCGCTTGAGTGAGTGCCATATCCAAATGCCATAGAATAATATCCCTCACAAGTATCTAATATCCCAATGGCAAAAGAAAATGGTCCACTGGCAATACAACCATTACCTATTGCTACAGAATAATTACCGGAAGCTTCGCTTTGTGTCCATACTTGCCCATTAGTGTTGTAAGCTATTCCACCAGATCCTATTGCAAGACTTTTAAAGCCCGTTGCTCTTGCTTTTAATCCGATTGCATAACTAGCGCTATCATCTGCATAAGCACTATCTCCTAATGCAAAAGAGCTGGGTCCCATAGCTGTAGCGTTGTTTCCTATAGCGGTGGAATAATTTCCTAAAGAGGAAGAATTGTAACCGAGTGCCTGTGAGTACTCTCCTTGAGCTTTGGGGTGATAGCCAACTGCTAAGGAATTTGTGCCGACATCATAAGGTGAGTTTACTACCAATTGACCTGCCCAAAAGGCATTTTTGTTGGGGTACCATGTAACTTTAGGTTCATCATTTATCACAATGGCAGTGTCATCCGGAGAAATGCTGAAATATTGATTTTCCGTTCCGCTTTTTGTAGTTACTCTACCACTTACGGCGAAACCGCTTTCCGGCGAATTGTTGTTGTCTTCTTCGAAGCTGATATGAG
>CAYMVE010000002.1:49210-51726 GCA_964393715.1 uncultured Bacteroidales bacterium | reverse complement strand
ACTAATTGTTTTTGCCGCCGATATGATACCCACCTTACACAACATACATTTACCGTGGGTATCGGCCTACGACAATTACCCGTTAACCCTGATGGAAGAAAAGAAATTCTTTTTGGAATCCGGTGTCAAACATGGTTATGTATTTGTTTTTGAGCATGATAACTATAACGAATGTGCCACCGTGCGATACGATGCGGACAGAGACAAATTTTTATCCGGAAAGATAATGAAAATTACCGAAATATTATAATACCATGTTGGCAAAAGAGCTTATATCCGACATCATATCACCACTGCACACATCCGATCCGGCACAAAAAGCCCTGAGTTGGATGGAAATTTACAAAGTATCGCATTTGCCCATTGTGAACAACAAAAAATTTCTCGGTCTCATATCCGAATCCGACATTTACGACCTAAACGAACCGGACTTGCCTATCGGTGCTCACAAACTCAACCTGTTTAGTCCCTTCGTTTATGAAGACGACCATATTTTTACCGTAATTGCACTGGTTTCCGAACTCAAACTCACTTTGATTCCCGTATTGGACAAGGAAGACAATTATGTAGGAGCCATATCATTGCAAGATATGGTGAAATACTTTTCCAAACTTATTTCTGCCGAAAACCCCGGAGCAATTATCATTCTCGAAGTCAGTATCCATGACTACCAACTGTCACAAATAGCCCAAATAGTAGAAAGTAACAACGCCAAAATTCTGGCTATGTATCTCGATAACAAACCGGATTCCGTCCAAATGGATGTGATTATCAAGGTTAATGTTACGGAAATATCTGCAATTATTCGTACTTTTGAACGCTACGAATACAAAATAAAAGCTACCTTCTCGGAAGAAACCGAACTGAACGAACTCTACAAAAACCGCTACGAACTGTTTATGCGGTTGCTGAATCTGTAAGGGGAGAACATGGCTTCAAACATTATCTCCGATGAAAAACAGTTTGTTTATCAGACGATTTATTTTTATTTTAGGCTTGATTTCCCAATAACAAAAGTTCAAGACTGCAAAAATTCTGTTGTATGCACTGAGCCATAATAAATTTTGTGCGTTATACTTTTCTTAGTCACTTTTTTCTAAACAAAATGTAAGGGGAAAACGGGTGGGAACGTTGTTTGGTTCATTTCTTTGTTGCCATAAAGAAATGAACGGAAAAAAGGGAATTCTCATCGAAATATTTTATGATGTTATTGATGCAAAATAAAAAAGGAGACCGGAAAGGTCTCCTCTGAAGGTGTTTTACTCTTTACCGTCTTCCAAGTAGCCTGCTTTTTTGGCAAAATACCAAATCACCTGAAAAGCTACAAAAAGGAAAATAGGCCACAATAAAAAATTCCATGCCATAGTCTTAAAATTTTAAGGTTTCTAATAAGCCATATCATCATTTGCCACATCGGCTTCATCTACTTTTTTCTTCATAAGTTGGCTCCATGTGTACCAAATGTAGGCCAATACAAAAGGAACCATCAGAGAAACATAACTCATTACCACCAGTGTAAATCTGCTGGAAGAGGCGTTTCTGATAGTTAGTGACGATTGCAGGTCTGCTGTTGACGGATAAAATGCCGTATGGTTGTATCCGGCAATAAAGAACAGTACCAATACAACAACTACGGTACCGATGCCGGTAAACCAAAATCCGTTTCCGGATTTTTGGAATGCTCCCTTGTATATTCCGAACAAGAACAAAACAACTCCAACCAAAAACAGAATCAGATTGAGTGGCTGCAACAAATTATGTAAATATTTGTAGGGTTCCATGAAAACTTCACCAGTTTCGGGATTAACGGCAAAACCGTCTTTTGTAAGTATCAGTCCCAAAAACAGGAAGAAGAAAATCAGAAAACCTATTGTGCACTTTTTCAGTTGCTTGGCGGCATTGTTCACTATTTCTTCATGGTCAACCTGATGAATCAAATACAGATTTCCCAATACTCTTGTCAAGAAAAATACAGTGAGTCCCAGTGCCAAATTGGTAATGTTGAGAGCGGCTTCGAGTCCGTGTGCAGGACCTGTCCACTGTGAAATAACCTTTCCGTCTATCACATTGGAAAACTCAACGGTAAATTGAGACCCTGTGAAGAAAGTTCCTACGGCTGCACCCAAAAGAATGGGGGCTATTAAACCATTAATAAACAAGAAAGCGTCATAAGTTTTGGTGCCTAAAAAATTGTTTACTTTGGTACGGTATTCATACGAAACCGCTTGAACGATAAAACTAAACAATATCAGTATCCACACCCAATAAGCACCACCGAAACTTGTAGAATAGAACAACGGAAACGATGCAAAAAATGCACCTCCGAAAGTTACCAAAGTTGTAAAGGTTAAATCCCAACGACGCCCGATTGCGTTTATAATGATTTGCCTTTGTGTGTCGTCCTTGGCAAGTTGCCCTACCAAAGTTTGTCCGCCTTGTACAAACATCAAAAACAAAAGCAGGGCGCCCAACAGTGATATTATAAACCACCAGTAATTTTGTAAGGCTTCCATTGA
>CAYMVE010000002.1:48264-49200 GCA_964393715.1 uncultured Bacteroidales bacterium | reverse complement strand
ATAGCTAAAATATTTTTGGTTAAACAATTAAATTCCTTTTTTGATTTGTGTCAACATAATTTTCACTTCGGCAATCAGTAATAATGTAAAGATAGCCAAGAACATGAAAAATGTAAGCTGTACATTGCTTACGCTCAGATGAGATGTGGCTATTTTGACGGGTAACAATTCGGTAATTGCCCATGGCTGGCGACCTACTTCAGCAGTTACCCAACCAAGTTCCGTGGAAAGCCACGCCAATAACGCGGACCACATGGCCGCTCTGAGCCAAAAAGTTTTGCCGTCCAGTTTTTTCTTAATGCTCAAATACATAAGCGCAAAAGTAATAAGCACTAATAAAGACCCGAAAATTACCATCAGGTGGAACGAATAAAACACATATTTTACGGGCGGTATTACTTCGTCGGGCTTGTCGAAATAGCCATATCCCATGTATTTTTCGTATTTCCTAAATTCGTCTAATGCCGCTTCTTTGGCTTGTTCGTCTCCAGCATCTTTGGCGGCTTTGTATTGTTTCAAGGCATCAATTGCTTTTTTTCCTTTTTCTATTTTTGCAGACAGTGATTCTATTCCGTATTTTTCGTTTCCAAAATACAGGTCTTCAATACCCGGTACAAATCCGTTCATGTCGTGAGTAGCCAGCAAAGACAATAATTTGGGAATTTTTATGGCTGCATGAAAATCTTCTTGACCGTCACCCGGTTTTTTATCTCCGTTCAAAATTCCGAAAGCTACAATAGATTGTCCTTCTGTACCTTTATACAACCCTTCCATTGCAGCCAATTTCATCGGTTGGGTTTGTGCTACATCATGAGCATGTATGTCGCCGGTATAGACCACGAACAAACTGGCTAAAAAGGCAAAGGTTGAAGCAACCAACATACTTTTCTTGGCCAATAATTTTTCTTTGTGTCTCAATATCAACCAGGCGCTAAC
>CAYMVE010000002.1:0-48254 GCA_964393715.1 uncultured Bacteroidales bacterium | reverse complement strand
CATAACAAATGTGCCTGCCAGCAAATACGCTTGTGATATAGTGTGCAGGAATTTGGTTACAGCCGTAGGGTTCAATACCAAATCGGCAAAACTCATCATTTCGTTTCTGGCAGTGTCCGGATTAAACTGCATTCCTACCGGATGTTGCATCCATGCATTGGCAATAAGAATCCATGTGGCGGACAGGTTGGTTCCAATGGCGGTAAGCCAGGAAGATAGCATGTGAAACTTTTTGCTCACTCTGCCCCAGCCAAAAAACATTACCGCAACAAATGTGGCTTCCATGAAAAATGCCAGAATACCTTCAATGGCAAGTGGGGCTCCAAAAATGTCACCCACAAACCACGAGTAGTTAGACCAATTGGTACCAAACTCAAATTCGAGAATGATACCGGTTGCTACACCAATAGCAAAGTTAATCCCGAACAGTTTCATCCAGAATTTGGTAATCCGTTTCCAATCTTCGCTACCGGTTTTTACATAAATTGTGTGCATAATAGCCACAATAAACGACAGCCCGAGGGTTAACGGCACAAAAATCCAGTGATAAATGGCCGTAAGTGCAAATTGGGCTCTCGACCAGTCAACTAATGCAAAATCTACTCCCATAGTTTTTAGTTTTTTATGTTTGTTTTAGATTGATTGCTAATTAAATTATTTAGCACATATTCACTTTTTTGTGTATTGTTGTCTTTAAATTTTTGGTCCAAATAATCGTGAAAAAAGAATGCTTTGAGGATCGCAAACATGATAAACAACTTTATGGCAATGATTACAAATAATTTTCTGGAAAGTCCGTGTTTGAAAGCATCTACATACATTTGCCACAAAAGTTTGAAAAATTTCATTTTTGAAATAGTTTTATTTTTCGGCTGGTAAAAATAAACAAATTAATTCAAACTGCAACAACAATGTGGATTTTTTATAATTTTTTGTGCAATTTCAATATCGCCCTATAAATCTTGCTAAAACAGATGAAGTCTTGACGGTATGAACATTGCTGGCAATTTGTGGAATAGACTAAATTTGTGTAAATTATTTTATGACAAAATTTTAATGGAAAAATTTTAGATGTTTTATGTTACTGTGTTTGAAAAAATAGTTTTATTTTTGTAAAAAATATAAGACGATGGAAGTAAAAGGTGTAGCTATTCGTTCTAATATTATTTTTTTTAGAGAAAAATATGGCGATTATTATTCGGATTTTTTAAAAATGTTAGACAATGATGTCAAAAAAATTTATTCCGGAGATATAGATATTAGAGAGTGGTATGAAATACAACGATTCTACCTGGATCCTATGGCATTTTTTGCGCATGTTGTAAATGCTTCTGATCCGATAGCTTTTGCAAGAGAAATTGGAGAATACAGTGCCAGTGTTACGCTCACCGGAGTGTATAAGGTTTTTTTGTTGGTTGCAACTCCCAAATATATATTGCGAAAGTCATCCCGACTGATGAAAACTTTCTATAATGAAGCGGAAGCAGAAGCTATGGAGGAAGGCCCAAATTGGTTTCGATTACGCATTTTACGGTTCCCGAAACTAAACAAAATGTTGGAACACAGAATTTGTGCTTACAGCAGACGAGCATTGGAATTGGCACATGCTAAAAATGTATCTTACACTATCGAAAAATCTATAACTAATGGAGATCAACATTCCATAATACTTTTCTCTTGGGACTAAGAGGCGCTTAAACCCCTCCTTCTCACAAACCAAATCAGCTGAAAGGCTAATAGCAGCCTAAATAATCAACACGTTTTTCTCGCATCATCTATTTATCTTTGTAGCGATAAGGAAAATGCTTTCAAACAATATTTTCGTTCCCTTTCTACATGAGGATAAGTCAAAAGATTGTTTTTTAGTTTGAAAAATATTTGGGTCATATTGGTTTAATATACCCCAAAATAGTGATGATAAAAGAAAAGCACGATTCATATTTTTGCCCCCAAAAAAAGCAGATGAAAAGATTGTGTTTTGTGGTCACATTAATAATAGGTTTCGGCATTAATGTTTTTTCTCAAAAGACAGATGCCATGCTTTTTGGCGATGTAAAAGATGAGCGTGGCGAACACATCCCTTTTGCCCACATATTGGTTAAAGGTACTAATATCGGTACGGTTGCCGACGAGTCGGGACATTTTGCATTGTCAGATTTACCGATAGGGAAAGTGGTGATAGTGGCAGAAGCAATGGGGTACAAACCGGAAGAAAAAACAGTAGAAATGAAGCCTAACGCTTCTACGGAAGTTTATTTTGTTTTGAAACGGAATAAGTTTTTGCTGAACGAGGTGGTGGTTAGTGCCGACAGGACGGAAATCAATCGCAAGGATGCTCCGGTCATGATTAATATTTTGTCACCCAAAATATTTGAAAATACCAATAGTAATACACTGGCCGAAGGGATCAATTTTACTCCGGGATTGAGAGTGGAAAACGATTGCCAAAATTGCGGTTTTACACAAGTGAGGATGAACGGGTTGCCCGGGCCTTATACGCAAATATTAATAAACAGCAAAAATGTATTTAGCGGTTTGGCAGGTGTTTACGGATTGGAGCAAATCCCGGCTTCCATAATAGATCGGATTGAAGTGGTACGGGGTGGCGGTTCGGCTCTGTTTGGAAGCAATGCTATAGGAGGTACCATAAACATTATTACCAAAGAACCGGTAAGAAATACTTTCGAGGTAAACACTTCCTACGGCTTGATTGGTTGGGGATATAAGTCTCCTGCTCCGGATTTGAATACCGGATTTAATGTGGCCAATGTGGGCAAAACTCACAATACCGGATTTGTGGCTTATGGCAGTACGAGAAAACGCGGTTATTTTGATGCAAATGGAGACGGATTTTCCGAAATGCCCCTTTTGAAAAATACCTTATTCGGTTTAGGCACTTATTACAAAATAAATACCCGTACAAAGTTGGAAGCCAATTACCGGGTTTTGCATGATTTTCGCCGCGGGGGCAATAAATTTGATTTGTTGCCGCATCGAACCGATATTACCGAACAAACGGAACACTATATTAATGCAGGCGATATAACAGCGGATATTTTTACAAACCGGGAAAAAGAGGATAAATTGTCCGTATTCTTTTCTTTTCAGAATATTCATAGGAATTCATATTACGGTGCCAATAAGGATCCCAATGCTTACGGGAAAACCGACAATTTTACCGCTAATTCCGGATTGCAATATTTTTTCCATTTTTCCGAAAATCACAAATTGGTAAGTGGTATCGATAATATTTATGACAACTTGATAGATAGCAAATTGGCACAAGTAGAAGGTCTAAATATCAATCTTACGAAACAGGAAAAAATTACAAACGGTATTTTTGTGCAAGACGAATTAAAGACCGGGAATTTTAAGTTTTCTACCGGATTGCGTTTCGATGCTTACGAGGTAACGGATAAGATAGACGGTTCGGGCAATATAGACGGCAACATTTTGTTGCCTAGGTTGACGGCCATGTATATTCCGAATGACAGTTTGCAAATACGTGCCGGATACGCGATGGGGTACCGTTCTCCGCAAGTTTTTGATGAAGATTTGCATGTGGAGTCATCGGGAGCCAAAAGGATATATCATGTCAATGCGTCCGGTTTAACCGAAGAAACCTCCGATAGTTATACTTTGTCTGCCGAAATAAGCGGGATAAAAGGCTTTGTGAATTATAAATTTACCGTAGAGGGATTTTATACGGTATTGCACAATCCGTTTGCTACCAAAATAATTAGTTTGGATACTGCCGGGAATATGATTTATGAAAGGTATAATGCTACTAACGGAGCATTTGTAAGGGGAATAAACGCAGAATGTTTTTTAATGCCCTTGTACAATCTTAGATTTCAGGCTGGTGTCACTTGGCAACAATCTTTGTACAACCAACCGGAACAATGGGGAAATACACCGGAGCAGTCAACCAGATTTATGTTGAGAGCGCCGTCTTTATACGGATATTTTACCTCGACCTATACTGTAAAAGACCGTTTAAACCTTTCTTTGTCCGGTACTTGGACAGGCCCGATGTATACCCTCCATTTAGGTACCGACCCCAATGCTCCAGGCCTTACACCGGAAGAAGCGGATGCTATAAGAGAAGCTATAGCGAATGGAGATATTGTCGGAGAAGACAGGCTGGTAAAAACCGGACACTTCTTTGACTTGGGAGCAAAAATCGCTTATGAAATAAAACTGAAAGGAACCGGTTTCTTGGAATTTTCGTTGGCAGTGAAAAATATTTTGAATGCTTACCAGTCCGATTTCGACAAAGGGGCTTATAGGGATGCAGGTTATGTATATGGCCCTCAATTTCCGAGAAGTATTTATTTGTCGGTGAAGTACGGAGTCTATTAGTTTATAGTTTCGGGATGGGAGAGATAAAATTACCCGGATGATATTGGGGCTAATAAAATGTTTTGATTTTTAGCAATAAACGAAAAAAATGTATCTTTGTAACAAACTTTTTGCATTATGAAGCTTCGGAATAGTATTCTTTTCAGGTTTACCTTGGTGTATGTATTTATTATCGTGGCAGGTACCTTGTTCTTTATTTATATGGATTTTGCCGGTCTGCAGGAAAGTTTGGAAAGCCGTTACAACGATTTTATGGGAATAAACAAGGATTTCATTACTTCTTTGGATGAAATAGTTGTTATGGCCGGACGGGATTTCTATAAAAATGTGGAAAACGACACTTTATTGTCCGACAAAGAAAAATTGGAAAAATCTTTTGGTTTTGTGGAGAAATATCCTGTGGACTTTGCTACCGTATTTGTAGCAAAAGACGACGATATTATTTTTGCCAACAATGATGCGTTGCTCAATTTGGATTCTCGCTATAACAAGCATTTTCATTTTGTGCCGGAAATGATTTCCATGGCAAGAATCAAGGTGAGTGAGCAAGAAGTAATAAAAAACCAAGAGGATCAGTTTTCTTACATTGTTTCTGCCAAGTATCTGAAAGATATAGGAGTTGTTATAGGAGTAATAAAAGATGATAAAAACATACAAGGATTACTCGAGCGTTATGAAGAAGAACAGAAGCAAGATATATACAAACAAATTTATATTGAGGTACCTTCGTTTATATTGTTGTTTTCGTTAGTGGTAATTTTATTGCATTTATTGATATTCAAACCTTTGAAAAAACTCACATTGTTTATTTCCAGAATGAATGAAGGAGATTTTAACATTGAAATACCGGAAGACGAAAAGAAAGATAACGAGATTGGAATTCTGTTTAAATCATACGATAAGTTATTGGGGGCTTTGCACAAAATCACCGAATTTTCCCACCAAATAGGACAAGGTAATTTGGATACGGATTTTACCCCGTTGAGTGAAAAAGACGAGTTGGGCAAATCATTGCTGACCATGCGTGACAATCTGAAAAAAGCAAAAGAAGAAGAAGGCAAACGAAAACAAGAAGATGCACAAAGAAACTGGATTGCAACCGGATTGGCCCAATTTTCCGAAATACTTCGTCAAAATAATGATAACTTGGAAAAATTGGGCGATGCAATTCTGCAAAATCTGGTACATTATGTAGGAGCCATTCAGGGGGGACTCTTCATATACGACGAAGATAATCGAGAACTGTATCTGCTGTCGGCTTATGCCTACAACCGGAAAAAGTTTATGCAAAAAACCGTAAAGCTCGGCGAAGGACTGGTCGGAACCTGTGCCATAGAAAAAGAAAAAATCTTTTTGACGGATGTGCCCAATGAGTATCTGACCATTACCTCCGGTTTGGGAGAAGCCAACCCGCGAAACATATTGCTGGTACCACTAAAATTGGAAGATAATATTTTCGGTGTGATAGAACTGGCTTCTTTCGATGTGTTTGAGCCATATAAAGTTGAGTTTATCGAGAAAGTGGCTGAAAATATAGCCTCGGTTATCAATAATGTAAGGGTAAACATAAAAACCAAAGAATTGCTTGAACAATCCAAGCAACAAGCGGAAGAACTGGCTACCCAAGAGGAAGAAATGCGGCAAAATCTGGAAGAATTGCAAGCTACGCAAGAAGAAGCATCCAGAAGAGAGCGTGAAATAACAAAACTGCTTGATACCATAGATGTATTGATGATAAGGCTGGAAGTTTCCACGGACCATACATTCGATCTTATCAACGACAATTTTTTGAAAATACTCGGTTATACCAGAGACGAACTTATGTACCGGTCTATATCAATCATAGACACGGCAAATCAAGATTTTCAAAAAGCCGTATCAAAGGCTTTCGAAAACAGACTGTATAAAGGTGTCGTTCCCCTGAAAAACCACGCTGGAGATATCATATATACCTATATGTCTTTTTATTACAAAGAAGAAACGGATTCTTTATTCATAATAGGATTTGAAATAACACAGGAGTATCATGAACATACATCATAGCAAATCGTTTTCTATAAAGGTGGGTGTGCTCCTGCCTTTTGTGCTTTTCGTTCTTTTTACGGCATGTAAAAAGAACGACGACGAAGAACAACAACTACCTCCTCAGGAAGTAGTAACCGAAGATACCTCCGGCCTTACCGGAGAACTTACGGTTTATACCTATTATTTGGACGACAACAATCATCAGGTACCGGCTTATGCCACTGTAGTATATTTATATGCCAGTTATGACGACATCCTGATAGATAGGAACAATTCCACCAACGATTTGGCAATATATCGTCTCAGTACGGCATCGGATAACAATGTGGCATATTTTGGGTATATAAATTACGGCAATTACTATGTGTGGGCAAACGCCACTATAAACAACCGGTATTACGAACGCATATCCATTGTGCAAGTACGGCCGGGACGGAAAGAATCCCTTAATGTGACCATGTTGGTGCAACAAACACAATAATTTTTTGCATCTTTCCGGCTTTAAGCCGTTTATGTGAACTAAACGCTTATCTTTGCAACGGAGATAAAAAAGGACAATCACCATGTTTTTTTCAATGACAGGCTATGCCAAAACGGTGTTGGAACTTCCCGAAAAACAAATAACCGTTGAACTAAAATCTTTGAACAGTAAAAATACCGATATTTCGGTACGGGCTCCTCAATATTACAGGGAGAAAGAGATTGAAATACGCAAAATCATTGCAGACATTTTACAACGCGGTAAAATAGAATGTTATATATCCGTGGATTTGGCGGATACTTATACCGATGTGATTTTTAACGAAGAAGTGATAAATACATACATAAACAACCTTTCGTCCATCTTAAACAAGCATAAATTGACTTTCAATGAAGAGGTATTCCGGTCGGTGCTTTCATTACCGAATGTTTACAAACGGGAAAAAAACGAATTGGACGACGAAGAGTGGAATCAATTGAACACTACTATTGTGGAAACGGCCCAAAAACTGGCACAATACAGACAAAAAGAAGGAGAAACTTTGAAAAAACAGATATGCAAAGATTTGGACGCCATAGAATCTTTGCTTGCCGAAGTGGAAAAATATGAATCCGAACGGATTGCCAAAATAAGAGAAAAAATCGAAAAACACCTGTCGGAGCTTCAACTTAACTACGATAGAGAACGATTTGAGCAGGAATTGATTTATTACATTGAAAAAATAGACATCTCCGAAGAAAAAACGCGGTTGCGTACCCATATCAATTATTTTAGGGAAATTGCCAATTCCGAAGCTTCCGTAAAAGGGAAAAAATTAACTTTTATTGCACAGGAAATCGGACGGGAAATTAATACGCTGGGCGTAAAATCCGCTCATGAAAAGATACAAAAAAGGGTGGTAATAATGAAAGACCATTTGGAACGCATCAAAGAACAATTGGCAAATATTTTGTAAAAAAGCAAGATTGTGTGGAAAAAATTAACATACGGTTTTTTGTCTCTTTTTTTGGTGTTGGTATTGGTAGGCGTATTTGCTCCTGTGGGAACACAACCTGTAGTATATTTTGAACGGTATAGTCACCGCTTGGATACCGAGAAAATAGCAGGTGAATTCTGGTTGCGGTGGTTGTACGGCAATCCTACGGGAGAAATGGCTTTGGAAGCACTTGTGAAACGAAAATTCGTATCGGAATGGTATGGCAAACAAATGGACAAACCTTCCTCTGCCGAAAAAATAAAGCCTTTTATAAAAGAATTCGGAATAGACATGAGCGAAGTTGCAGATACCAATTTCAAAACTTTCAACGACTTTTTTACAAGGAAGCTCAAACCCTCTGCCAGACCTATTGATACTTCAATAATCGCGGTAATATCGCCTGCTGATGGCAAGGTATTGGCTTACCAAAACATTTCCCGTTCGGATTTTATCATAAAGGGGGTTCGGTTTAATGTGTATGATTTTCTGCAAGACTCATCCCTTGCCAAACAATTTGAAAATGCCGCCATGTATATTATAAGGCTTTGTCCTACCGATTATCATCGCTTCCATTTTCCTCTGAGTGCCGAAGTGTTATATCATAAAAAAATAAATGGAGTTTATTACTCCGTTTCTCCTATTGCCCTGCGTGAAAAAGTAAAACTCATGACGCAAAACAAACGCGAATACACGGTAATGAGAAACCGTTTTGCCGGCAAATTTATTATGGCCGAAGTAGGTGCTACCATGGTGGGAACCATTATACAAACCTACAAAGACAAAGTGGTATGCAAGGGCGAAGAAAAGGGAATGTTCAAATTCGGAGGCTCCACAGTGGTTTTACTTTTCCGAAAAGGAACGGTAACCATAGATAAAGACTTGATTGACAATACGAAATCCGGATACGAAACTGCCGTGAAAATGGGGGAACATATAGGAACCTTAACAAAAGCAAAAGTTCCGTAAATAGAAATTGTCGGTTAAAATTATGACCTCCTGTCCTATATTTTCTCACTAAACTTTTAATAAAAGTTTTTCGTTTCGACAAAATCGTTACCTTTATGGCGGCAAAAATAAAAAAGTAAAATTATGATAAAAAGAAGTTTGTTACTGGTAACATTTGTGTTTGCCGTTCTGCTTCAAACGGTAAAGGCTGATGAAGGAATGTGGTTGCTTTCCTTAATAGGAAAGAACTACGAACAAATGAAAGCCGAAGGCTTTAAATTAACGCCCGAAGATATTTATAGTGTTAACCATTCTTCTCTCAAAGATGCGGTAGGTGCATTAGGAAATGCCGAATACGGAAAATTCGGATTTTTCTGCTCTTCGGAAATTATTTCTCCCAAAGGATTGGTGCTTACGAATCACCACTGCGGGTATGAAGCCATTCAATCCAAAAGTACCGTTGACCATGACTATCTGAAAGACGGATTTTGGGCATACAAGATGGAAGATGAAATTCCTATCGAAGGAATGACCATATCGTATTTGGTTAGAATGGAAGATGTTACCTCCAAAGTGTTGGCCAATGTAAAAGAAGATATGACCGAAAGCGAAAGGGATGCCGAAATACAAAAGGTTTCTCAGAAACTGGTTAAAGAAGCAACAAAAGGCACCGATTACATTGCCCATGTTAAAAAAATGTTTGATGGCAATCAATACTTTTTGTTCGTGTATATTACCTACAAAGACATTCGTTTGGTAGGAGCGCCGCCTTCATCCATCGGAAAATTCGGAGGTGATACCGACAACTGGATGTGGCCCCGTCACACCGGAGACTTTTCGATGTTTAGAATTTATACGGCTCCAGACGGAAAGCCGGCTACTTATTCCAAAGACAATGTGCCTCTAAAACCCAAACATTATTTCCCTATCTCCTTGAAAGGAGTTAAGAAAAACGATTTTGCCATGATTATGGGATATCCGGGAAGTACCGAAAGATATCTTACTTCTTTTGGCGTAAAACAAGCCTTGGAAGTAACCAATCCCGCCACCATTGCTATCAGGGACAAAAAATTGTCCATAATGAGAAAATATATGAATGCAGACCACGCTATTAAAATCAAATATGCGGCAAAATATGCTCAAACCTCCAACTATTGGAAATATTTTATCGGACAAAACAAAGGGATAAAAAGACTTCATGTAATTGAAAAGAAACAAGAGCTCGAAAAGAAATTGATGGAATGGGCCAGTCAAAATCCGGATAGAAAGAAAAAATACGGATGGGTGCTGGATACTATTGCTTCGTTTTACGAAAAAAATAAAGAAAAAGACTTGGCCAGAACCTATCTGTACGAAGCCTTGTTCCAAGGTGCCGAAATTATGATGTTCCCTCTTAAATTTTACCAGTTTGATAAACTGCTGGCAAACAAAGAACTTAACAAGGCTA
The DNA here is from genome assembly GCA_964393715.1 of uncultured Bacteroidales bacterium. Taxonomy (GTDB): domain Bacteria; phylum Bacteroidota; class Bacteroidia; order Bacteroidales; family JALTDM01; genus JALTDM01. The sequence goes on along the minus strand of CAYMVE010000002.1, from coordinate 38,018 downwards.
TTATAGACGAGCAAACAAAAAAACTTAAGGAAGAAGTGGAAAAATTCTACAAAGACTATGATGTCAATGTAGATAAAGATATATTCGTAGCGCTTGGTGAAATGTACCTGAAAACCTTGCCGGACCAATACCAGCCCAAAGTATTCAAAACCATAAAGAAAAAATACAAAGGCAATTTTAGAAAGTATGCCGATAAAGTGCTTTATAAAAAATCTATGTTTATTGACAAAGCCAAAGTTCTGGCATTTTTGGAAAATCCGGATTCGAAAAAACTGGAAAAAGACCCGGCTTTCCAAATAGCGGAAGACATCATAAAACTTTATTTCGGATTTGGCGGACAAAAACCCGACATCTTCCGAAAAGCAAGAAGATTGTTTGTGGACGGACTTATGAAGATGCAAAAAGACAAGCTGTTTTATCCCGATGCCAATTCTACCATTCGTTTGACCTATGGTACGGTTCAAGATTATTATCCCAGGGATGCTGTTCATTACAATTATTTTACTACCCTGAAAGGGATAATGGAAAAAGAAGATCCTAACAATCCGGAGTTTGAAGTACCGGCCAAACTGAAAGAATTGTACCAAAAGAAAGATTACGGTCAATATGCCGATGCAGACGGTACAATGCATGTATGTTTCCTTACCACCAACGATATTACCGGCGGTAACTCGGGAAGCCCTGTGCTCAATGGTAAAGGCGAACTGATTGGTACAGCGTTTGACGGTAATTGGGAAGCAATGAGCGGCGATATTGCTTTTGAGCCCGAACTTCAAAGAACTATTGTAGCCGATATTAGGTATATACTTTTTGTGATAGATAAATTTGCCGGTGCCAAGAATCTGATAAACGAAATGACATTGGTAAAAGAATAAAAAACGGATTTTTATCTTTTAATGCAGGCTGCTTTATGTTTTTAAGCGGCCTGTTTTTTTACTTTTTTTCTAAATAAAATGATGTCGGTGCAACAATAAAATGAGAATACGAGTCATAAACTAAAAAAAATTAAACGATATGAAATATTTCTTTTCAGCTGTGATTACCTTTTTTATAATTTCGATGGCCTCCGGGCAAGTAACTTTAACGGCATCTGATGTTCCGGTTGTAGGAGATGTAATTTATCAAGCAACGGATGCTTCCGTCAATGGGAATTTTTATGCAATTCCTGAGGGTGAAAATGTTGTCTGGGATTTTAGTTCGTTAAGTACATCCTCCGTTGATACACTTACTTATGTGGAGCCTTCGAATGTAGATGTTAATAATGATTTTCCGGCAGCTAATCTTGCGTCCATATCTCATGATACGAGTTTTTTCTTTTCCAATTCGGAAAGTTTTGCTTGGGCAGGAAAATTCTACAACGGAATTGTGCTAAAACCGGATGAACCGTTTTTATTATTTGTTTTTCCTTTTACTTACAGCAGTACATTATGTGATACGCTACATTTATCAGTAACGGTTCCTTATGATACCACTATAAATGGTTTACATGTTGATTCAGCCAGATTTTCGTTGACAAATATTGAGAATGATACGGCTATTGCTTACGGAACCGTAATATTACCCAATGAAGTAATTGATAGCGCTCTCATGATAAAACGCACCTCGGACAGGCATGAAGTTACTTCTGCACACACTACATTCGGTTGGATAGATGTTAAAGATACCACTTACACCGAAATAGCTTACAACGCTTTCGTCAATGGGTACCACGGATTCGTTATTAATCTGAAAATGAATGATGATGGTTCTGTAAAGAAGGCAGAATATAAATTTACCGAAATCACAAATCAGTCTGAATGTTGGGTCAATAAAACATCCATCTATCCGGTACCAGCAAAGAACATGTTACATGTTAGCAGTTTGGAACCGATAGAGGAAGTATGTGTTTTCGATGTTGCCGGAAAACTGTTGATGAAAAAAGAGTGTCATAATAAAGAAGCTGCTTTGGATATATCTTCTTTCTGTAAAGGAGCCTACATGTTGAAAATAAAGACATCTCAGGGATTTGTTGTAAAGCGTTTTGAAAAAATAGATTAAATCTCCGGAAGGCGGCGTTGAGCCGCCTTTTTTGTTCTATTCCGATTCTGTTGGGGAGATTTTTTATTGTATTTTTGTGCAGTACATTAAAAAATGAAAGTGTTATGATGAAAAGAATTTTGGAATGCGTTCCTAATTTTAGCGAAGGGCGTGACATGTCGAAGATAAAGCAAATTACCGACGAAATTGAAAAAATAGAAGGTGTTTATCTTTTGGATGTAGATCCGGGTAAAGCAACCAATAGAACGGTGGTAACATTTGCAGGAGACCCTGACGCCGTAGTGGAAGCCGCTTTTGTGGCCGTTAAAAAAGCGGCGGAAGTCTTGGATATGCGCGGACATAAGGGAGAACATCCCCGTATGGGTGCTACGGATGTATGCCCGTTGGTGCCGGTAGCAGGCATTACTATGGAAGAAACCGTGGAATATGCCCGCAAGTTGGCAGAAAGAATAGGAAAAGAACTTAATATCCCCACTTATTGCTACGAAAATGCTGCATTTACCGAAGAGCGTCGCAATTTGGCAACCGTAAGAGCTGGAGAGTATGAAGCGCTTCCCGAGAAACTGAAAGACCCCGAATGGAAACCGGATTTCGGACCTGCAGAATGGAACGAACATGTAGCCCAAACCGGTGCAACAGCAGTAGGTGCCAGAAATTTTTTAGTTGCCTTTAATGTAAATCTAAATACCACTTCTACCCGTAGAGCAAACGCTATCGCATTTGATGTAAGAGAAGCCGGCAGAGTAAAAAGAGAAGGTAATCCGCTTACCGGAAAAATAGTAAAAGACGAAAACGGCAATCCTGTAAGAATACCGGGCACATTAAAAGCTGTAAAAGCCATTGGTTGGTACATAGAAGAATACGGTATAGCCCAAATATCAATGAACCTGACCAATATCGATATTACTCCGGTTCATGTAGCCTTTGACGAGGTGGATAAAAAAGCCCGTGAACGGGGTGTAAGAGTAACAGGAAGCGAATTGGTAGGACTAATTCCGCTAAAAGCCATTCTGGATGCAGGAAAACATTACTTGCGAAAGCAACAAAGATCATTAGGTATTCCCGACGAAGAAATTATAAAGATAGCCGTTAAGTCGATGGGGCTTGACGAACTTAAACCTTTCAATCCCAAAGAAAAAATTATAGAGTATGTGCTGCAGGAGAAAGCCGAAGCCGGCAAAAAGAAACTGGTTGACTTGACAGTAAAAGAATTTACCGAAACCACAGCGTCCGAAGCACCGGCTCCCGGTGGAGGTTCGGTGTCGGCCTATATGGGAGCATTGGGAGCTGCTTTGGCAACCATGGTGGCCAATTTGTCTTCACACAAAAGAGGTTGGGACGACCGTTGGGAAGAATTTTCCGACTGGGCCGTAAAAGGCAAAGAAAAGTATGTGGAACTCCTACACTTGATAGATGAAGATACCAACGCTTTCAATAAAATAATGGATGCCTTCAAATTGCCCAAAACTACGGAAGAAGAAAAGATTGCCCGGCAAAAGGCTATTCAGGAAGCTACCAAATTTGCCATCGAAATACCGTTTAAGGTTATGAGGACAGCTTACGAGAGCATGGAAGTAATAAAAGCCATGGCGGAAATTGGCAATCCCAATTCGGTATCCGATGCGGGAGTAGGAGCATTAGCTGCCCGTTCCGCAGTAAAAGGCGCATTCTTAAATGTAAAAATCAACGCTTCGGGACTGGAAGACAAAGAATGGCTGGATAAAATCATGAAAGAGGCTGAAGAAATAGAAAAAATGGCCGAAGCCAAAGAAAAAGAAATTTTAGCCATTGTCAATTCCAAAATTTAATGGCAAGTAAATCTCAACAAAAAAAGGCTGCTCTGACGGGCAGCCTTTTGGGTTACAACAAATTACGAAAATTATTTTGGAAACAAGTGATATTCGTAAGTATCGTCTCCGTATTTATACTCCAACCACATTTCTTGTTCATATAATTTCAAAATGGTATATGCTGTTGATCCATAAGGATTCCCGTCATCATCCAACCATGTAATTATTATTTTTGTTTTATCACTGTTAAAATCCCAACTAAAATTATTTTGCGAAGTAAAATCTCCGATTGCAGAGTGTGTCGTTCTTGTTTTTATTCCTGTATTATCTTCTTCGAATAAATAATACAAATCTTCATCACTGTCGGTAACATCCTTGCCGTTCTCTAGAATTTTAACCACTTCCCAATCGTTAACTACTCTGGCCTTTTTACTTCTAAGGCTAATAACGGGTCCTTCTTCATATTTTTTGCAGCCTGTACCGGCAAACATTAAAGCTGCGAAACTTATTAACAGTATTGTTCTTAATGTTTTCATAGTGTTTTTTTAGTTCACTGCAAAGAAAATCAAAAAATGCAAAACTGCAAAATCTTTCCTAAAAATATTTGTGTATTTATTACTTTTTTGTAATCATTACAAAATACCTAAATGTAGTGACCCTCTGGTTTGAAAACTTACTCTATTTTTGTCAATGTAAAAAATAAAAATATACAACTATGGAAGAAAACAGAATTTTAATCGGACAAAAATTTCCGGAAATTGAAGTAAACACGACACACGGACCAAAAGTATTGCCGAAAGATTATGAAGGCAAGTGGTTGATTCTTTTTAGTCACCCGGCAGATTTTACACCGGTGTGTACCACTGAATTTGTAGCGTTCCAAAAACGATACGAAGAATTCAAGGCGTTGAATGCAGACCTTTTGGGACTTTCGATAGACCAAGTTTTCTCACACATTAAGTGGGTGGAATGGATAGAGCAAAATATGGGTGTAAAAATTGAATATCCGATTATTGCAGACGACAAGGGGTTGGTTGCCGATAAACTGGGAATGACATTGGCAGGAGCTTCTATTACGGTAAGAGCGGTATTTTTTGTAGATCCGAAAGGTGTTATTCGTGCCGTAATTTACTATCCGCCGGAATTTGGTAGAAACTTCGATGAAATATTAAGAGTACTCAAAGGCTTGCAAACTGCAGATAAGCATGGTGTTGCTTTACCGGCAGATTGGCCGAACAATGAAATAATCAAAGACAGAGTGATTGTGCCGCCGGCAGCTACTATGGAACAAAAAGCATTGAGAGAAGAACAACAAAAGAAAGGCGAAATAGAATGTTTCGACTGGTGGCTCTGCCATAAAAAACTCGATTAGTTTTTTCCCGCGTCTAACTTGTGTTAGCAGAAAGGGTGTCTTCCTTGTGGAGGCACCCTTTTTTATTTAACAACTTCGTTTGTCGTTGATAGTTTTTATCTTTGTTCCATCAATAACATGATATTTGTTTTATTTTTGTAATACTAAAAAACACCAGTTATGAATTTTACTCATTTGCATGTCCACAGTTATTATTCCATATTGGACGGAGCGGCATCTCCTCAGAAACTTGTAAAAAAAGCCGTAGAAAACGGAATGAAAGCCCTTGCACTGACCGATCATGGCAATATGTTCGGCATAAAGAAGTTTCACGATGCTGCTAAAGCTGAGGGAATTAAGCCTATACTGGGATGCGAAATGTATTTGGCCAAAGATCGCCATGCCAGAAAAAGAATAAAAGGCGAAAAAGAATATAACCATCTGATTTTACTTGCCAAAAACCAAACGGGATATAAAAATTTGGTAAAACTTGTTTCTGCCGGATTTTTGGAAGGGATGTACGGCAAACCGCGAATAGACTGGGAACTTTTGTATCAATACCACGAGGGGTTGATTGCCAGTAGTGCGTGTTTGGCGGGAGAAATTCCCCAAGCCATTCTAAAAGGAAATATGGAGGAAGCGGAACAATTGGCTGCGAAATACAAAGAGCTTTTCGGTGAAGATTTTTATTTGGAACTTATGCTGCATCCGTCGGATGTGCCGGGCAAAAATGAGGAGGTATATGACCGGCAAGTTTTGGTGAACAAGCATTTGCGTGAAATCGCCAATAAGTTGGATATCAAACTTATTGCTACAAACGATGTACATTTTGCATACAAAGAAGACGCCGAAGCTCATGATCATCTCATTGCTATCAACACGGGAGCATTTATTGAGGATGAAAAGCGTCTCCGTTATACCCAACAGGAATATTTGAAGACTGCAGAAGAAATGTTGGAAATGTTTTCCGACATTCCCGAAGCATTGGAAAATACGCAGGAGATTGTGGACAAGGTAGAGGTGTACGAACTGGATCATGCGCCTATAATGCCTGTTTTTCCATTGCCGGAAGGATTTAATAATGATGCGGAATATTTTACCCATCTTGTTTGGGAAGGTGCTAAAAAAAGGTATGGCGATCCGGTTCCGGAGCAGGCAAGAGAAAGGATACAATTTGAGATAGATACGATTATCAATATGGGCTACCCCGGCTATTTTATTATTGTGTGGGATTTTATACGCAAAGCCAGAGAAATGGGAGTTTCCGTAGGTCCGGGAAGGGGTAGTGCGGCAGGTTCTGCCGTTTCTTATTGTTTGGAAATTACGCAAATAGACCCTATCCGATACGGATTGCTGTTTGAAAGATTTTTGAATCCGGAAAGGGTGAGCCTTCCCGATATTGATGTAGATTTTGACGACGAAGGCCGCGACGAAGTGTTAAGGTATGTAGCGGAGAAATACGGCAAAAAAAATGTAGCCCATCTGATTACTTTCGGTACCATGGCAGCTAAAATGGCTATAAGGGATGTGGCAAGAGTAAGAAAACTGCCGCTTAACAAAGCCAACGAATTGGCAAAAATGGTGGGCAATGCCAAAAGCATTAAGGAGGTTAAAGAGTTTGAAAAGGAAAAAAAAGAGTCGGAAGAAATTACCAAAGTGCTGGAAATTGCCCAAACACTGGAAGGCTCTGTTAGACAAACGGGTATTCATGCTTGCGGTGTAATTATTGGTAAGGAGGATTTAACGGAGTATATCCCGCTGTCAATGAACAAAGATGCCGTCCTTTATGTTACCCAATTTGAAGGTCCCGATGCCGAAGCATGCGGCATGCTCAAGATGGACTTTCTCGGCCTTAAAACATTGACTATTATTAAACATGCCGTAGAACTGGCTAGGAAGAAAAATCCTGGTTTGGATATAGACAAAGTTCCGCTGGATGATAAGAAGACTTACGAATTATTCAGCCAAGGACACACCATCGGAGTTTTTCAGTTTGAAAGTGACGGTATGCGAAAATACCTTAAACAGCTGAAACCGGACCGTTTTGAAGATTTGATAGCTATGAATGCACTCTATCGTCCCGGCCCGATGGAGTACATACCTAATTATATAAACCGTAAATTCGGTAAAGAAAAAATCACTTACACACTGCCGGAAATGGAAGAATACCTGAAAGAGACATACGGTATTACCGTGTATCAGGAACAGGTTATGCTTTTATCTCAAAAACTTGCCGGTTTTTCGAAAGGACAAGCCGACACTTTGAGAAAAGCCATGGGGAAAAAGAAAAAGGAACTCATGGAAAAACTCAAAGTGGAATTTATGGAAGGTGCTCAAAAAAACGGGCACAAGAAAGAAATATTGGAGAAAATATGGAAAGATTGGGAAGCTTTTGCTCAATATGCATTTAACAAGTCGCATTCCACTTGCTATGCTTATGTGGCTTATCAAACAGCATATCTAAAAGCCCATTATCCGGCTGAATACTTTGTGGCATTGCTCAATAGCAATAAGGGAGATATTGATTCCGTGAAGAAATTTATAAGCGATGCCAAGCATTTGGGAATAAAAGTTTTAGGTCCGGATATAAACGAAAGTGATATGGAATTTTCGTTGAATGAAAAAGACGAAATACGATTTGGGCTCCTTGCTATAAAAGATGTAGGCGAAAATGCCGTAAAAGAAATTTTGGCGGAACGCAAAAAAAACGGTAAATACAAAAGTATTTTTGATTTTGTCGAAAGGATAAAGGTGCAAACCGTCAACAAAAAAAATTTGGAAGCACTGGCTGAAGCCGGTGCCTTTGATGCCTTCGGGATTCCCAGATACAAATATTTCTGTAAAAGTAACGGAGAACAGACCTTTATAGAAAAACTTATTGAATACAGCAATACAGTAAGAAAAGATAAAGCTTCCACCGCCTCTTCATTATTTGGTGAAGAAGAAGCTGGCATCTCAATCAAACAACCGGAAATACCTTCGGATTCGGATTCTTGCCAAGAGCCCGACCAAGTAACGGTATTGGGCAAGGAAGCCGAAAAAATAGGATTGTACCTTTCAAATCACCCGCTCGATGAGTTTAAACCGATAATAGAATATTTCGGGAAGGGCGATTTGTCCGTTTTGGAAAATGCAGAAGCATACAAAGGGCAATCATTCAGAATATTTGCTTATGTTATCGAAGGAAAATTAAAGAAAACCAAAACGGATAAATATTATGCAAGTCTTGAGTTGGAGGATTATTCGAAAAAATATATTCTGCCCATATTTAATGATTTGGAAAAACTTGCTATCCAGAATCCTGCGACCGTATCGGGAAAAGTAATCATGCTAAAGTTCCGGGTAGAAAATTTCAAAAATGCAAAAGGAGTAGAAAGTGCACGAATAGTGGTGGAACAAATTGTGCCGATACAAGAATTTATCCGGCACACTCATGCTAATGTCATTTTGTATGTACCTATTGAGAAATTGGATGAAAAATTGACTGCAACTCTGAAAAGCCTGAAAAAGTATAATCATGGTTCGGCAAGTCTTACTTTTTATTTCTATAACGAGTTGAAAGAAAAGCTGAAAATGCCAAGCCCAAAGACAAAAATATCTCTAACGGCGGAACTTCTGGAGTTTATGAAAACTATAGAAGAGGATTATCCAGTAAAAGTGTCCATAAAAATGTGATTGAATTACCGGTGCGCTGGTTGCTTTTATCCTGATAAAGTTTTTAGTTTTTACCGGATATTATGTGTCCGGCCTGCATCTTTGTGGCTTTTTTTCGGGCTTGTATTAACCATTTATTGCTCAGGTAGTAGGAGGTGGCAAGTATCAGCCCCGTTGACCACCCTATAGGCTCACTCCACCATAGTCGGGAAAAATCGACGGGGATAAGTTGAAACGGATTGAATGATAGATTCAGAGCTAATAAAATGGCAGCCGGAAACCTGACAAGCCATAAGGCAACAAACGCAATATACATAGGAACAAGCGTATTACCCGTCCCTCTGTACAATGCATTGTAAGAGAACATCATGGCAAAAACGATATAAAACGGGGATACTTTCCGGAAGTAATCCACACCGGTAGCAATAACCTGATAATCATTGGTAAATAGTTTCATGAGAAAGTTGGGCATCAATAGCGCAATTGCCGTAAAAAATAAAGAAATAATGCCTACTATCATCATGGTGGCATAAAGCCCACGCCTTATTCGTTTGAATTTTCCGGCACCGGTGTTTTGACCGACAAAGGCGGTAAGTGCGGAAGAAAAAAACATGGAAGGCATCGTTGCGAACGAATTGATACGGGAAACTGCCGTATAAGCGGCAATTACTCCGGTTCCAAACAAGTTTACTATGGAGAAGAACAATAAGTTTCCCGAAGAAACCAGCACCATTTGAGCAGAAGACGGTAAGCCTAATTGGATAATCTTTTTGAAAATATTTTTGTCAAATCGCATTGAAAAATCTATTCGTATCATTTTGTGTCGGGCATTCAAATAGAGAATATCGCTTATATAAGCCATAAAATAGGAAATTACGGTAGCCCAGGCTGCTCCGTTTACACCGTAATTGAAAAATACTACCAATACGATATCAAGTATTATGTTGACTATGGAAGACAAAATCAAGAATTTTACCGGTGTTTGAGAATCTCCCAGCCCTCTTAATGTGGCGGCTAACGAATTATATCCGAAAATGGCAATATTGCCGCTCATCAATATTTCGAAATAGGATACCGCCATATCCATATTGTCCGGAGGGAAATTAAGAAGTACGAAAATTTCTTTGCTAAATGCAATTCCAACAATAGAAATTATGAGAGCCAAGCCTACCATGATTATTTGCAAAGTATCCGCTGTTTTTTTAACATCCTTGTATTTTCCGGCACCGTAATATTGAGATATCAAAATAGTGCCACCTATGGCAAAACCTATAATCATGGAACTTAACATAAACAAAATCGGGAAGCTTATACCTGTAGCAGACAGAGCCCTTGTGCCGACAAATTTACCGACAATGGCGGCATCCGTAACATTGTAGAGTTGCTGAAAAATGTTGCCCACCATCATGGGCAGGGCAAACTTGAGAATCACCTTTGCCTCGTTACCTTTCGTCAAATCTTTTCCGCCTTGTTTCATATCACCTTCCGATAACGCGGCAAAGGTAAAAGATTTCTCTTAGTCTCTATCTTATGAGTAGCACATTTCCCGCTTCGGTATGGTCATTACCAAAAACATCTTTAAATTGGCAGACCCATTTATATACCCCATTGGCACCTTTTTTATGATTTTTTACGGTACCGTCCCATTTGCCACTGCTGTGTGTTTGCGGGTTAAAATCGGTTATTGTACTAATCACTTCTCCCCACCGGTCATAAATGTACAATACAAAGTCGTCCGGAGATATGCCGTATCCTCGAACAAAGAAAAAGTCGTTTTGACCGTCTCCGTCCGGAGAAAATGCCGTAGGAGCCCAAAAGGTATAGACATCTTCAACATATATGTCTTTTACTGCCGTATCTTTACAGCCGTATTCGTTTTCAATAATAAGCTGACTTAGGTAATGTGCCGGTATTTGCGGATATTTATGAACAGGTGATTCCAGCAAAGAAGAATCTCCATCTCCGAAACTCCATAAATTCAGTGGGTTGTCGGTACTTTGATTTATAAAATGGACCTCGGATTCCAAAACATTAACTACTCTCGGACTTATTACAAATTCTGCATCAGGTTTGGGAAATACCTCTATCATTTCCGGAACGGTATCGCCGGCTTTACATCCATCTACCGTAGTACATTGCACCCAAACATCAAATACTCCGCTTCGTGTATAGGTATGAGCCGGATGAGCGGCTGTAGAAAGATTTTCATTATCTCCGAAATTCCAAATGTAGGTCCCACATGCAGAAGTATCGCTTACTACATTGAAATTAACAGTTAATGGTAAGCAACCTCGTAAAGTATCGGAAAATATTTGAAGATGCGGAATAGGATATACATAAATGAATAGGCTGTCTTTGTCTTCGGATCCGCATTTGTCCGTAACATCCAATACTACATAGTGACTTTCCCGGATATGGGTTATGTAAGGTAAATCGTCAATTGTATCGCCGTCTAAAATGATGGTGTAAGGTTCTCCGGAACCTCCGTAGAACGATGCTGCAAACATTACCGGATCTCCCGGACAAACGGAGTCTTTATTGCTAATCAGAGTGATATCCAAAGGAGTAGAAACGAATATGTGGGTGGTGGCGCTGTCCGTACAACCGTGTGCATCTACTACTACCGCAGTAATATCATAATCATAATCGGGATGAATTGTTAATACGGAATCGCCTTCTTCTCCGTTCCAATAATAAGTATAAGGCGGTGTGCCGCCGGTTGCGCTACATACCACATCTTGGTATTGTCCGTGGCACACATCGTAAGAAGAGGGCATGCTAACTTCCAACAAAGGCGGTTGTCCTATATTGGTGTTTACACTATAAGTACACCCGTTGGCATCCGTTACGGTAACTCCGTGATAACCGGCATCCAGTACATGGGTACTTTCGGAAGTAGCTCCGTTGTCCCACATATAAGTGTAAGGAGGAACACCTCCGGTAGCTACGCATTGTGCATAACCGTCATTTCCTCCGAAACAAAGCACATCCACGGTGGAGTCGATAGTTGCCGATAACGGTAACGGCTGTGTTATTTCAACCGTATCAATATTCTGACATCCATGGGCATCCGTAACAGTAACGGTATGAACGCCTGCATACAACGAGTCGTTATTCATTTCGGTATATCCGTCGTCCCAAACATAAGAATAGGGGGTGGTTCCGCCGGTAACTACCAAGTGTGCTTGTCCTGTATTGTCTCCGTAGCACAATACCGGTTCCACATCCGTAAAGTAACTGTCAAGCGTATCGGGCTGTGTTACGACAAAAGTGTCGATTGCCTGACATTGATGGTAATCCGAAACAGTTACATAGTAAGTATTCGCCGGGATACTGTCATTATCTTCCAGTGTAACACCGTTACTCCACTGGTAAGTATAGGGAGCCGTTCCTCCATGCGGAGTTATATGGATACTTCCGTTACTCAGGCCATAACAAGATACATTGGTTATATCATCCAATACAATAGCTAGTGGAGAAGGTGTCGGAATATTGACGGTTGATACGGAGGTGCATCCATGTGTATCCGTTACGGTAATACTGTGGGTGCCGGCAGCCAGATTGACGGCATTACTGTTGGTTTCGCCATCGTCCCACAAATAAGTATAAGGTGGTACACCGCCTTGTGCCGAGACTGTGGCAGTACCGTTAGAGTCTCCAAAACACAATACCGTATCGAAATCCGTAATGGTTGTTATCAATTCAGGAGGTTGGGTGATGGTAATGCTGTCCGTTGTTGATAGGCCACAGCCTCCGTTTATAGTTACATGGTAAGTGCCGGCTACCAAAGACTCGGCAATACTATCATTATCTCCGTTACTCCACTGGTAAGAGTAAGGTCCTATACCGTCTTGTACAACCACAGATGCACTTCCACTATTTTCTCCATAACAATTTACCATAGTGGGATAAATAGTATCGAGGATAGCTGCCGGAATAATAATGGAATCCCACAAAATGGGGCCACACGGAGGGTTGAGTTGTACTTTGATACGGTAAATGTTCCCGAATCCGATATTAAATAGTGTATCTGACAATTCGTAAGTATCACCCGATTGCTGAATAACATTGTTGTTTTGATCTAACCATGTGTAGTTTATGAGTGGATTCAACATAGTGGTATTGACAGTAGAGACTACATTTACTTGTCCATTTCCCGTGCAGAAAAAATCATTATCTACGGAAAATGTGTTGGAACTACATGTAACGCTGTGTGTTGCGCTAATTACGGCTGTATATCCATGTGCTGCTATATACAAAAGGTTATAGTTTTTGTCGTAGGTAACATCATAGATTTCTCCGGAACCGACGCTGATATTGTCTATGGGACCGGATATAGTAGAACCGTCAAAGTGATATACCAGTACATTTCCATTACCTCCTACATAAATGTTGTTGCAATCATCTACGGCAATACCTCCTACCTGTTTGGCGGAAAATCCCGTAGAAACCACATTTAGTTCCGCTCCGGATGTCTTGTCGTAAACACCTATTTTAGCTCCTGTGTAAAGATACAAATAATCATCGTTTACGGCAAGGGCATTAAATTGGTTACCGGAACTCCAACAATTAAATTGAGGTGGGTGGTTGGAGCACTCTCCAAAAGCTCCCAAGCTGTGTACAATCATCCAATCGTGTCCGTTCATGGAGGAATTTACTTTGAGCAAGTAGTGGTTGCAATATCCGCTGGCATAAGCATATACACAGAAGAGGTTTCCAAAGTTATCGGTAACTACATCCACAATATCTTGATCCGTACTTCCTAATCCTGTAAAGTTGGCCAATTGCACACTGCCGGAGTTCGGGTCGATAAGTCCGCCGTTCAAATTGGAGTTGGTACCGCCTCCAAAGCCCATCACTCGTCCGCTACCGCAATCGAATGCCAGCACCCACATTTCACGAAAAGAACCGTTGGAATTGGACATAAAACCGTCCGAATTTCCGTTGAAGTTGATGCGGTAGGTACGTGCACCACTTGACCGGAAACCTTCCGAGATGTAAATTTTTTGCATATTCCGGTCCACCATCAAGTTGCCTTCATAAGAAGTAGAGAGTGCCGAAATGTTATGTACCCACAACAAAGAACCTCCCGGTGAGAATTTCAGCACTCTGTCTGTACCGCCATTGTCATCATATATGTACACATTTCCGTCGTAATCGTAATCGGCTTCAAAAGCATAATGTTCGTTGCCGGAATCTACCCACGGGTCTATTACCGCATTTTGCGCAAATGTGGTAATACTACTTTCGAAAGATACGGTATTGCCTGAAAGCTTGAAATGCACTTCAATGGGAGTGCCGTCAGACAAATAACAAGATGAAGGAGCATGGTCTCTAATAATGCTACCATCTTCCAAATGTAGCAGTAAATCTCCGTTATGAAGTTCTATTTTCCTAAGGTCTCGGCTATATCGGATTTTAACTTGCTCCAGATTAGCTCCGGGATGCAAAATAATTTTGTACTTAAATCCCGAGCTGTCAGAAGCGGGTACATAAAAAAGGATGTCTATATTAGGATAGGCATCTTTATACAGTATTGTTTTGTATCCGTTAAATTGTCCGGGTTCCAAACCGTAGGTAAAATACCACGGTACTTTTTCTGAGGGTAGCAGTTTTACATCCGGATTGATATTTACGAAAAGGGCTTTTACAAAATATTTTTTCAGTTCGGCATTCTCTCTGGTTTCTTCTATGGCATCCTTTTCGGATTCATAAGAAGCCGGTGGCTCGGATGCCACCAAAGTGTCGGATTCAATAAAAAAACCGTCCCGGGTAAAAAAGACCTCTTTCCCGGTTCCGGTGAGATGAAACAAGATATTTTCATCTTTCAAAACCTTTATCTGTCCTTTGTTTTCGACAAAGGCGGCAAAGTTTATTTTTTTGTTCCACTTTACTACTGCTTTCGTTTCGGGACTACCTGCCCGGAGTTGCCAGAAAGATAAAAACATGATTACAACGAAGAATACCCTTTTCATAGCTTTTGATTTTTATACAAAATTAGTCTAATTTGGTAATAATGTCAAATTTTTCTTTAAATGAAACTCTTTTTAATAAAAACAGTTGCGTAAAAATGAAAGAATTAGTGTAAATAGGGGAGGAGGATGAAAGAAAAAGCCACCGGAAATTATTCCGATGGCTTTGTGATTCCGTATTATTCTTCGTCTAAAAACGGATACCTGTAATCTTTGGGGGGCAAGAAGTTTTCTTTGATGGTTCTTACGGACACCCAACGAATCAAGTTCAAATAAGAACCGGCTTTGTCGTTGGTTCCGGAACCTCTTGCGCCGCCAAAAGGTTGTTGCCCTACTATGGCACCGGTCGGCTTGTCGTTGATATAGAAGTTGCCTGCTGTATTTTCAAGGCGTTGCGTCAAATAATCAATCATATACCGGTCTTTGGCGAATATAGCTCCGGTAAGTGCGTAAATGGATGTATTATCCAGTTCGTCCAATGTTTCGTCCAATTTGTCATCGTCATATACATAGATGGTAAGAACAGGACCGAACAATTCTTCTTCCATGGTTACATAATGCGGATTGGAGGTCAAAATAATTGTGGGTCTGATGTAATATCCTTCGGACTTATCATAAGTGCCTCCTGCAATAATTTCCGCATCGCTATCTTTTTTGGCCCTTTCTATGTAAGAAACCAGTTTGTCGAAAGAAGCTTCGTCGATAACCGCATTGATAAAATTGGTAAAATCTTCGGGCGGTCCCATTTTAAGACTTTCGGTGGTAGCTACCAGTTTGTCTTTGATAGCGGGCCAGAGACTTGCTGGAATATAAGCTCTGGATGCAGCGGAACATTTTTGTCCTTGATATTCAAAAGCTCCTCTTACCAAGGCGGTTACCACTTCATCAACATCAGCACTATTGTGGACAAATACATAATCTTTGCCGCCGGTTTCTCCAACGATACGCGGATAAGAACGGTAATTTTTAATGTTCTTGCCAATTATTTGCCATACACTTTGGAATACAGCGGTGGAGCCTGTAAAGTGGAATCCGGCAAAATCTTTATGTGAAAATATTACTTTGGCTGCTGTGGGGCCGCTGGTAAATACCATATTGATTACTCCGTCGGGTAATCCGGCTTCACGGAATATTTCCATTAACACATTGGCTGAATATATGGCGGTTTTGGATGGTTTCCATACCACTACATTGCCCATCAATGCAGGTGCTGTGGGCAAATTTCCTGCAATAGAGGTAAAGTTAAACGGTGTAAGAGCAAAGACAAATCCTTCCAATGGACGGTATTCCACTCTGTTCCATGTCGTTGGTGATGATTCCGGCTGACCATGATAAATTTCCGTCATGTATTGTACATTGAAACGGAAAAAGTCGGCCAATTCACAGGCAGAATCAATTTCCGCCTGAAAAGGATTTTTGGATTGACCTACCATAGTGGCAGCATTGATTTTGTAACGATACGGTCCGGAAATCAGGTCGGCCATTTTCAGGAATATGGAAGCCCTTTGTTCCCAACTCATGGCTGCCCATTTTTCTTTGGCTGCCAAAGCGGCGTTAATGGCATCTTCCACTTCCTTTTCTCCACCTTGGTAGTAATGTCCTATTACT
This sequence comes from uncultured Bacteroidales bacterium, assembly GCA_964393715.1. Lineage (GTDB taxonomy): Bacteria > Bacteroidota > Bacteroidia > Bacteroidales > JALTDM01 > JALTDM01. Next base: position 21,606 of record CAYMVE010000002.1, on the reverse strand, counting down.
TTTTTTAGGTTGTGTGGTGGACGAATTTCTATTTTTTTGTCGGTTCTGACTTCTTTTCCGCCGATTATCATCGGGATGTCAACTTCTTGGGCATGCACTTCGTCAATGGCTTTTTTCAGCAATTCTCTTTCTTTTGTGCCCGGTGCGTAACTATAAACCGGTTCGTTTTTTGCTACCGGAACTTTGAAAAATCCTTTTGGCATATTTATCGATTTTTTAAGGTTAAACAATTTTTTATTCAAACAAAGATATATGGTTTAATTGAAACTCTTTGTGATAAAACTCATTTTTATTTTTGTCGTACCGGTACATTTTTTTATATTCTTCCTTGTTGGCCGCTATATCTTTGAGGGCTTCGATGACCGTATCTATTTCTGCTGCCGTAGTGGTAGGATGAATAGAAAGACGGACAAATCCCGGTTTGACCGAAAGGTCATGCTCATCGATTTTTTCGGTTATTTGTTTGGAAACTTGCGGCCCTATATTGAAAAGCAAATGTCCGTAAGTACCGGCACATGCACATCCGCCGCGTACTTGAATTCCATATTTGTCGTTCAGGACTTTGGTTACCAGATTATAATGAATGCCGTCTATGTTAAACGAGATGGCTCCTATCCGGTTCCGTTTGCCGGCCAAGAGTATGTTTAGCCCTTTTATACCGGACAGATTACCAAAAAGATAATTGATGATTTCCTGTTCACGCTTTTCTATGTTTTTTACGCCCATTTCTTCTTTCAAGCGGATAGCTAAAGCGGCTTTTATCATTTGCATAAATCCGGGGGTTCCGCCGTCTTCCCGTAGTTCAATGTCTTCGAAAAAACGGTAACCACCCCAAGGGTTGGTCCATGTTACGGTACCTCCTCCGGGATTGTCGGGAATCATATTGTGATACAAGTGTTTTGACATAATAAGGATACCATTGGAGCCCGGACCGCCCAAAAATTTGTGGGGCGAAAAAAAGATGGCATCAAGCCGTTGCGTTTCCTTGTCCGGGTGCATGTTTATTTCCAAATAAGGGGCTCCCGCCGCATAATCGATAAAACAATATCCGCCGTGCCGGTGCATAATTTCCGCCAATTGGTGCACATCCGTTTTGATTCCCGTTACATTTGATGCAGCCGTAAACGAACCGATTTTTAGCCTTCTGTCTTTGTAGCGTTCCAATTTATGTTCCAAGTCTTCGTGATCAATTTCAAAATTATCGTCAAAGTTTATCCGTACCACATCGGCGACCGTAGTAAGCCAGGATATTTGGTTGGAATGGTGTTCCATTCCGGTTATAAATACTACCGGTTTGTCTTTGAGTTTATAATTAGGCGAAAAGTAACGGTAGTTGTTTACGCGCATGCCCAAAATCCGTTGAAGTTTGTTTATGGCCGCAGTCATCCCGTAACCTGCCGCTATCAGGACATCTTCTTCATTGGCGTTTACATGCTTTTTTATGATTTGCCGGGCTTCTTCGTACATCTCGGTGGTATAAGAAGAGGAAATATTGGAATCGGTATGCGGATTACCCAAAAAAGGTCCTAACTGGTTGCTTAATTTTTCTTCGATGGGTTTGTATAGTCTTCCGCTTGCTATCCAGTCGGTATAAATCAATTGCTTACGACCAAAAGGAGTTTCAAATTCGGCATCTATTCCTACAATGTTTTTTCTGAAACGATCGAAATAGGTTTCCAATGCGGTTTGTTTCATATCTGAAAATTTTAATTACAAAAATACAAGGAAATATGTTTGTTGGGCAAAAATATCCTTTAATTTTCAATACGAGGTTGTTGGTTTTGATTTGTTTATGTTCTTGTTTGTCAATAGTTTTTCAATCTTGGGTGGTTTGTGATGTGTTTGTTGTTAAGTGTTTTAAGCTCCCAAGCGTTTGGTTGGAATGCTTTATTGTTTTTTAGAATAAGAACTTTTCTTGTTATCTTTTTACTATCATTGTAAAATAACTTACTTTTGCAAAAAAGGATTTGATATGAAAGCAATTTGTTTTTACTTCCAAGTACACCAACCTTACAGGTTACGCAGGTACCGTTTTTTTGACATTGGAGAGAACCATTATTATTATGACGACTTTTCCAACAAATCCATTATGCGCAAGGTGGCGGAAAAGTGTTATTTGCCAACCAATCAATTGTTGTACGACCTGATAAAAGAATACGGAGACAACTTTAAAGTATCTTTTTCTATTTCCGGAACGGCACTGGATCAATTCGAAGAATATGCTCCCGATGTGTTGGATAGTTTTAAGAGACTTGTAAATACCGGTAATGTGGAATTGTTGAGCGAAACTTATCCTCACTCGTTGGTTTCTTTGGTAAGCGAAAAAGAATTTAGGAGGCAAGTCAAACTTCATAAGGAGAAAATAAGGTCTTTATTTGGAGTTACTCCCAAGGTATTTAGGAATACCGAACTAATATACTCCAACGAAATCGGTCGGATGGTGGCAGATATGGGCTTTATTGCCCAGCTAACCGAAGGAGCCAAACATACTTTGGGGTGGAAAAGTCCGAATTATCTTTATCAGAATGTATTAAATCCCAAGCTGAAGTTATTGTTGAAAAATTTCAGGTTGAGTGACGATATCGCTTTCAGGTTTTCCAATAGAGCATGGAGCGAATGGCCATTGACGGCGGAAAAGTATGTGAGTTGGCTAAAAGCTATTCCCGAAGAAGAAAAGATAATCAACTTGTTTATGGATTACGAGACTTTCGGAGAGCACCAATGGGCGGAAACCGGCATTTTTGATTTTATGAGAGCCTTGCCGGGAGTGGTTTTCAGAGAAACGGATTACAAGTTTATGACACCTTCCGAGGTGGTGAATACTTTTGATCCTGTAGGCGGATATAATGTGCCGCATCCGATATCGTGGGCAGACGAAGAAAGAGACCTTACCGCATGGTTGGGAAATGATTTGCAGGACGATGCTTTCCAGAAATTGTATTCGTTGATAAATGCCGTAAAGGCTATTAAAGATGATGGAATACAAAAGGATTGGCTGTATTTGCAAACCAGCGACCACTTCTATTACATGTGTACCAAATGGTTCAGCGACGGGGATGTGCATAAGTATTTTAATCCCTATGATACTCCGTATCAGGCTTATATGAATTATATGAATGTGCTTTCCGATTTTATGGAAAGAGTGAAAAATACAAAAACCAGAACCGGAAAGTTCAATAAAGAGGGTTAAGAGATTGGAAGACTAATTATATTGGAAGATAAATTTTTAGAAAACGATTGCTTATTTCAAAAGAAAAATGTTGTATATTTGCACACCGAATTTTCAAAAAGTTCATTAGACTGTTTGATGGCGAGGTAGCTCAGCTGGTTAGAGCGCATGATTCATAATCATGAGGTCGACGGTTCAAGCCCGTCCCTCGCTACTTTTCTTTTTTCTTTCCTTATTAAAAAAATTTGGTTATCTGCCATAATTGTTTTTTATTTGCAAAAAATAACCATTTTATCCATTCTGTTATGAAAAATAATACCGCCTCCAGGAAATACGGTTCAAGACCGCGTCTATCGGAAGAACAACGCAAAAGGATACAGGAAAAAATCCAAAAGCAGAAGGAAACAGAAATGAAAGCTGCTATGTTCTTAGCCTTCTTGTCGATTCTTATTCAGGTAATTACTGTTGTTTTTTATTTTAACAAGACTCTTTATCCTTATGTTATGTTACCAGCCATCTTCGGATTGCTGATATCGGGAATGGCAATTGGATTGATTCATACCGACAAAGTGAAAAAGTTCTTTGTGAGCATAATTTTTGCTGTGAATTTGAGCATTGTCGGCTTTATCAGTTATCAGTTTTTTATGATAGAAAAAGAGCAACAAGAAGAAGAATTGAAAGAGTCAAAAATGGCGGATTCTTTGATTGTTCACATGAATAATAGTATTCAAAACCTAAAAAATCAATAAATTATGAATGAGATGAATAATAATAACATGAGTAACGGGAACGGCCAACAAGAAGCGCCTCAACAAAACTTTCAACTACCGGTAAACAACAATAATTCCGGAGGAGGACAAGTATTAGGTATCATAGGGTTGGTGTTAGGGATTATAGCCTTGGTTATTTCGTTTATTCCGTGTCTCGGATTGTATGCGATATTTCCGGGCGTGTTGGCAGTAATCTTGTCCATTATCGGATTGGTAATGGCTAATAAGAGTGGAAACGGCAAGGGGGTGGTTATTGCCGCTTTGGTAATTTCTATTTTGGCTACCTTTGTTTCAGGATATCAATACTATGTAATCACGAGAGCTGCCCATGATTGGAAAGATGCGGCTAATGTAATGGAAGAGTTTAGCAATCAAATGGAAGAAGCCGTTAATGACGATACAATGGACGAAGAGGAAGATGCTTATGGCGAGGAGGAAGATGATGCCAATATAGATGAAGATGCGGACGAAGAAGATGCAGAAGTTGCAACAAAAATGCAGAAAGAAATTGACAAATTAGTAGAAGAAAAAGATTATGATAAAATCATCGATTACTTTGACAAGTATGTAACCAAATATGCGGAAACAGTTAAAGAAGCACAAAGCGGAGATTTTGATGCGGCGGCAAAAACTTTGACTTTGGCACCGCAAATAGGTATCTTGACGGCAAAAATTGCCGTAATAAGTCCTTATCTTAACGAAGAGCAACAAAAGAGGTTGGACGAAATCCAAAAGAAACTTGACGAAATCGAAAATAAATAATTATTTTCTTTTTAATGGGTTGATATGGGGAGTAACCGTTTTGATATTCGGGTACTCCCTTTTGTTTTCTCCACGGAAAAACAATTACCCCATACATTCGTTGTGCGATGAGTACAAAATTCCCGAAAACAAGTGTGTGAGCAAAGGATTGTCGCGTGCATTTTCGTACCTTGTAAGATTGAAATTTGACAAGGCATCCCGGCTCAATAAACATGCTCCTTGTATTTTTTTATTCTTTTTGTTACAATTTTTGTTAAGAGCCTTACTGCTGGTTTACAGAGCCAAAGTATCCCGGTGGGTTATTGTGTCGGATATTGTTTTTTCTTCCGTTACTTTTCTAATCTGTTTCGGGCATTTTATTGTGAATGGCATACCGGTTAAAATCTGTTATTTGTTGTACAAAAATTTGATATAAGCATATCCCGAGGCTACTTCTTCCATACTTTCCGTGGATGAATCGTATCGGTAAATTTTATTTTCGATGGTATCGCACATGAATATGGCTTGGCTGATTTTTTCATAAGCAAAGCATTGTGGAGAAACATTTGCTATTTGCCATATTCCGTTGTTAGTTGTCATATATACGCCGCTATCGGTAGAGAACAAGATATTACTGGTTAGGGTTTCGTAAGAGAGAGCGGTTGCAAAATAAACATTGCCGTACTCCGACAAGTTGTGAAAATAAAAGGTGTTTTCCAATGCGTAAATATCGTAGTAACAACCTTGGCCGTTGATGTTTCCAAACAACCAATAATTATTATCTCCTGTTTTCACAAGACTTGCCGGTTGGAATAATGGGTTAAGCGATAGCGATTTATAAAAAGACAGGTCGGATAGGTGATACACATAAAACATGGCACCTGTGGTTGTGTTGGTAGATTGACAAGCTACATACACATAATTGCTGTCTTGTAAAAATGTAACGGGTTTTTGATACTGATTCTCCAAGACCGGAGAGTTTATGGCGATATGGCTACAAGGCTGATATTTTGTGAAGTAATTGTTTTTGGGCAAAAAAACGGGAGCATTTATGTCCTGCTGGTAAAACTTTGTGATACTTACATCCGTGATTCCGGTTAAAACATTGTTGTCTATGAGTTCCAATGAGTAGTTTCCGGACGCATCAATTTGTAAGATTTGTACCGTACCGTCGGCAAATAAAATCATTATTTGGGGCATGTAAGTTTTTTCTGCATTGTAGTTGCCACACGGGACAGGTTGAATGTCCAGAATTTCGTTGGTGAGGGAGTAAGTCCTTACTTCTTCAAAATTTTCGTTAAGGAATATCAAGGTGTTTCCGGAAAAGGATAGGATATATTCCAAACTGCGTGTGATTCCCGTAACATTTATTTCTCGGAATGCTTTATACACATTATTTGTTGTGTTTACTTGTACGGTAAAGTAGTAGGTTCCCGTATTCAGACTCGAAGAGTTGATGGGATAATTTCCTTCGTAAGATTCGATTCTTTGCAATGGAGTAACTTGTTGGCTGTGATCGGAGAGGTACACGAAAATATCGCGGATGTCGGCATTGGTTGTTGAGATAAAGAATCGATAAGGTATGGTATCCAATACATCAAATGACGAATTAGCCGGTGGGGCGGATATGGATATAACCACATTTTCTTTCTCATGCCGGCATGACATGATCAATGGTATGATAAGCATCCATATATGTAAAGCTCTTTTCATCTGCCAAATAGCCCGCCTAACAAACCTTTTTTACCTTTTCGCAATTTATTTTCCAATGCTATATTTTCGTCCGGCTCTATCATTCTGTATATTTGTCCCCAGTCGGGGATGCCTCCGAGATTTTTATCATCGATATAGATATCCGCATCTATTTTGCGACTGGTAGTTTCGGGGTCAAATTCTTCTTCGGGATAATTTTTGTTTACGGCATAAAATTCCACTCCGTTTTTTCTGCAAAATTCCACGGCTTCTTCCAGTTCTTTGCCCGAACGGTAGGTCCATAATATCAGCTGGTGCTTTTTTTGCAACAATCTTAGGGTTTCAAATGCAAACGGTCTGGGTTCTCCGATTTCGGGATATTGATGTTCTACTATTGTGCCGTCGAAATCTACTGCAATTTTCATAGCCAACCTCCTTTTACAACAAAACTACAATTTTTTTCTTTATGTTGGTATTTTTTAGTGGTTTTTGCCAAATATAAAAACTTTTTTGCTGCCTCAAAAAAAAATGAGCAGAAAGAAAACATCCTAATAAAAATGCTTCGGAGGTTATTAACCGAACTTCAATAATGATGCATCGCCATAACTCAAAAAACGATATTCTCCGGATAAAGCATGCTCGTAAATTTTTTTCCAGTCGTCACCCACTAGTGCGGCAATCAAAAGCAATAAGGTACTTTTAGGTTGATGAAAGTTGGTAATGAGTGCATGGGATGATTGAACCTGGTATCCCGGTACGATAATGATTTCGGTAGGGAAAGAAAGTTGTTCCAGATTCTTGGATTCCATGTATTTCCTAATAATGTGAAGTGATTCTACGAAAGACAAGCCAGTTGTTTCTCCGTATGGTTGCCATTGCTCCACTTTCAGGTTGCTTTTGCCTTTGTGAATGTTTACACCCAGCCAGTATATACTTTCCAATGCTCTCAATGAAGTGGTTCCTACTGCGGTAATATTCCCAGCTTGAGAAAGTTGCACCAATTGGTTCTTTTCCAGTACAATCCACTCTTCGTGCATTTGGTGTTCCGTTATTCGTTCGCTATCTACGGGCTTAAAAGTACCCGCACTTACATGCAGCGTAATTTCCAAGCGTTTTATACCTTTGGTTTCCAGTTTCTTGAAAACCTTGTCGGTAAAGTGAAGACCGGCAGTAGGGGCTGCCACCGATCCGTTTATTTTGGCATATACGGTTTGATAGCGTTCTTTGTCAATGTTTTCCGTATCACGACGCAAATAGGGAGGTATCGGTACTTTGCCCGCATATTCCAGTAGTTCCGCAAAAGAGATGGCACGGTTCCATTTGAACTCCACAATATTTTCCGATGTAGCACCGGTAATTTTTTGGGCAGTCAGTGTTATGGTTTCGGTTCCGGTATTTATTGTTCTTTCCAAAGAGCCGGTTTTCCATTTTTTGGCATTTCCTATTATCACATGCCACTTTACAGACTGTTTGGAAACAAAAGCAGCAGCAAAATCTTTTTCGCCCGCAGGTTCCAAACAGAAAATTTCTATTTTTGCTCCGGTTGGCTTGCGGAATAGGAGCCTTGCCGGTATGACTTTACTGTTGTTAGCAACCAGTACGGTGTTTTTATCCAAAAAGTCGGCAATATTGGCAAAAGTACTGTCTGTAATTTTGCCGTGGTCGTAAACCAGCAACCGGGATTGGTCTCTTTCTTGCAACGGATATTTTGCAATTCGTTCTTCCGGCAATTCGTAATCAAACTCACTTATGTTCAACGCATCTATTCTCATAGCAACGGCAAAGTTAATGTTATTTTTCCTTAGAAATTTTATTGGGGTGATTTTAATAAAAAACAGGCTTTTTTTTTGAAAATTGCCATATCTTTGGCATTGAATTGTAAAAAATACCATAATGAATCCGAATTATTTATACAACAGGCATATCGGCTTGACTGACGACGAAATAAAAGAAGTGGTTAAAGAGATCGGTTTTGAAACCCTTGACCAATTGATAGAAAACACTGTACCGGCGGATATCAGATTAAAAAAGCCGCTCCATTTGCCGGAACCGTTAGCGGAAGATAAATATTTGGAATACATCAAAAAACTGGCTTCCAAAAACCAGGTTTTCAAGTCGTATATAGGCATGGGCTATTACGATACTCACACGCCTTCGGTAATACTGCGCAATATTTTTGAAAATCCTTCTTGGTACACCTCTTATACTCCCTATCAGGCGGAAATTTCACAAGGACGCCTGGAAGCGTTGCTCAACTATCAAACTATGATAGTGTCGCTTACCGGAATGGAGTTGGCCAATGCTTCGTTGCTTGACGAAGGAACCGCTGCTGCCGAGGCTATGACGATGATGTACAATTTGAGAAGCAGAAAGGTCGTAAAAGAAGGGGTAAACAAATTGTTTGTAGATAACAACCTATTCCCTCAAACCTTGGCAGTAATAAAAACGCATGCCTATCCTATCGGAGTAGAAGTAGTTTCCGGAAATTACCAAACTACCGAGTTGGATGAGTCGTTTTTCGGGGCTATCCTACAATATCCTGCCGCAGATGGCAAGGTGGAAGATTATTCCGGTTTGGTTGCCTCATGGAAGGAAAAAGATATAAAAGTAGCAGTAGCAGCCGACTTGATGAGCCTTGTAATATTGACGCCTCCGGGACAATGGGGTGCCGATATTGTTTTCGGCAATACGCAGCGTTTCGGGCAACCGATGGGATATGGCGGACCACATGCTGCTTATTTTGCCACTTTGGAAAAATACAAAAGAAATGTGCCGGGACGTATCATCGGTGTTTCGGTAGATGCCCGGGGTAATTATGCCTTGCGTATGGCTTTGCAAACCCGTGAACAGCATATTAAACGGGAAAAGGCTACTTCCAACATTTGTACCGCACAGGCACTCATGGCTATTATGGCCGGTATGTATGCCGTTTATCACGGTCCCGACGGTTTAAGAGAAATTGCCACTACCATTCACAAAAACACCGTTTTGCTTGACAACCTATTGCAGTCACTCGGCTACACTCAGGAGAATAAAGTTTATTTTGATACTTTGAAAATTACGGATGTTGATGCCACATCCATAAAAGAAGTAGCTTTGAGTCGCGGTATCAATTTTAATTATATAGACCACTCAACCGTAGGAATAAGCATAAACGAGACTACTACTACCGACGACATTTATGAAATAGCGGATGTGTTTGCTACGGTTGCCGGCAAAAAATACGATGAAAATGTAACGGAAGCCATCAAAATTCCCCATACGCTTTTAAGGTCCGACGAGATTTTGACCGAAAAGGTCTTTCGGAATTATCATACCGAAACCGATATGATGCGGTATATCAAATCTTTGGAAAAGAAAGATATTAGCCTCACGCATTCTATGATACCGTTGGGATCCTGTACCATGAAGTTGAATGCAGCTACCGAAATGTTGCCTTTAAGTTGGCCCGAATGGGGCAAGATTCATCCGTTTGTTCCTAAAAATCAGGCAGAAGGATATCAAATTCTCATAAATGAATTGGGTGATTATTTGAAAACCATTACAGGTTTTGATGCGGTAACTTTTCAGCCAAATTCGGGAGCCGCAGGAGAATATACCGGCCTTATGATCATTAGAAAGTACTTGGACGCCCAAGGAGAAACGCACAGAAATGTAATGCTCATTCCTTCGTCTGCTCACGGTACCAATCCTGCCAGTTCCGTTATGGCCGGTATGAAAGTGGTTGTAGTGGAATGTGATAAGAACGGAAATATAGATGTGGAAGATCTGAAAAAGAAAGCCGAAACCCACAAAGATACTTTGGCCGGTTTTATGGTTACTTATCCTTCCACTCACGGAGTGTATGAAGCCGCTATTAAAGAAATGGCGGATATCATTCACCGGTATGGCGGATTGGTGTATATGGACGGTGCCAATATGAATGCGCAAATAGGTTTGACCAATCCGGCTACCATTGGAGCGGATGTTTGTCATTTGAATCTCCACAAAACATTTGCCAGCCCGCACGGTGGCGGAGGTCCCGGAGTAGGTCCGGTGCTGGTTAAAGACTTTTTGTCGCCTTATTTGCCTTCGCATCCGGTAGTGCAGACTAACGATAGAACGGAAGCCTTACCGGCAGTATCAAGTGCTCCTTATGGAAGTGCCTTTATTTTACCCATCTCGCATGCTTATATCAGACTGATGGGGGCCGACGGGCTTACAATGGCAAGCAAGGTGGCCATACTCAATGCCAACTATTTGGCCAAAAAAATGGATGCCTATTTCCCCGTATTGTACAAAGGAGAAAAAGGGAATGTGGCTCACGAATTGATTTTGGATATAAGACCTATTAAACACGAAACGGGTATTTCGGAAGCGGATGTGGCTAAACGTCTTATGGATTACGGTTTTCATGCTCCGACATTAAGTTTTCCTGTACACGGTACTTTGATGGTAGAACCGACCGAAAGCGAGTCGTTGTTCGAACTCAACAAGTTTATAGAAACGATGATGAGTATTTATCGTGAGATTATGGAAGTGAAAAACGGAGAGGCGGATAAAGACGATAATGTGCTGAAAAATGCTCCGCATGCTTACGACGAACTTATGGCCGATGAATGGACACATCAATACGGCAGGGAAAAAGCTGCATTTCCGTTACCGTGGATCCGGGAAAACAAGTTTCATATCCCCGTGGCAAGAATCAACGACGCATACGGCGACCGTAATTTAATGTGTACTTGTGACCCGATAGATACATACAGAGAAAAGACTATGTCTTTTAATGAGTTGAAGATGTGATTTCCTTTGTTCAAAAAAAAAATACTACTTTTGTAATGCAAGAAAAGCAGGTTTTGATGAAATTCGATGTAGTAGAATATTTTGACCAATTGAAAGAAAGCGGCATTTTCCTATTGTATTACAAGGGAGAAGTGACCGAAGATATTACTTCAAAACTTTTGAGGGAACTGGAAAGTCGTATTGAAGAGGTTAAATTGAAAAGAAGCATTGCCAAAAAGGTCTTACACATTTTCATTGAAGCTCTGCAGAATTTGTACCACCACAGTTACAAAGAAAGTGTAAACGGATATTCAAAAAATTTCGGTGTGGTGCAAATGAAAATTTTACATGATGAGGTAGTGTTGAGAACCGCAAATATTGTTACGGAGTCAACAAAACATTTTTTGGAAAAAAGAATACGACAATTCAATGTGCTGACTAAGGAGCAAATTACCAAATTGTACAAAATCATTTTGGCGGAAACATCGCTGAGTGAGAAAGGAGGTGGAGGCTTGGGGCTGATAGATATCATCAAAAGAACCGGAAACAAAATAAATTTTTCGTTCAAAGAAATTAATGATAATATGTTTTTTTATATTTTTGAAGCAAAATTGCAAATCTAATTCAAAAAACAAGGATTATGGAAAGAATAGAAATAGAAGGCACACCGAAAACTCCCACAGTAAAATTTGACCCTAGTGGTGTTTTGGAACTTAAAGGTCGTTCCATTCCCGAAAACTCCATTGAGTTTTACAAGCCGCTGATGGACTGGTTGGAACAATATGAAAACAATCCGCAAGAAAAAACGGAAGTACATGTTCAGTTAGAGTATTTCAATACCAGTTCTTCCAAATGTATTTTAGACTTATTTAAAAAACTGGAAAGCATCAAGCAAAAAGGGTATGATGTGCTTATTAAATGGTACTACGAAGAAGATGACGAAGATATGCTGGAGGCGGGAGAAGATTACCAATCTATCATTAATGTGCCTTTTGAAATGATAGAGGTTGAAGTCTAATTTAGACTTTTGAAATATTTTGAGAAAACTTCCTTTTTGCGATGGGGCAAGAAGGAGGTTTTTATTTTATGAAAAATTTATAACCAATCAGTTTATATACCAGTTTTGCCGCTAAGAATTCGGAAGAAGCGGAAGTTTCATTCGGACACAGTTCCACCACATCAAATCCAATCACATTTTTTTCCTCGAAAAGTTTTTTGAAAAATTTCAACGCACCGTACCAATTTAATCCTCCCGGTTCCGGGGTGCCTGTTGCCGGCAATATAGAGGGATCGAACCCATCCAAATCTATTGTGAGAAATACATTGTTTGTCGGAATGCTTTGTACGGCTTTTTCTATCCAAAGGTCATTATCGTAAATGTCTTCGGCAAAGAACACTTTGGAAAGCTTCATTTTGTTGTATTCACACCGGTCAAAACTACGAATGCCTATTTGTACCGTTTCCGCCACTTCGGCTGCTCTTGCCATTACGCAAGCATGATTATACTTACTGCCGTGGTACCTGTCCCGTAAGTCGCCATGAGCGTCTATCTGAACTACCGTCAATGGATTAAAAATAGCGGCGGCTGCATAAATGGCACCGATACTTACCGAATGTTCACCTCCTATGCCGACATAAAGTTTTCCTTCTTGCAGGATGTTTTGTGCTTTTTTTTTAATGGTAGATACCATAAAAGAGGGAGAAGAAAAATCTTTTATTATTTCGTGGGTATAAATGCCTACCCGGAAAGGTTCGGATTCCGTTTCTCTGTCGAACCATTCTAATGCTTGGGATGCAGCAAGCAATGCTTCCGGACCTTTGTCCGCTCCTTTCTTCCAAGTACTTGTTGCGTCGTAAGCAATAGGCAAAAGGGCTACTTGGGAAGTAGCCCTTTTTTTATATTGTGGCGGGAAATCTCCGAAACTTATTGGGGTCATAAATTTATCCCAGATACGATTTTAACAGTTTGTTCTTGGACACATGCCTCAATCTTCTGATGGCTTTTTCTTTGATTTGTCTTACTCTTTCTCTGGTTAGTCCGAATTTTTGACCGATTTCTTCCAATGTCATTTCTTTTCCGTCCAAACCGAAAAACATGCGTATTATTTGTTGTTCTCTTTCGCTCAATGTTTCCAATGTTCTGTCAATTTCTTTACGGAGCGATTCGTACATAAGTTGGTTATCGGTTTTGGGGGTGGTGGTATTAGGCAATACATCGAGCAAGGTATTGTCTTCACCTTCTTGGAACGGAGCATCTACCGAAACATGTTTTCCGGCTACTCTTAGAGTGTCGGCTACTTTTTCTTTAGGCATTTCCAGACTACCGGCCACTTCTTCTATGGACGGAGCCCTTTCGTTTTCCTGTTCAAATTTAGAGATTTCTTTATTCAGTTTATTCAATGCTCCTACTTGATTTAGCGGCAACCTGACAATTCTTGATTGTTCTGCCAGTGCTTGCAATATGGATTGTCTAATCCACCATACTGCATAAGAGATGAATTTGAAGCCGCGGGTTTCGTCAAATTTTTCGGCAGCTTTGATAAGTCCCAGATTACCTTCATTAATAAGGTCGGAAAGGCTGAGACCCTGATTTTGATATTGTTTGGCTACCGAAACAACGAATCGCAAATTGGCTCTTACCAGTTTTTCCAAAGCGGCTTTGTCACCCTTTTTTATTCTTTGGGCCAATTCCACTTCTTCTTCTACTGTAATAAGAGGTTCTTTCCCGATATCTTGCAAATACTTGTCTAGTGAAGCGCTTTCTCTGTTGGTGATGGATTTGGTGATTTTTAATTGCCTCATAGTCTTTTGTTTATTTGATTTTATTTTTGCAAAATGTTTACCTTATACGAATGAAACGCCAAAAAGTTTCGTTTGTTTTATTTTTTATTAAACGGCAAAATCAGACTGTCTTTCCCGGCAGCCGCTTCTTTGGCCGAATCAAGTTTGTTGATAGTTTCCAAAGTCATTCGTCCGTTGGAATACCATTCTTTTTCTACTCCAGTGGGTGTTCCGTTTTTGTAATAGACTTCATATCTTTTGTTGCCGTTTGAATAATATTCCGTATATATTCCGTTCAGTGTATCGTTTTTATAATATGCTCGTATTTCGGGTTTTTCATTTTCATAAAAAATGACATATTCGCCAAAAAGTTTGTCGTCTATGAAACTTTTTCGGGATAATAGTTTTCCACTTCTGTACCATGTGAGCCAAGTGCCGGTTGCTTTTCCTTTGTCATAGATTTCTATGGCTTCGGTTTTACCGTTTTTGTACCAGTAGTACCACTTGCCGTCTTTTTGGTTAAGGAAAAAACGGCCTTTGAACTTTATATTGCCGTTCGGGTACCATCCTTTGGCTTCTCCGTGCAAATAATCGTACAAGTAAGTGTACTCATCGGTTTTTTTTCCGAAAAAATTGTAAAAGACCTTTTTGGTTACGCTGTCGTTATAAATAATTACATCTGCATATTTGGCCGTAGTAAACCTGTAAAATTTAATGGTGTCTTGCGATTTTGTCACAAGTCCTGCCACCATTAGAAATAATAATAGGATATTCCGCCAGCCCATTTTTAGTAAAGTAACGAAAAATATTTGTTAAAATTGTGTATGAAATGGATTTTTAGTTTTTCCTCCTTTTATTTGACTGATCCGGATTTTTTCAAAACTCGTACGATTCTATCTATTCCTTCTTGAATATCATCGGCACTACTACAGAAAGACAGTCTTAAATGGCCGTCCATTCCAAAGGCTTTACCGGGCATAGTCAGTACTTTTGCTTTTTCGAGCAAGAATGCCGAAAGTTTCATTGAGTCGGGTTCATAAGCCGAAAAATCAACATACATGTAAAATGTACCGTCCGGTTTCACTACCTTTACTTTTTCCAATGCCGACAACCAATCTACCATCAGATTCCGATTGGTTTCCAAAGTGCTTCGCAGCGTGTCGACTCCGGTCTGCTTTCCGGTTATGGCACCGAGTGCTGCTTTTTGTAATAATGGTGACGGGCCTCCGGTTTGGTGACTCTGGATGTTTACCATTACTTTGACCAGTTCTGGAGCAGCTATCGCCCAACCGATTCGGAAACCTGTCATCGCATAAGTTTTTGATATTCCGTTTATGACAATAACATGTGTATGGTCGGAAACAGGAGCATATTTTAGTACGGAAGGATGTTGTTTGCCGTCAAAAATCAAACGGTGATAGATGTCGTCCGTTATCAGATAGATACCTTTTTCGGCTGTTAGTGCCACCAAATCTTTTATCAAGGCTTCCGGATACATGACTCCTGTTGGGTTGTTAGGACTGTTTATGAGGATGGCCCGTGTTTTGTCGGTGATGTTCTTTTCAAATTCTTCTATGGTGGGAATAAAATTCTTTGATTCCGGTATGAAATAAGTCGGGGTACCGGATGCCAATTTGACCATTTCCGGATAACTGACCCAGTAAGGTGCCGCGAACAGCACTTCTTCTCCGGGGTTTACTATGGTTTGTAAGGCTATAAGTAGTGCTTGTTTGGCACCGGTTGAAACAATAACATTTTTTATTCCGGGTTTGATGCCGTAAAAATTTTCCGTGTAGTTGCAGATTGCTTCCCGGAGCTCTTTGGTTCCTGCCGAAGGGGAATACCTTACTACTCCCGTTTGCAAAAGGTTGTTGGCAAGCTCTATGGCTTCTTGCGGTGCTTTTCCGAAAGGTTCTCCGCCGCCCAAATGAATTACCGATTCTCCTTGGGCCTTTAATATGCCGAAAGTTTCGTTTAGTTTCAGCGTGGTAGATTCTGCTATTGAGCGTCCCAATTTACTGATGTTCATGTATGTGGTTTTTCAACAAGTTTTCAGCTGACGAAAATATAAACAAAATTTCAAACAGCTTGTTTTTCGCAATAGTTTATTTTACTTCGGTGCTTTTCGGTAAAGGTAAATGGCAATAAATGAAAAAATAATGTTGGGAATCCATACGCCCAGAATGACATTCATACCTGTTCCCAAGGCTATGTTGCTGGCTATTTGCATCAGAAATATATAAGTAAAGCTGAGTGCTATTCCGATACCTACATGCAATCCGCTTCCGCCTCTTACTTTTCTTGATGATAAGGATACTCCTATCAGCGTTAGTATGAATGTTGAAAAGGGCATGGCCATGCGTTGGTGCTTAAAGGCTTTGACTTTTTCCACTTTGGGGTCACCTTGCATAATCAGATTTTGGATATAATTGTTTATTTCCGGGAGAGTCATGGCTTCTACAATGTTTTCCCTTTTGTGAAAATCGTCCGGAGTAAAGACTAATGAGGTATCTTTTCGTTGGCCGGTTTGTAATTTTTCTTTGATGCCGTAAAAATGTCTTTCTAAATAATTGTAAACAGACCATTTATTTAGGGTCGAATCCCATCTCATAAACGAGGATGTAAGTTTGTAAACCAGTGAGTCGTTGCGAAAGCGTTCCATTGAAAATTTATAGGCGGTATTGGTGCTGGCAGAGTAGGCTTCGAAATACATGTATATACCGGGTCTTATTTGTTTGTAAACATTATGGTCTTTATATACAAACGAATTGTGAACATAGCGGTCTTCAAACTCTAACCGGTGTAAATTGGCTTTGGGTATTACAAAATTTCCCAAATAAAAAGAAAGGGATGTGAGAATAAATGCTGCTAAAAAATAAGGCCACATCAAGCGTTTGAAGCTGATTCCGGCACTTAGCATGGCTATAAATTCGTTGTTGTATGCCATTCGTGAAGTAAAAAACACTACGGAGATAAACACAAACAGAGGACTGAACATATTGGCGAAATACGGAATAAAATAAATGTAGTAATCGAAAATAATGGATTTTACGGTAGCTTGTTTTTCTACAAAATCTTCCAATTTTTCGGTAATGTCAAACACTACCGTGATAATCATTATCAGAACTATGGAGAGAAAAAAAGTAAATAAAAATTTTCTGATTATGTATAGGTCTATCTTTTTTAGCATCAAGCAATTGAAAGGTTATTTTTTTTCAAACTGTTTTACTATGGTTTCGGGGTTTTTGCCCAAGAATTTTAGTAATTGTCGTGCATCGTCGGCAAATTCATGCTTCGGATAATCTTTGACAAATTCCGTATAATATCTTCGTGCGTTTGCCGTATCGTTCATAATGTTTTCATAAGTAAAGGCAAGCATAAACATAGTAATGGCTCTCTTTTTATAGTTAGGGTAGTCGTTCAGTATTCGTTTGTAGTAATTTACGGCATTGCGTCCTTCGCCTATACTTCTGGCTATATCCCCGGCTTTGTACAAGTATTCGGCACTTGCCGAATCGTTGGGATATAATGTGGCGTATTTGGCATAGGACAACATAAGGTCCATGGCGACACCACGGTTAATTTGTGCCGTGTCGGTAATTTTGCTTTCCAGTTCTTTTATGTGTGCAGACAAGTTGGTTTTTTCATAAGGCGATTTCTTCTCCGTTGTAACGGTAGCGGTATCTTGTGTTCCGGATTTTTCCGTATTGTTTTCTCCCGAACAAGAAAAAAGGAATATGATAGCCACTATTCCTAAAAAATTGATACATCGTTTCATTATCTGACTTTTTTGTTGGGTATGATTTTATAATTTACTCTTACCTTGTTTTCTTCTATGGCTTTTAGTTTATTACGCAAAAGTCTGCGTTTGAGGGAAGACAAACGGTCTATAAACAAGATTCCGTCGGTATGGTCGTATTCGTGCTGAATAATCACGGCAGGCGTACCTTCAAACACTTCTTCGTGTAGTTCGAAGTTTTCGTCGTAATAACGCATTTTTATTTTTAAATGTCGTTTTACATCTTCTCTTATTCCCGGCAGGCTCAGGCATCCTTCGTTGAATGATTGCATTTCGTGGCTTTTTTCCAGAATTTGCGCATTAATAAAGACTTTTTTAAAATCTTTGAGTGCCGGTTCTTCGTCACCATACGGTGATGCGTCAATAACAAACAGTCTGATAGATTTGTTTACTTGCGGTGCTGCCAATCCTACTCCTTCGGACTGGTACATGGTTTCAAACATGTTGTCAATTAATGTTTGCAATTCCGGATAATCTTTGTCTATTTCCTCGGCAACTTTTCTTAGTACCGGGTTTCCGTATATGGCTATGGGTAAAATCATAATTGCAACGAATTTAAATAATCTTGCAACAATATGGTTGCGCTCAATTTGTCAATATTTTCTTTCTTTTTTCTGTCCTTTTTTTTCATATTACCTTGCACCATAGCCTGTACTGCTAATCGGGAGGTATAACTTTCGTCATACAATTCCACGGCTATGCCCGTCAAGGTTTTTAATTCATCGGCAAAATTAATGATTTTTTTCTGCCATTCCGTAGTTTCTCCTTCTTTATAATAAGGGAAACCGACTATTATTTTTTCAACATTTTCTTTGGCCGTATATTGTTTTATAAACTCAAAAACCGTAGCGGTATGGATAGTTGTTAGCGGTGAGGCTATGATTTTGAGCGGATCGGTAACCGCCAATCCGGTGCGTTTCAGTCCGTAGTCGATGGCCAGAATCCGTCCCATTATTTTTCCCTTAAAATTATATTGACCGGAACACCGGTTAGTTCGAAGTTTTCGCGCAATTTATTTTCCAAAAATCTTTTGTACGGCTCCTTGATATATTGCGGGTGGTTGCAAAAGAAGGCAAAAGAAACCGACCGGCTTGGAAGTTGCGTTACATATTTTATTTTTACTTTTTTTCCTTTGTACATGGGTGGAGGAGTTGCTTCAATAAGCGGCAACATGACTTCGTTCAGTTTGTGGGTAGGTATTTTGATTTGTTTGTTTTTGTAAACGCGTTCTATTTCTTCGATTACTTTAAAAATTCGTTTTTTGTTTTTAGCGGAAATAAACAACACGGGAACATCGGTAAAAGGGGCTATTTTTTTTAGCAGTTCCTGTTTATATTCTTCCAGGGTTTTGTGATCTTTGTCCACAAGGTCCCATTTGTTCATTACAATAATGGCTCCTTTATGATTCTTTTTTATGATGTTGAAAATTGTCATGTCTTGCGAGGTTATTCCCATTGTAACATCAATGATTAATACCGCTACATCCGACCGTTCTATGGCTCTGACCGAACGAACCACCGAATAAAACTCCAAATCGTCGAATATTTTTCTTTTTTTGCGTATGCCGGCAGTATCTACCAATACAAATTGGTGGCCGAATTTGTTGTAAATGGCATCTATGGTATCTCTGGTGGTGCCGGGGATATCGGTTACGATGTTTCTTTCTTCTCCCAACAGGGTGTTTATCAGTGTCGATTTGCCGGCATTGGGACGTCCAACAAAGGCAACTTTGGGAATGTCTTCTTGGTATGCTTCCGGTTCTTTGATTTGGTTTGTCTCAAAATATGCTGTTATGGCATCCAACAAGTCGCCGGTACCCGATCCGTTGGTGGACGAAATAGGATATACTTCGTCAAATCCCAGTCTGTAAAATTCGTTACTGTCAAAAAACAATTTTGTATTGTCCACTTTATTTACGGCTACAATTACTTTTTTACCCGACCTGCGTAACATTTCCGCTATGGCCATGTCCATGTCGGTAATTCCCGTTTGTACATCCGTCATAAACAGTACCAAGTCGGCTTCTTCTACGGCCAATGTTACTTGTTTGCGTATTTCAGCCTCAAAAATGTCTTCGCTATTGGTAATGTATCCTCCCGTATCTATTATGGAAAATTCCATTCCGTTCCAGTCGGTTTTTCCGTATATCCTGTCGCGTGTTACTCCTTCGGTTTCGTCCACGATTGCCAGTCTTTCGCCGTACAACCTGTTAAAAAAGGTAGATTTGCCCACATTGGGTCTTCCTACAATTGCTACGATGCCCATTTTTTAAGTTTTTTTCTATTGCTACAAAATTAAGAATCCATCTTGGAAATACCAGCCGTTACAGCCAGTTTTTTTTCTTGAAAAACCACAAAGTTCCTATTGAAGAAGCAACCATTAATACCAGCGAAATAGGATATCCCAATTTCCAACTCAACTCGGGCATGACTTTGAAATTCATGCCATAAATGCTTGCTATCAGTGTAGGTGGTAGAAATATTACCGATACCACCGTAAAGATTTTTATAATCTTGTTTTGTTCCATATTTACCAAACCGAGAAAAGTATCTTGCAGATATTCAAGTCTTTCAAAATTAAATTTTGAATAATCTATAAGGGAGGAAATATCCTTGATAAGGATGCGTAACTTTTCTATGTTTTCTTTGGGCAAGAGTTCGCTTTTGAGGAATGCCGATACAAGCCTTTGTTTGTCAATCACACTTTCTCGCAACAGCATTTGTTTTTCTTGCAGTTCTTTAATGTCCATTAAGATTTCGTTGTTTATTTCATCCGTTACTATTTCTTTTGAAAGTTTATCGATTTTTTTGGTGATAAACTCTACCATGTCGGCTTCGTAATCTACTCTGGTTTCAAAAAGGGTGACCAAAATTTGATAGCCGTTATTAAATAGTCTGGGTAGGGTAAGAACCTTGCGAGCCGTATTGTAAAACGGTCTGTATGAGCGTTTTCTAATGGTAAACAGAATACCGTCTTTGTTGAGAATCATGGAAACCATATCGGCGTCAAAATTGTCGTCGGAGGTGAGCGTGGCAAAATTAGTATTGGCTATTATCGTGTCTTCGTCTTCGATGTATCGGGAACTTGCTTCGATTTCCACAATTTCTTTGTCGGATCGGAAGTCGATATCGTACTTTAATTCCAATTGGTCTTTTATCTGTTCGTCGGGCTCTTCCAAGTCTATCCACAATATTTTGCCGTCTGTTTCCGAAAGGTTCAAATGGTCGTAAACATGAACCTTTTCTCCTTTTTTTACATATACATTAACTTTCATCACTAAGCCCTCCTTTTTTCTTTTTGGCAAATTTGGCACCGGCAAATTGGCCTAAAAAAAATGCTCCGACCAAAAACGGATAGGTAAACCATTGAAAACCCAATCCTCCCAAAAATCTTAAAGCAATAACGCCGGGTACGGGCAAATGTACGGCCAAAAACCATTGTAACGAAAACTTTCTGACCCTACCGCGCCAATATCCGAACGGTATATTCAATACAAAAACCGCTATGGTAACTAATGCCAAATTCGTCACGGCGTTGATTTTTCAACCGACAAAGTTAATTATTTTTAGCAATTTGCAGACAGTCATGTTTTTGATGATTTCCCGTGCCATAAATTTTATTTTTCAAAGAGTATCGGAATACTGAGAGGAACTATCCGGACAATCTTGAAAACCTTGTGGTTTGTAAACGAAAGGTGTTGATTTTAATGCTGTTATTGTGTGTGGTAAACAAAAATACGGGGTTGTTTTTCCGAAGTGAAAAATTTATAGGATATTTGTAAGGAGATTATGAAGGAAAAAGCAGTTAATATCTTCTAATCGTATAAAATTTTGAGAACAATTAAAATTACCCTATATTTACAAGAAAAAATAGGATAAGAAAATGACTATAAA
>CAYMVE010000001.1:30822-66016 GCA_964393715.1 uncultured Bacteroidales bacterium | reverse complement strand
GGACCTATGTCTATGATATAATCGGCCGATTCGATGATTTTTTCGTCATGCTCTACCACTACTACCGTATTTCCTACATCCCGCAATTCTTTCAAAACTTTTATAAGTTTGTCCGTATCTTCGTGGTGTAACCCGATACTGGGTTCATCTAATATGTATAGCGACCCTACCAGTGAACTGCCTATGGAATTGGCCAATCTTACCCGTTGGCTTTCGCCACCGCTTAATGTGTTGGTGGTTCTGTTGAGTGTTACATATCCCAGTCCTACTTTGATGAGCAGTTCCAATCGTTTGTTTATTTCGTGAAGTATGTGTTTGGCTATTTGCCGGTCGGTTTCGTCGAGTTGGAGGTTTTTGAAAAAGTCATATAATTCGGATAACTCCAGATTGACAAGTTGCTGAATATTTTTACCGCCGATTTTTACATAAGAGGTTTCTTTTCGCAATCTTGTGCCTTTACATGCCGGACAAACCGTTTGTTTCCGGAAACGAGCAATAAAGACACGTGCTTGAATCTTGTAAGTTTTGGCCTCTATCATAGCAAAAAAATCGCGCAATCCGGTAAAATATTGATTACCTGTCCACAGCAATTTGATTTGTTCATCCGTGAGATCCTTTATAGGCTTGTGTACCGGAAAATTGAATTTGTGGGCATTTTTTATCAATTGTTCTTTGAAATAACTGCTCGAAGCACCCCGCCACGGTGCAATGGCGTCATCTATTATGCTCAAATTTTTATCCGGAAATACCAAATCATCACTATAATCGATAATATTGCCGTATCCTTCACAAACCGGACAAGCACCTAACGGGTTGTTAAAACTAAAAAAATGGTAGGACGGTTCTGTAAAAAGAATGCCATCTTCTTCAAATTGGTTGGAAAACGAAACTTTTTCTTTTATTCCGTTTTTGTCCACAATTTTTATGGTACAATGACCTTTTGATTCCCTGAAAGCAATTTCCGCCGCTTCGTTTAGCCGGCTTATGACAGATAAATCTTTACGGGTTTTGATACGATCGACAAGAATGTTCAGATTTTGATAATCTTTGCAAAGTTCCGGGTGGTTTTCGTATTCCGTAATGTACAATATTTTACTGCCACATTCCAATCTGACAAATCCTTTTTCTTTGTAACTTCTTATTTTTTCTGCCGCTTCGGCAAAGTTTTCCGCATGGATAGGAAAGACAATATAAAGGCGTGTACCTTCTGCAAGGTTTTGTACATATTCCGTAACATCTTTTACGCTGTGTTTTTTTACTTCTTTACCGGATACGGGAGAAAATGTTTTTCCGATTTTGGCAAAAAGCAATTGCAAGTAATCATATATTTCCGTTACGGTACCAACGGTTGAGCGGTTGTTACCTTGTATGGTTTTTTGTTCGATAGCAATAGCCGGAGGGATTCCCGTAATTTTTTCCACATCCGGTTTTTTGAGTTTTCCCAAAAACTGGCGGGCATAAGACGACAAGCTTTCTACATAACGGCGTTGGCCTTCGGCAAATAAGGTGTCAAAAACCAATGAAGACTTTCCGCTACCACTTACCCCCGTTACTACGGTTAGTTTGTTTCGCGGAATCCGTAAATCCACATTTTTAAGGTTGTTTTCTCTGGCTCCTTCTATCTGAATATATTCCGGCTCGTTAGATTTCATACATTGCATATATTGAACCTGCAAAAGTAATAGTTTATCTTGTTCTTACTTATAAATGAAGGTAAGAACTTATTTCCTTTACGGTTAGTTGGATGTGGAATTTTTTCGATTTGAAAAAAAATTTTTTTAACAAATAATTTTTTTTATATTTGCCAAAACAAAATTGTAAACCATGAAAAGAATATCTATTTTTTTCGCATTTGTGCTTGCTGTTTTTTATTCTGGGCTACAAGCACAAGTTGTTGTTTCCGACGATAGTTCTTACACGCAACTGTCATCTAATGCCCTTTTGGAAGTACATGCCGCAGGAGCCAACAAGGGGGTACTGATTTCGCGTCTCAGTTCTGCGGAAAGGTTAAGTATTCCCACATCCGGGCTAAACGACGAAAGCTTATTGGTTTATGACAAGGATACCAAATCTTTTTGGTTTTTTGACGGCAATCAGTGGGTGGAAATCGGTGTCGACAGCCGGTATTGGAAACTAAACGGAAACGCCGGAACAGACCCCAATACTCATTATTTGGGCACTTCGGATGCCGTTGATTTGGTATT
Source organism: uncultured Bacteroidales bacterium (assembly GCA_964393715.1). Lineage (GTDB taxonomy): Bacteria > Bacteroidota > Bacteroidia > Bacteroidales > JALTDM01 > JALTDM01. The sequence goes on along the minus strand of CAYMVE010000001.1, from coordinate 63,812 downwards.
CAGAACAGGTGGAAGTAATGTGATGAGAATAACTTCCGCAGGAAATGTTGGTATTGGAACGGCAAATCCTCAACGAAAACTTGAAATAGGTAGCGGATATGCAATCCGGACTCCTTATTTGGATCCGGGTAATATCAGTAGTACTTATGAATTTGTGCGATTTGGTTGCGATACAGCATATTGGGCAGGATTTATGCACAATATTAGTTCTGCAAGTTATGGGAATGGAGATGATTTTACAATTTATACATATGATAATAGGGATATAGTTCTTCGTCCGTCTGGTGGTGCTCAGACCCATATTTTAGGAGGATACGTCGGAATAGGAACAACCAGCCCGGCAGAAAAATTGGATGTAAACGGCAATGTGAAGTTTAGCGGCGCCTTGATGCCTAACGGAAGTGCCGGAACCAGCGGACAGATACTAACCTCGCAAGGTCCCGGACAACCACCTGTATGGCAAACTCCGGCAAGTATCCCTCTCTACGGGAACAATGCGTCCAGTGTCGAATTGAACTCTTTGGTTTATACCACAAACACTTCTTCATGGGAAGATATTCCCGGCATGTCTTTAACTTTTGTTCCGGAGCATGACTATTTTTATATTTTTTCATCACTTGCCGCAAGACTAGCTGATGATCAAGGCAACGCACAATTTGGAATGGCAATGATTCAAGTCAGACTCTTGGTAAATGGGGTGGAAGTTGCCAGGTCAGCCACAGTTATAACCGACTTCGATGATGATACAAATTCTTGGTATATAATAACTTCCGGTTCTGTATCGTTTTCTGGTGTTAGAGCACATGTGACATCCGGTACATCTACCACGGTGAAACTACAATGGAAAGCAGTAGTAAACTGGGCTTCTTCGCCATGGAGAATAGAAATCGATCCAACATCTTCGGAGGTTGCAGACCATTGTGTAATAACAGTATTTGACTAAAAATATAAGCTTATGAAAACTGTAATATTTCTATTTGTCTTTGCCATGGGGACGGTAACAGCTTTTTCCCAAACGGAGAAAAGTAAAACATACAAAAGGATATCTAAGAAAGAGATGGTCTTACGAAGAAGTGGGCCAAAAGAGCTCAAAACCAAAACTATGCGTATAATGCCCAAATCGAAAATAGATACATCCCGGATAGTACATCCTATGCAGAGTCAGCACAGTAATACAACGCATACTACTCGTAGCAAAGCAATAACCGATAAAAAGAAAAAAACTTATTGATTGCAGCATTTAATCATTTTCAGAAAAAGGCTGTTTCTTCTTGGCAAAAGAGGCAGCCTTTTTTGTTATCTTTGCAGGGGAAATATTACTTTTGTTGGTGGTTGTCAATAGGTCGGAAATATTGCCTTTGCCTTTGTGGAGACGGGATTTTGCCGGTATCCGGAAACCTTTTCTTATCGCCGGTCCTTGCAGTGCCGAATCGGAAGAGCAAGTGCTGGCTATTGCCCGTCAGCTACACCGGATAGAACACCTTGTTTATTTTCGGGCAGGTCTGTGGAAACCGCGTACCCGACCGGATTCGTTCGAAGGAGTTGGACACCGGGGAATTCCATGGTTACTTAAAGCCAGAGAGCAATATGGTATCAAGATTATTACGGAAGTGGCCACTCCGCAGCACCTGGAAAAAGTGCTGAAAGCCCGTTTTGACGCCATTTGGATAGGGGCACGCACTACTGCCAATCCTTTTGCCGTACAAGAATTGGCTGAAGCCCTAAAAGGAGTGGATATTCCCGTATTTGTCAAAAATCCGGTTAGCCCCGATTTGGAACTTTGGATAGGGGCTCTGGAAAGAATAAACAAAGCCGGAATCAAAAGGTTGGCGGCCATTCATAGAGGTTTCTCCAATTATGAGAAGACCCAATATCGTAATTTGCCGCAATGGCAAATCCCTATTGACCTTAAAACTTATATTCCGGAAATTACCCTATTGAGCGATCCCAGTCATATCAGCGGTGATGCCCGTTTTATATTTGAACTGTCGCAAGAGGCAATGGACCTTGATTTTGACGGATTGATGATTGAAACCCATATAGAGCCCGAAAATGCATTGAGCGATGCCAAACAACAAATTACACCGGACCAACTCAAAAGTATATTACAAACCCTTGTGATACGGAACAGCACCATAAGCAATGCCGATTTTTATAATGAAATAGAAGAATTGCGCCGGAAAATAGACATCTTGGACGACCACCTGCTGGTAACACTCGAACAACGCATACGGCTTGTGGAAAAAATAGGCAAACTGAAACAGGCAAATAACATAACCATATTGCAAAGCACAAGATGGAAAAAAATACTGAACGATGCCGTGAAAAAGGCCAAAAAGAAAAATATTGACCCCGTATTCATAAATAAAATATTCAAACTGATTCATCAGGAAGCTATTTCGGTGCAAGCAAAAATTATGAACAAAAAATTGCGTAAATGAGTTGTTGCATTACCCGAAAAATATGCTTGAGTCTTTCTTCGGAAAATTTTTTACGGGTGGAAAATAATTTATCAAAATTCGACGGCTTTATTTTTGAAGTGAGGATGGATTTGTTTGCCGACAATGTGCTACCGGAAAAAATATTAAAAAGCGGCAACCGGATAATTCTTACTTGCCGTGGTGATAATTGCGATATTAAAAAGAAGATAGAATGGGCGGAAATGACTCATAACTTGCTGGCAATAGATGTGGCATATAATAGTTTGGATTTTAGTGTGTTAGGAGGGTATCCTCTTCTGGTATCATATCACGACTACGATACGACACCGGATTTTGATGCCTTGTTGGAATTATATGAAAAGTTAAGGCAATTGGGAGCCGAATATGTGAAAATTGTTACAAGCGACTACCGTGGAGATTTTAAGCGGTTGTTGAATTTATACCATGGGGCAGAGAAGGAACGCCTAATTGCTTTTACCATGGGAAAAACCGCTTTGATTTCCAGAGTGGAAGCTTTGCGAAGGGGGGCGCCGTTTGTATTTGCTGCTCCAGATAAAGAGAGCCCTGTTTTTGCCGGTCAACCGTATTACGAGGATATTATCAAACTTTACGATAATGAATAAATATGCGGTGATAGGCCGAAAGGTCCAAAACAGTAAAAGTCCTGCCATTTTCAAGGTATTGTTTGAGCACTATAAGGTGGATGCGGAATATGGCTTTGTAGAAGCTGACATTACCGACAAAAAGGCTATGAGGAAGATTGTGCGGGAACTAAGTGGAGCCAATATTACGGCACCTTATAAATTGCTTGCGGCACAAGCTTGTGATACCATCGAAACCGATACGGGGAAATATAAGGCTGTAAATACAATCATAAAAAAGAGGGATGTTCTAGTAGGCTATAATACAGATATTTACGGTGTGTTAAAAGGGTTGGAGGCATTAAAAACAAGTTGCAAAAAATTTCTGTTGTTGGGTACCGGGGGTGCGGCAGTGGCAGCGGCCATTGCCATCAAAAAAATGGGGGGAATGCTTTATGTGCATAATCGTACCTTACACAAAGCGGAAGCATTTGCCGAATATTACGGAGCAAAAGTGATAAGAAACATACAAGATTGGGGGAGTGATTGTGTAACAGTAGTAAATACCGTTGCCTGTCCCGAATTTGTACATGAAAAAATAGACTTATTGGAGGTGAAAGATCTTAGTTTTTTAGATGCCGTTTATCCTTTTCCCGAATATGCTTCACATGAAAAAATCAAGGAATACATAAAAGGTGAGAAATGGTTGATTGCCCAAGCATTAAGAAATTTTGAACTCTTTACCGGCTACCTACTTCCTGATAAAGACAAAAAACATTGGCAAGATTTTTTTGAAAAGTATCTATAAAAAAAGAGCCGGACAAGTCTGCCGGCTCAAAGTTTTGGCAATATAAAATATCCGATAGGCTTATGCAATATCATTTACTTTGATTTCGTAAGTCATTTCTATCACTTGCTTGTAAACATAACTTACGCCGCAGTAGCGGTCTTGGCTTAGGTTTACGGCCTTTTCCAATTTATCCATTGGCAAATCTTTGCCTGTAAATTCATATATGAGGTGTATCTTTTTGTAATGTTTCGGATGCTCTTCCGTTAATTCCGCATCGGCATGTACTTTGAAATCTTTGACATCCACCCGCATTTTTTTGAGAATGGAAATTACATCCATGGCCGTACAGCCCAACAAGGAGGTAAGCATTAGCGGTTTGGGTCGGGGGCCTCTATCCTTACCGCCCACTCGTTCTTCTGCATCCAATACAAGCTTATGCCCGTTTACCTCTCCTTCAAAAGCCATATCTTCTAACCAAGTAACTGTCTGAAAATCTTTCATAATTATTCTGTTTTTAATTTGCCGTGCAAAAATACAAGAAAAAGTTATTCGTTCAATTTGGCATATAAATAATTTACGCCATTTGTTACAATTTCTTTATTCCATAAAGTATCCGGTGCTACAATTTCTACATATCGGTCATCCGAAAAACCGGTTTTTACCTCGACCATCTTAAAGTGATTGGTGGTGGTTTTTATGAAAATATATGATTTCCCATGTTTTTTTATTACGGCACTCAGAGGAAGCACCGGAAGCTTTACATTATTTATCAGTATTTTTGCATTAATAAAAGCTCCCACGGTTAATTTCAGATTTTTCTGTTTTGGAGTAGCATGTACTTTAAAAGTTTTTGAAGCCGGATCTATTATTTGACCAATACTGTAAACCACTGCTTTTTCAGGGGGGCATTTGTCACAAGGTTTAAATTGTACTTCATCACCTATTTGGATTAAGTGTTTGTACTTGGTATATACGTTTAACATAATAGTATAATTCCCGGGGCTTATAATTTCAAATAATACATCCTTAGGTTCAACATATTGTCCGGAATTTACATTGATTTCGTCCACATAGCCGGATATAGGAGCTTTCAAATCAATAGTTGCAGATATTTTTTCAGGGGTTAAGTTTTCCGGATCTATTCCTATCATTATCAATTTTTGCTCCAAGCCTTTCATTTTTGTCAAAACAGTTTGATAATCCGCTTCTGTCTGACGGAACTTCTTTTCGGATACCGCTTTTTCGGAAAACAATTTCTTTTGTCGTTCGTACTCTTGTTTTTTTACTTTCAATTCCGTTTTAAGTTTTAAATAATCCGACTGTAAATCGATAAAATCCGTATGTTTAAAGTCCAAAATTTTTTGTCCTTTTTTTACATAAGCACCATGTCGCACATAAATTTTATCAATAAAAGCCGGTAGAGGAACCGAAACCTTGGCAATGTTTCCGGGAGAAGCTTCCACTGTGCCTGTACAAAAGATTTCCTGATGCATGTTTATACTATCCAACTTTCCTGTCCTAATTTCTGCCGTTTGGATTTGTTCATTTGTAAATACTACGGTGTCGGTAGCTATGGTATCTTCCGGTACATTTGTAGTTTCATTTTCTGCAATGTTACTATTGCATGCCGTCAATAATCCGATTAGGAGCAATGACGATATAAATTTTATTTTCTTCATTCCTATCTTTTTTTAATATTTTATCATGTAATTTATCAAATTGACCGTTTGATTGTATTGGTGGAGTATATCCAAGTAATTTTCCCTGATGCTTAGAGCATTGTTAAGATGTTGTATCATATCGAGATATTCTATTTCTCCGCTTTGATACATTTGGGTAGATTGTAGAATTATTTTTTGGGCATTTTCCAAACTGTTTTTTTCAAAATATTCCAATCTGGTTTTGATGGTTTTGTATTGGTTATAAGCATTCTTCAATTCCATGTATAATGACTTTACTTGAAAATCTTTATTATCCAAAGATTTCCTATATTCCAATTTTGCTATTTCTATTTCTTGTTTTTTCGGTAAAAACCAAATAGGTAATGCAATACTCATAGACCATCCTTGAAACCCTTGTACATTGTTTATTTGTTGATTGAAATACCCGGCAGATATTTCCGGCAGCAATTGTCTTTTTTGTAAAACAACACTTTGTTTGTAATACTCACTTTTGGCTGATTCGTATGCTATCCGCGATGTTTGTAACAATTGCATACTGTCAAGTAGCGGATTGGTAACGGATAACATAAATTTATCTTTGGCTACCGGAACCAAAATAGAGTCGGTGTTTAACAAACGATTCAATTTTACTACCGTCCTTTCCAGTTCCAATTGCATGTCGGCAAGTTTCCATTCTATAATGTTATATCTTTCTTGTATATAATTTTTTTCCATTTCTGACACATCGCCGTTTGCATATCGTACATTGGCAATTTCCACTGCTTTTTTTAGCAATGTTGCCATATAGTGATACAGCTTCAATAATGCTTTTTGATAATAATAATCATTAAAAAAATTGGTAATTTGATATTTAACCTGAGCCTCTACCAATCTCATTTTGCTCTTATTTACACCTTGTTCTTTCTTTTTCAGTTTTCTGTCTGCAAGTGCATGAAACGGATTGCCTATATGCTGCATCACAGAGAAAGAATAATCCGTAAGTTCCGAATTCAATTGTCCCCGATCATAAGAAAATTCTGTTTCGCCCAGTAAATTTATTGCTTTTACCCTCTTTTCCGCGATGGTAAGGTCATACCTTGCATTTGCAACATCTATATTGCTGACCATTGCTATTTCAAAAGCCTTTTCAAGTGTTATGGGTACCGTATCGGAAGGTAACGAAGAGAATCCGAAAGGCAGTATCAAAAGAAACAAAGCCTTTTTTAAATTATTAGTTTGTTTGGAATACATAAGCTTATAAAAAATAGGTATTACAATAAGTGTCAAAACAGCTGCCACCAAAATACCGCCGATAACTACCGTAGCTAATGGTCTTTGTACTTCTGCACCGGCTTGTTGCGAAACGGCCATGGGAATAAACCCCAAGGCTGCTACCAGAGTGGTAAGCGTGACAGGACGCACCATTTCTTTGACGCCGGTTTTGAGCAATATTTCCATTTCTGTAATACCTTCTGATCTGAGCCGGTTAAATGCGCTAATAAGGACAATCCCATTTAATACGGCTACTCCAAATAAAGCAATAAAACCCACACCGGCGGAAATACTGAAAGGTAATTCCCGTATCCACAAAGAGAATACACCCCCTATTATAGAAAGCGGTATGGTACCGTAAATAATTAGAGCTTCTTTCATAGAACCAAAGGACAAGAATAATAGAAGTAAAATTAGGCCTAATGCAATAGGAACAACAATCATTAACCGGTTGGTCGCATCTTCGAGGTTTTTAAACTGTCCGCCGTAAGTATAATAATAACCGGGAGGAAGAGACACTTCTTTTTCTATTTTCGATTTGATTTCGGCAATAAGTGATTTGACATCCCGGTTGCGTACATTTATACCTATGGTAATTCTACGGTGTGTATTATCTCTGGCTATTTGCATAGGACCGTCTTTATATTCTACCTCTACCAGATCGTCTAAATACACAGTGTTACCGGATGGTGTTTTCACAAAAAGTTTTTTGATACTATTAATATCCGAACGGCAACTTTCGCTTAGTCTTACTACCATATCAAATCTTTTTTCACCTTCAAAAATAACTCCTGCCGTTTTTCCCGCCAGAGCTGTATTTATCACATCGTTAAGCTCTTCTATATTCAAACCATATTCGGCAATTTTATCCCTTTTGTATTTGAAAATTACTTGCGGCAATCCTTCAATTTGTTCTACTTTGATATCCGCCGCTCCTCTTATTCCTTTTATTTTGTCGGCAACTTCTTCGGCTTTGCGATACAGGACAGACAAGTCTTCACCGTATATTTTAATTACAACATCGGACTTTGCTCCTGTCAGAAGTTCGTTGAATCTCAGCTGGATAGGTTGCGTGAAATCGAAAGATGCACCTGTTATTACCGATAACTTCTTTTTCATCTTTTCGACCATTTCTTCCCGGGTATGAGCTGTTGTCCATTGGCTTTTATCCTTCATTATAATCATAATATCCGCATCTTCTATGGCCATTGGGTCGGTAGGGACTTCCGAGGTTCCTATTTTTGACACTACATGTTTTACTTCCGGAAAATTTTTCAATAAAATTTGTTCAGCTTTTGTAGAAAGCTTGATGCTTTCATTCAAGGAACTACCAGCTGGCAAGGTCATTTGCATTGCCAAGTCTCCTTCTTCCAAAGTGGGAAGGAAAACCGCTCCCAAACGGGTAAATAAAAACAAACTTGCCAAAAAGAATGCCGACAATCCCAACAATATAGGTTTCCAATGGTTCAAACTATAACTCAAAAGAGCCATAACTACATTGGATACTTTTTCGGCAATTTTATCGGCGATGCTTTTCTTTGTAGTAATACGCTTCTTGGTTACCAATGATAAAATCATCGGGATATAAGTGAGCGAAAGCAAAAGAGATCCTATCAATGCAAAAGTTATTGTCAATGCCATTGGCTTAAACATCTTCCCTTCGATTCCTTGCAAAGACAAAATAGGTAAATAAACAATTAGAATAATGATGACCCCGAACACGGCCGACTTAGCTACTTTATGAGAAGCTTTTATAACTATTTCGTCTAATTGTTGTTGAGTTAATCGTTGTCCTGCATATTTGGAATGGAGGAAAAACAGTACTCCTTCCGCCATAATGATGGAACCGTCCACAATAAGCCCAAAGTCAATGGCACCTAACGACATTACAGATGCCGAGACTCCGAAATAATACATCAAAATAAAAGCAAAAAATAAAGAAAGAGGAATTACGGAAGTTACAATAATACTGGTGCGAATGTCACCCAGAAATAGTAACAAAACAAATAGTACGATAAGTGCCGCTTCCGAAAGATTTGTAGTAATTGTTTTAATCACCCTATCGACCAAATTCGATCGATCTTGATATGGAACCAAATGCACTCCGGGGGGCAATGACTTTTGTATTTGTGCTATTTTAGATTTTATATGCTTAATGGTTTTGTTGGCATTCCCACCTTTTATCATCAGTGTAATCCCTCCAACCGCTTCTCCTCTTCCGTCTTTTGTCATAGCACCATAACGCTGTGAATGTCCGAATTTTACAGTGGCAATATCCTTAATCAATACAGGTACGCCGTTTCTTACCGTTACCACTATGTTTTCTATATCCTCTTTGGAAACCAGTATTCCTTCTGCCCGTATATACTGAGCGTAAGGGCCGTTCTGAATATAACTTCCTCCGGTATTCTGATTGTTTTTCCTTAAAGCGGCAAGTATTTGTGCTATGGATATATCGTATTCGCGTAGGGTAACAGGATTTACCGCCACTTCATATTGTTTAACATACCCTCCGAAACTACTTACTTCCACTATTCCTTTGGTTCCGGATAATTGTCGCTTTACTATCCAGTCGTGTATCGTCCTCAAATCCATGAGTGTGTATTTGTTCCTGTATGCCGAATCAACTTCCAATGTGTACTGATAAATCTCTCCCAACCCTGTTGTTATTGGCATCAGTTCCGGTGTACCGTACTCTTCCGGAATTTCCGACGAAGCAGAGCCCAACATTTCACTAACCAACTGCCGGGCGTCTAATATGGGTATATTATCATCAAAAACAATGGTAACCACAGATAGTCCATATCTGGATATGGAGCGAATTTCTTCTACACCTTGCACATTGGCCATGGCAACTTCTATGGGATAGGTTACAAATTGTTCTACTTCTTGCGGGGCTAAAGAAGGAGAAACGGTAACAACCTGAACCTGATTATTAGTTATATCCGGTACGGCATCTACATTCATATTCAGCATGGCATAAAGCCCGAACAATATCAAGGCTACTACATGAATGCTTACCAGTAATTTATTTTTTACGGAAAAAGCTATTAATTGGTTTATCATAAAAAATGGTTTTAATAAAATAGGCTTAAAAGCTTAGACAATATAACCCTGTAAAGTTTAATTTTCCGTACAAAAATAAAAAAAGGGGGCTTCTGCCCCCTTCCCTAAATCTTTGTATTTTTCAAAAAATAAAATTACCAGTTTTTATCTCTTTTCTTGGAGGAGTAGTTGATTTTCAAGGCATTTACTTTTCTTAGTTCTTGTTTTACATCGGTTACAATGCCCATTTTCACATCTTCGTCCACTTTCAAAGATGTTGTCATCAAAGGAACTTCCTTTTCGTTGCGAGCTTCTCTTTCTTTCAAGATAAACTGCTGTATGTCGGAAACTTCCGCAAATGCATCATTCAGCTGGATGCGCGGTTCGGTTCCAAATACCTTTTGGTATTTTTTCAAAGGTTTTCCTATGTAAATGTAGCTTACCAATGATTTTTTTTCCAGTTTCTTCAATTCGGTAGCTTGCGGTACCTTTACTTTAATTTTAAGTTCCACTTCTCGCATTACTGTCGTCACCATAAAGAAAAACAACAACATGAAGATAATATCCGGCAGCGATGCCGTTGATATTGCCGGGGTACCTTGGTCTTTATTTTTTTTGAACCTTGACATATTATTTTCCTCCTACATTTTTAGGTTCGGCTTCGGAAATTCTTTGCGGATAAATTTTCTTGATAGCATCTTGCTTATCTTTATCCAATTCGTCAAAGTGTTTTCCGAATTTTTCCATTGCCAATTCGTCCCGTAATTCATTGTATGCTGCCACCAGTTCATTCTGTACTTCTATGTACCTTTTATAACTTGTGCCTCTGTCGTTTTGCAAAGAAATTACGCCTTTGGATACCGGATACTTTCCAAAATAAGGAATATCTACGATTTTTTTCTCCGGTAAATCCGCTTTGTCATAAGGATTTTTGATAAATTCTTTGGCTTTTTCTTTAAGTTGGTGTATATCAAGGGGTTCCCCTTCTACCAACAATTGATCGTGGCTATTGATTAAGACGATAAACACATTTCTTTCTTTAATAGGAGGCGTTTTTTCTTGGTCAGGTGGAGGGGGTGGTGGTAATTTTCTTACCAACCCTGTATCAACATCCATGGTTGTAGTTACGAGGAAAAAAATTAGCAACAGGAAGGCTATGTCAGCCATCGAACCTGCATTTATTTCTTGCAATTTTCTAGCCATATTCCATTAAATTTTAAAATTAAAGGGGAAAGGCCCCCTTTAATTTATTTTACCGCATTGTAAATCTCTGTAATTACAATTGCTGCCAATGATAAAAAGAACAAGATGTAAGTGGTAAACAATCCTGTTCCAACTGTTTTTAGGGTACTCGGATTATTGTCCGGTCCTTCATATCCTACTATGTGCATTACTTGATCGGAAGCCAAAGAATAGGCTATCAGTACAATCACACCCAAAATGGCCAAGCCTATCAGTGTGTTAAGGGCGCCTTTGGGATTGGACATTAATTGATAGATCGGGAACCCGATAGCAAATATTGCTGCCAAAGCAACAAACAGGTATGCTACATATATTAAGGGTTCTTCGGAAATGCTGTTTGTATAAAACAAAACTCCCAATATTGCCGATATACCAAGTAATGCATATAGTAAAAATGATGTTATTTTAGCTAACTTCATAGTAGTTCTTATTTTTTGTTATTTAATTTAACCAAGATATCCATTAATGTAATTGATGCGTCTTCCATATTATTTACCAAAGCATCCACCTTAGATACAATGTAATTGTAGAATACTTGGAGAATGATAGCTACAATAAGACCGGATACCGTGGTAATCAAAGCCACTTTAATACCTCCGGCAACCAATGATGCGGAAATATCACCTGCTTTTTGAATAGCGTCAAATGCTTCGATCATACCGATAACGGTACCCATAAATCCGAGCATCGGTGCCAGTGCGATAAACAATGCTATCCAGGTAAGTCCTCTTTCCATGAGTCCCATTTGTACGCTGCCGTATGCAATTATGGATTTTTCTATCATATCGAGGCTATTGCCGTCTTTGTAGCGCATAAGTCCTTGATAATACAGGCTGGCAATAGGACCTCTGGTATTTCTGGCTACTTCCAATGCGGCATCAATACCGTCGTTGAACAATGCGTTTTCAAATTTTTCAATAAATTTACTGGTATTGATGGTTGCCAAATTCAAATATAAAATTCTTTCGATAGCCAAGGCCAAACCGAAAATCAAAGAAAGCAAAATAACGCCCATAAATCCGGCACCACCTTCTATAAATTTCTTTTTGATTTGGTAATGAAGGCCTGATTCTTCGGGAACTTCCGTTTCATCTTTATTTTCTTCTTGGGCAGTAACTTGTGTACTGTCTGCTGTGGCGGTTGCCGCAGTATCTACTGCTGTTGAGTCTTGCGCTACAGCGGTTGTGTCGTTTGTTGTTGCTGCCGTATCGGTCGCTTCTTCTTGTGCAAATACAGTGTTTACACTGATTGCCATCAACAATACTACCAATAATTTTGCAATGTTTTTCATAGAGATATGGTTTTTTAATTGGTTAAACAAACATATTTTTTCGGTTTGCTAATTTACAAAAAAAAATTAGTACGCAACTTGTTGTTAAAAAAAAATAAAAAAATGAATGTGTTGCTAAGTTGTAACAAAGTCTTTTTTAATTTATTGCATTGTTTGTGAAAATCTGTGGTTCGGTTAATGGTGGGCTGATAAATTTTTTCTATTACTTTTTAGCTTTATGGGTAATGTTCGTATCGCTTTAGGACGTTTGTTCAATGGGGCTATAAAGGTGTGTTTTTTTTGTTAAATGATTGATAGTCAGCTTGGAATCTTCTTCTGAAAAATAAGTTCACATTGATTGAAACGAATATCGTTTGTAACGAATAAGCCGTTTTGAAAATTGAATTAAATTTGCGATTTGAAAAATTTTGAGTGGCTATGATGATAGAAATTCTAAAATCGAAGATACATAGGGTCAAGGTGACGGAAGCTAATCTTAATTATATAGGTAGTATTACTATTGATGAAGACCTGATGGATGCTGCCGGGCTTTTGGAAAATGAAAAGGTACAGGTATTGAATCTGAACAATGGGGAACGATTTGATACTTATGTGATCAAAGGAGAAAGAGGGTCCGGAGTGATAGGGCTTAACGGAGCTGCTGCAAGAAAAGCACTTGTAGGGGATATTATTTTGATTTTGTCGTATGCATGGATGGATATTGAAGAGGCTAAAACTTTCCAACCGAAAATTATTTTTCCCAACACCGAAACCAATAAATTGTTGTAAGAGTTGAAATCTACCGTTTTTAAAATATTGAATTTCTTACTGTTTTTTGCACTTACCGGCGGAGTGGTTTACTTGGTTTTTAAAGACATACCGCTCGAATCTTTTTTTCATAAACTTGAGAGTGCTAATTATTTCTATGTGCTTGTTTCCGGGTTGAGTGGGGCTGTGGCTTATTATTTTAGAGGATTGCGGTGGAAATTGATGTTGAAGCCCTTTGGGTATGAACCGTCCGATTGGAATATGTTTCATGCTGTGGCCGTAGGATATTTTGCCAACATGGGATTGCCGAGGATGGGCGAAGTGGTGAGGTGTGCTTCATTGAAAAAAACCGATAATGTGGAAATAAAACATTCTATGGGAACGGTAGTTACCGAAAGAATTTCGGACTTGTTGGTGCTTTTTCTGCTTGTGGTGTTTGTTTTTATTGTAAAAGCGGATTTTTTCGGCAAATTTATTTATGACAAGATTTGGCAACCTTTGGCTGTTAAGTTTTCCTTTTCCGGTAACGGTTGGATACTGTTGGGTATTGCATTGGGGTTAGTGCTCTCCGGATTGTATTTGTTGTATAGATTGAGACGGGTAGGTTTTGTCTCAAAAATTATAAGTGTTTTCAAAGGTTTTTATGATGGTCTTGTATCCGTTTTTAAGATTAGGAACAAAGGACTTTTTTTGCTTTATACTTTGATTATATGGCTATTGTATTGGCTGATGGCTTATATTGTGTTTTTTGCCATAGATGCTACTAACGGGCTGGATGCCATAGATGCCGTATTTATACTGGTTGCCGGAAGTTTCGGAATGGTAGCACCTGTGCAAAATGGTTTCGGAGCTTATCATTGGATTGTCTCACAAGCGTTAATGATATATGGTATTTCCAAGGAAGACGGATTGCTGTATGCTACTTTGGTGCATGAGATGCAGGTGCTGGTTATTTTGTTGATAGGTCCGGTTTCTACATATTGGGTATTTTTTAAAAAAAACAAACATGATGAGAGTAAACAAATTGGAATTTCTGAAAAGTAAAATTTACAAAAATCCCGGGATTGAATTTGACCGGAAGCTGGCGTATTGGAACTTCAAGAAAGATAAAGTGGTTTTTACCAACGGCTGTTTTGACATTTTGCATCGAGGCCATGTTGAGTATTTGGCTAAAGCTGCAAATTTGGGTGATGTTCTGGTCGTTGGTCTTAATTCCGACGATTCCGTGAGCAGGTTAAAAGGAGCAGGAAGACCGGTATTGGATGAGGAGTCCAGAGCCATGGCTTTGGCGGCTATGGGGTTTGTAGATTTGGTAGTAATTTTTGAGGAAGATACGCCCTATGAACTCATTAAAAAAGTGCAGCCCGATGTACTTGTTAAGGGGGCGGATTACAAAGAAGAGGATATCGTGGGATACGATATTGTAAAAGCTAAGGGTGGTGAGATTGTAACAATAGATTTTGTTCAAGGTTATTCCACTTCTTCCATAATCAACAAAGTATTGGAAATAACAAAATAGCAGGATGAAAACAAAGTTGGAAATTGTAAGGTATTGTGATATTACCCGGTTAAGGGTGGATGCCATAGTAAATGCGGCTAACAGGTCATTATTGGGAGGCGGAGGTGTTGATGGAGCCATTCACAGGGCGGCCGGTCCGGAATTGTTGGAAGAGTGCAAGCGGTTAGGTGGTGCCAATACCGGAGAAGCTAAAATTACGAAGGCTTATCGTTTGCCTTCAAAATATATTATTCATGCGGTAGGACCTATATGGAGCGGTGGCCGGAGAGGTGAACATGAATTGTTGGCGTTGGCGTATATCAATTCGTTGTTTTTGGCTATCGACAACGGGATAAAGACTGTTGCTTTTCCTAATATAAGTACGGGCGTATATGGTTTTCCCAAGGAAGAAGCCGCAAAAGTTGTGAGGCAGGCGATAGAAGGATTTTTTAGAGAGCATGACGGAAAGTTGGATAAAATTATTTTTTGTATTTATGATGATGATAACTATTTGATATACAATAAGGTTTTTGATGGTTATGTGTAGTGGGGGAATAAAGACTTATCTGTCTTTGATAAAATTTTCGCATACTGTTTTTGCTTTGCCGTTTGCCATTATCGGATATTTTGTGGCAGTTGACAAAACGGGGGCTCTTGATTGGAAAGTATTGGCCTTAGTGGTACTTGCAATGATTTTTGCACGGAGTGCAGCCATGGCGTTCAACCGGTATCTTGACAGGGATATTGATAAATTGAATCCACGAACAAAAAATCGAGAGATTCCTGCCGGGAAAATTGCTCCTGCCAAGGCTTTATGGGTTACCGTGATGAATTCCGTGTTATTTATTATCGTAACTTATTTTATTAACGATTTGGTGTTTTATTTGTCACCTGTGGCTTTGTTTGTTATTTTGTTTTACAGCTATACGAAAAGGTTTACTTCTTTTGCCCATTTTGTACTTGGTGCCGGATTGGGATTGGCTCCCATAGGGGCATATTTATGTGTGGTTCAGCGGTTTGATGCGACTCCGGTATTGTTGTCGTTTTTGGTGTTGAGCTGGGTAAGCGGTTTTGATATAATATATGCGTTGCAAGATGAGGAGTTCGATAGAAAATATGGACTCAAATCCATACCGGCCATGTTGGGAATGGCTAAAAGTATTGGCTTGTCCATTGGGTTGCATGTAATATCTGCGGGTATTATTGTATATATAGGTGTGCTAAATGCTTACGGTTTGTTGTATTGGGTGGGAGCCGCAATATTTATTTTCTTTTTGATTTACCAGCATGTAATAGTCGGAAAGGGTGATTTGTCTAAAATCAATTTGGCTTTTTTTACGGCTAACGGTATTTCCAGTATGGTGTATATGATTTTTTATCTTGCGGAACTTTTATTGCGGTAATTGAATTTGGGAATTTTGTTGTTAATCTTTGGGTTTGAAAAATTTGGAAGTCAGTATTTCAAGTTTGTCGAGGAGATGTTTCAATGCTCTAAAATATAACGCTACGAGCATGAGTAGGTTAAAGAGCCAAATTACCAGAAAGTTCATCCAAAAGGTATCTATGAATAGGTTACCCAATCTTTTTCTTGGAGCATAGAAATGTGCTTTGATAAATTTGTGTTCGGGATCTTGATAGATAGGGTCTATTTTTCGATACAGGTGATTTTTATATTCTACAATACCTTCCAAATCGGTTCTGTTTCTTACGAAGTCGGTTAGTTTATCGTTGGTGTATTCTTTTTTCATTTGCAAGAACCTATTTCTTTTTTCCGGGGTGTTTTGCAATTTTGAAACGAGAATATCTTTTTTGGTGGCTGCTATTTTGGCTTTGGATATGTAATATTTTTTGAGCTTTTTTAGAAATTTTTTGGTGGCTTCCAGGGCGGAAGGTGTTACTTTGTCGTAATATAATTTTTCCAGATGCGGGAATGAGAATCTTGTGTTTTTTTTCAATTCTTTTGACAGTTCGTTTCTCAACAATTCCAATCCGTTTATGACGCCTTCTTTTTCTTCGGGTTTTTTCAGGTTTCGTTTGAGGTAATTTACTTTATTTAGCAGGTTTACTATCCAATAGTCTTTTTTGTAATTTGCATTATTGATGATTTTGTCGTAAGGGAAGAATATTTTTTCGTATGCGTTATCCTTGTATTGGTGAACGGCTATGGCTTCATATGCCCACCTTGCCGTTATTATTTCGCCGTAAAAAGGTATTTCGCTCGGACTGCTGATGGTCGGATTCAGTTTGTCATACCTTACTATTATACCGCTCAATATCATTTGTGGAATAACGAGAAAAGGAATAAGGATGTATATGGTAACTGCGGTTTTAAAACTGTCGGATATGTTGAGTCCCAGTATGATGGCAAAAGACCATGAGGTGAAAAGCATTAGCCAATAATGAAAATACATTCCTTTGATTTCCAGTATGTAGTTGCCGATTAAGGTAAACATAAGGGCTTGTACGGCAGAAATGAAAAGAAGGATGAGTGTTTTGCTGGCGATGAAACTTCCCCAACTTAGATTCAAGAACTTTTCGCGGGTTAGTATCTTTCTGTCTTTGATTATTTCTTCTGCACTTACTGTTAATCCTACGAAAATGGCTACAATTACGGCCATGAAAATATAAACGGGGATATTGTCGTTTTTACTGAAATCATAAACTCCACCTGTTACGGCATCCACATCCCAGTATTTAATGATGTAGGCAAGGAAAAAAGACAGGATAGGAGTTTCCAGTGCATTGATTACCAGATATTGGGTGTTGGCAAGTTTTGAGAGCACATCTCGCCGGATAAATATAAAAAGTTGTTTTATTTTGTTGGGTATTTTGAAAATAATTTCGGGGATGCTCAGTTGCGAATCGTCTATGGTTCTTTGAAGGGCTTTTTTGCTAAACTCGCTTTCCAAATATTTTTCGTACCACTCTTTCGGTGATATTTTTCGTGTAAGTGTTGGGTTGCCGTATTCGTCCAACACTTTGGTTTCTATGATGTTAAATATTTGTTCGGGATTAACATTTCCGCATATGGGACATTCTGCTTCCCGCCAATTAGCATGGTGTATGGCCGATTTGAAATATACAATGGCTTCTACGGGCGGCCCGCTGTAAACGATATATCCTCCTTGGTCGAGAATTATAAGGTCGTCAAACATTTTGAAAATGTCGGACGAGGGTTGGTGTATGACTACGAATATAAGTTTTCCTTTGAGAGAGAGGTCTTTAAGGAGGTCCATAATGTTTTCCGAATCTCTTGACGAAAGTCCTGAAGTGGGTTCGTCGAGAAACAGTACGGCTGGTTCTCTTATGAGTTCCAGAGCAATGTTCAAACGTTTTCTTTGTCCGCCGCTAATTTTTTTGTTTAGCGGACTTCCTACTTTCATGTCTTTTATTTCGTACAATCCGAGAGTACGCAGCATTTTTAGGACAGTACGGATAATTTGAAATTCGGAGTAGTTGTCAAAACATAGTTTAGCATTGAAATACAGGTTTTCAAATACGGTAAGTTCTTCTATAAGCAAGTCGTCTTGGGATACAAATCCTATTAGTCCTTCTATTTGATGTTTTTCGTGGTGAATGTCAATTCCGTTTATCAGTACTTGTCCTTTGGTGGGGGCGTTGGTGCCGTTGAGTACGCTTAATAGTGTTGATTTGCCTGCTCCGCTTGCACCCATAATGCCTACCAATCGTCCCGATTCCTCGGTAAAACTCATCGGATGCAGGCCGGTTTTCCCGTTTTTGAATTGGTATTCAATATTTTTTACCTCAAATACGAGCTTGCCTTTTATTTTATCTTGATTAAATACTTGAACGACATCGCTGTAATAGATGGGGGCTATTTTGGGGGCTTTTATAGAGGCGCCGAAATTAAATACATATACTCTGTCTTGGTGAAGGAGTTGGCTGTTCATGGTGAGTTCGGAGTTGCCAAGATATCTGAACAGGTACATGTCGGTAAGTTGGAGGTGGAAAAAACGGATTTGTCCTTCCAGTCCTTTTACATACATGTGTTTTACTTTCGGGTGGGAAAAATCTTTGTTATTGTCAACGATAAGCATTCTTGTTGAGTTGGGTAGTTGGCTGAATTCATACAATACGAACCCTTTTAATCGTTTGTATTCGTCTTCGGGAATGAAAAATTCGTCGGAAACGGTTTTTATGAATTCCAATTCTTGTTCCGTAACTTCGTCAAAGTCGGATTTGATAAATTCCAGAAGGTTGTATAAAACGATTACTTTTTGTTTTCTGGTAAGATCTTTGTTTATTTCGTTACATATTTTCAGAACCTTGACGGAACTTACGGCTATACTTTTATTTTTTTTACCCTTTCTGCTTTGTTTTTCTTGATATATTTTGTAGTAGTGGTCGAATATTTTCAAGTATTCTTCAACCTGTTCGGAGTTTAATTGTTGTTTAAGAAAATCGCCAACAACTTGTTTGCGCTCCTCTGCATTACTTTCGGGTCTCGCGATAATTGCGAACAGATGCATTAAGGCTTTGAGGATGCGTTCGCTCATTTTGCGGCTTTATTATTTTCCTTCTTGTTTGAAGCCAACCAGCATATAAACAAAACCGGACGATAAATTGGAATTATCCAGTTGAATTTCTATCAAACAATCTACGGTTGAGGTAAATTTAAAGTCCCAATATGGTGAATTGTTATAGTCTGCGTTGGTAAAAAGCAGGTTTCGTTGTTTGTCATACACTCTGAATACTACATTGCCTTCGTCGTTTCCGGCTGCAGCTGCCAGCCTATATACCGTACCTCCGAAAAATGTAATGTGGAATTCCGCTATTTCGTCTCCGTTGAGTAGGGCCTTATATTGTTGTCCGTCGGAAATGAACGGATATTTCATGTATTTGGTTACCAAACTGATGGTTTGATCTGCTTGGGCATTGGCATTGTTAAATGTGAATAATGCGCTCAAGAAAATTATGATTGCGGTTATATTTATGTTTCTCATTGCTTGAAAATTTTTATTTAACCATAAAGTTTCTAATTTCTTTAACTTTGTCTTTTATTTTTTGTAATTGTTCTTCCGTAATGATAACTTCGGTTTGGCTTTTTATGATAGCCAATTTTTTTTCGGGCAGGATTTCCGGTTGTTCATACTTATATTTTATTTTGATGTTTTCGAAATCGTAAGCCAAATCTACCAGTTTATCAGTAAGTTCTGTAAATTGGGGACTTTTGTCATAATACGGAGATAATATTTTGATAAGGTTGTCCAATGGTTTCTTTTGTTCTCCTATTCTGTAAAACAATTCTTGATCTTTTATTTCGTTGGTGAGTTGAGTTACCATATATAGGCTTTCCATAAATCCGCCTGCCAGTATGAGGGCTCCTAATTCTTGACGGTCGTTTTCTTTCAGGAAATCGTCGGCTTTTCGGTATGAATTGGATACTATATACATTAGGGAGTCTTTGTTGCCCATATTTTTGTCGATGCGCTCCATGATTTCTTTGTCGAATCCGGAGGAAATATCCAAATCTTGTGCTAAAAGTTTAATCTTGGAAAAATATTTTACGGCCTTGGGGGTTTGGTCGTACATGGTAAGATAAGCCAAATCGGCACCATAAAAACCTAAGGCCAATGCTTTTTTGAAATAATCCGTGTACGAGGTTGCATAGTCCAAAGGTGTTATTAACTCTTCATTAAAATCCAGATTTTTCTTTTTTACGAGCATGGCTATTTGGTAGGGGGACGGTATGCTAAACAGAGCTCCGTTCATCATAATAACCGCCGTGGCATTTGAGTCGATTTGTTCTTCTATGGATTGCTCCAAACTGTCCTCGCTTGTAACATTTGACTGATTTCCGCCTCCGCAACTGCTCAATCCCAGCAATGAGATTATGGATACGGAAAACAATAGGTTGTAAATTTTTTTATTCATTTGAATACTTGTTTTTACATTTTGCAAAGATATAAAAATATTTTTTTGCAAAATAAAAAAGGCTACATTTCGTAGCCTTTTTTTTATTCAATTTGTGTGTATCGATTAGTCTATCACATAGATAAGACCGATTCGTAATCCGCCTGATGCTGGATTGGTCTTAAAATCTTTGTGTCCGTAATGATTGTCATCGTCGGGATTGGTCAGATGGTACCAATTGTCCATATCTTCGGTTGTTTTTTTGTTCCATCCCCAGGCGTTTACGCCGCCGATGTCGGTAAATCCGTAATACAGTCGCAATCCGAGTGTTAATTTCAGATTGTCGGTAAGTTCGATGTTTCCTCCGAATCCCATTGCCGCACCGAAAAATGTGTTGGCATAGTCTTCTTTGTTGTCTCTATCTTCGTCGGCGGGACAAAATGTGCCGTCATATTCTATTTGAAACCGCGCATTTTGCATGAGTGAGAAAACGGGACCGACTTCAAAGTAAGCGTTGTCTCCCAGTTTTAACAATACGGGGATGTCTATGCTGTGATAAACGGACATGGAATTGAAATCGCCGCAGTCTCTTGTTCCTACATATTTTTGGGTGTGTTTGTTGAATAAGAAGTTGAGTTCCACACCCATGTTGTCGCTAAACTTGAATCCGGCTACAATTCCGTAGCTGTTTCCGAAACTGGCTGCAATGTCTTGATCTTCTCCCCTGTCAAATACAGCTTTGTTTAGTAACCATGTTGATTTTTCCGAAAATGCTCCACCGGCATAAAATTGGGCGTTTGTGATAATTGCCATTGTCGTTAATACTGCAAAAAGAAATGTTTTTTTCATAGTTCTCTTTTTTTTGTTTGTTGCAAATATACTAAAAAAGCGGACATGAGTCCGCTTTTAGTTTTGTTATTTCCCTAATGTAGCTACCATAACGGCTTTGATAGTGTGCAACCTGTTTTCCGCTTCGTCGAATACTATGGAGGCTTCCGATTCGAATACTTCGTCGGTAACTTCCAGTCCGTCCAATCCGAATTTCTGGTAGATTTCTTCTCCTACTTTGGTTTCTCTGTTGTGGAACGAGGGTAAGCAGTGTAAGAATTTGACAGCGGGATTACCTGTTTTTTCCAGAAGTGCTTTGTTTACCTGATAAGGTTTGAGCAGTTTGATGCGTTCTTCCCATACACTATCGGGTTCGCCCATGGATACCCATACATCGGTGTATATGAAGTCCACATCTTTTACGGCTTCTTCCACATGCTCGGTAAGTGTGATTCGGGCTCCTGTTTGAGCGGCTATTGTTTGGGCGGTTTTAATCAAGTTTTCTTCCGGAAACAGTTTTGCCGGGGCTCCCGCCCTAAAATCCATGCCCATTTTGGCGGCTCCAATCATAAGGGAATTTCCCATGTTGTTGCGAGCGTCTCCTACATACGCAAATTTGATTTCGTTTAATGGTTTGTTTGTGTGTTCGAGCATGGTCATAAAGTCGGCCAACACTTGTGTGGGATGAAATTCGTTAGTAAGTCCGTTCCATACGGGTACTCCTGCATACTTAGCAAGTTCTTCTACGATTTCTTGGCCGAATCCGCGGTATTCTATTCCGTCGTAAAGTCTGCCCAATACTCGTGCGGTATCTTTCATCGATTCCTTGTGTCCGATTTGCGAACCGGTCGGTCCCAAATAGGTTACATGTGCACCTTGATCGTGTGCAGCTACTTCAAAAGCGCATCTTGTTCTGGTTGAGGTTTTTTCAAAAATCAGAGCGATGTTTTTGCCTTTTAACATTTGTTGTTCCGTACCAGCGTATTTTGCCTTTTTTAATTCAAACGCCAAGTCGAGTAAAAATTGAATTTCTTTTGGCGTAAAGTCTAATAATTTTAAAAAATGCCTGTTTCTTAAATTGTATGCCATAGTTGTAAGTTTTTAATAGGTTAATGTGATTTTGGTTCCGTATTTTTTGTCGTATAGTTTGGTTGATTCGGTAATTACGGCTTTTTTTCCGCCGTTTTTTATAAATTGTATGGCTGCCCTTATTTTGGGAGCCATGCTTCCTTCTCCGAATTTGCCTTCTTTCAGATATTTTTTAGCATCCTCTATACTGAGATGTTCCAGTGCTTTTTGGTGATCGGTGCCATAATCGAGATATACATAAGGGACATCCGTAAGGATGTATAATTCGTCCGCTTCTATTAGGGTTGCCATCAGGGCCGATGCCAGATCTTTGTCTATAACGGCTTCCACTCCTTGTATTTTGCCGTTTTCAATATATACGGGAATTCCTCCGCCTCCGGATGCGATGACGATAATTCCTGCTTCGGTAAGTTGTTTTATGGTTTCCTTATTAACAATATCCAATGGTTTGGGAGATGGGACTACTCTTCGCCACCCGCTGATTTCTTTTTTTTCTTCTTTGAAAACCCAGCCTTTTTCTTTGGCCAGCTTGTTGGCTTCTTCTTTTGTATAGATTTTTCCGACTCTTTTGGTAGGATTCGTGAATGCCGGATCGTTTTTGTCCACTTGCACCATGGTTACGAGTGTCACAACCTCTTTGTGGATATTCTTTTCCGCTGTTTTGTTGCGGAATGCTTTTTCGAGCAAATAACCTATGCTTCCTTGTGTTTGCGATACGGCCACATCGATGGGCATTGAAGGAACTTGGTAAGTGCTTTCTCCAGCATCATTTTGTAGCAATATGCTTCCTACTTGCGGGCCATTACCATGAGAAATAACCAAATCATATCCTTCTTCGAGCAATCCAATCACATTTTCCATGGTGGCCTGCGTGTTTTTTATTTGTTCTTCTATGGTTCCTTTTTCATTGCTTCGTTGCAATGCATTTCCGCCTAATGCCACTACTGCTAATTTTTTTTCCATAATCGTCACTTCTCTTGTTTTCAAGATTGCAAAGATATGGTTTTATCTTATTTGTTTTTGAGTGTAAGGATATTTTATTTTTTTGTTACTTTTGCAAAATTAAATTTTTCCAAATGAAAAGAGCTGGAAGTCTGATTTTTGCTATTGTGACGTTATTATTGTTGTCTTCATGTTTCAGGTATAAGGATATTGTATATTTCAACAAAACCGGAGTAGATTCCGTATATCATCCCGAATACAAAGATTTCAAAATAAAGCCGGGAGATTTATTGTATTTTTCTGTTTATTCCGTGAATGATGAGGTGAGTAAAATGTTTAATGCCGATTCGAGATTCGTGAATTTGACTTATTCGCCGCAAGCTTTATATTTATTGGGTTATACCGTAAATGAAGAGGGATATTTGAATTTACCTTTTGTAGGGGATGTGAGAGTTAGCGGGTTGACGATAGATTCTGCTCAGACTTTGATATCTAAGAAGATACAGGATTATTTTAATGATGTGAATGTTAAATTAAAATTTATAAGTTATAATGTTTCGTTTTTGGGGGAAGTGAATCGTCCCGGCAGGTTTAATATTACGGGAAAGCGTTTGAGTTTAATGGAAGGCTTGGCGTTAGCCGGAGATATGACGGTTTATGCGGATAGGACTAATGTGTTGATTTTTAGGCAAAATCCGGATAATACGGTTACGGTTCGAAAAGTCAATTTGTTAAAAGACGATTTTATGGCGACAAAAGATTTTTACCTTTATCCGAACGATGTTGTGTATGTAGAGCCGACAAAGACAAAGAATCTTAGACTAAATGCTCCGAACATTTCTATCATACTGTCTTCCATTTCCACTTTGATTTTGGTTTTGAGTTTTATTTCAAGAATGTAAGATATGGATGGTGTAAGAGACAAGCGATATTTTCCTGATGAGGCTAATGGTGAAGAAACGATTGATTTGGTAAAAATCATCAATCAGGTTATAAGTAACTGGTATTGGTTTGTTGTATTTGTTTTTTCTGCGATTATTGTTGCTTACTATATAAATCACTATTCCGCACCGGAATATAAGGTGGAGGCTTCGTTGATAATAAAAGACAACAGTGATTTGGGTGACGGAATTTCTCAGATATTAACCGAAATGGGGGCGTACAATCGTTTGAGGAAAAAGAAGGTTCAGAATGAAATGGGGAAGTTATTATCTTATTCTGTGGCCAATAAAACGCTTCGGAAACTTTATGATTTCAGAGTTTCGTGTTACTCGATTGGGAGGATAAGAAATATTGATAGATACAAGGAGTTGCCTTTTAAAATAAATGTTATTGATTTGGACTCAGTGAAGTCCATGGTTGACAAGCCAATTTTTGTTTCTTTGTTAGATGAGGGCAAATTAAAAATAACTTCGGATAGTATAAAGTCTAAGATTATTGCATATGGGGATACGGTTATCATTGATGATTTGAAATTTGTAATGTTTAAAAAAGAATCTGGGCGAGATGATATAAAAGATTATTACTTTGTAGTTCACGATTTAAATCGTTTGACCAATGAGTATAAAAAGCGGCTGAATGTGGAACAGATTGATGAAAAAAGTTCAATATTAAAATTAAGTATATCTCTGGAAGTACCTAAAAAAGCAGCAAAATATTTGAATACTTTAATGAAAACATATATTTCAAATGAGTTGGAAAAGAAAAATGTAAGGGCTACGAATGCCATAAAATTCATTGACAGTCAGTTGAAACTGATATCCGATTCGCTTGATAAGATTTCTACGGAATTACAACAGTTCCGTTCAAGGAATAAACTTGTCGATATTTCCATGAAAGGTAGTAATATTTATAAAAAACTTTATGAACTTGGAAGTGAAAAGACTCATCTTCAGGTAAAAAACAAATATTACGAGTATTTGTTGAGTTATCTTAAAGAGAAAAAAGATTTGAATAGCATTATATCACCTTCTGTGGTTGGGGTTAACGATAGAGCTTTGGAAGCTCTTATCTCAAAATTGTTAGATGATTTTACTCAATATCAGCTGATTAAGTATAGTTCTCGAAAGGATAATCCTTCTATGAAGTTTGCCGAAAACAATTTGGAAAAAACAAGAGAAGCATTAATGGAAAATTTAACAAATTTAAAACTCTCTACCGATATTCAGCTTAAAGAAATCGAAAAGAAAATCGAAGAAGTTAATAAAGATTTGGAGAGGTTGCCATACACGGAAAAACAGATGATTAATATCCAACGGTATTATGATTTGAATAATGACATTTATACCTATTTGCTGAAAAAGAAATCGGAAGCGGGTATTTCAAAGGCATCGAATGTGCCCGAAGCGGAAATTATTGATTATGCAATACCTGAAAACGCAGTTAAAGTAAAGCCTAAAACCACCCTAAATTATCTTATAGCTATTGTTTTGGGACTAATTGTGCCTTTTATGTTTATTATGCTGAGGGATTATTTTAATAATCGGATAACGGATAAATCGGATATTGTATCCAGAACGGATGTTCCTATTATTGGTGTGATAGGACATAATCAAGAAAAGAAAGATTTGATAGTCTATGAAAAACCGAAATCTTCCATTTCGGAAACATTTAGAATTATAAGGACCAATGTTAAGTATTTTTCTCCCGACAAGGAGGCTGTTTCCAAAGAGATAAAGGTGATAACGATAAATTCTACTATAAGTGGCGAAGGAAAGACTTTCATTGCTTCCAATTTGGCTGCTATTTATGCAATGGCTAACAAGAAAACGGCACTTCTGGGCTTGGATTTAAGAAAACCGAAATTGCATAAAGTTTTTGGTGTGGAAAATGACAAGGGAATAAGTGATTACCTTATAGGAAGCATATCGTATGACGAGATGGTAGTGCCTACCGGAGTGAAAAACCTGTATTTGTTTCCATCCGGAACAATTCCTCCCAATCCGGTGGAATTGATTGAGTCTAAGGAAATGAAACAACTTATTGAAAAAGTAAAAAATGAATTTGATGCGGTAATTATCGATACGCCACCTTTGGCATTGGTGGCCGATGCGTTGATTATCAATAAATTTGCAGATGTAAGCTTGTTTGTAGTAAGACAAAATTATACAACCAAACAAGTTATTGATTTTGTGGACGGTTTGTATCATCAGGGAAAAATCCGATCATTAGCCATTTTGGTCAACGACTTGAAAGTAAAAGGTTATTACGGTTACAATTATAAGTACGGATATTCCTATCGTTATTCTTACGGATACGGCTATGGTTACGGTTATTACGGATACGGAGGAGGCTATTATGATGATGATTCAACGACATTGGGTAAGAATAGGTTGGGGGTTTTCGATAAACTTTTTAGGAAAAAAAGTTGATAAAAATATGATTGTGTAAAAAAAAAGGTTTTATCTTTGCACCTGCAAAAATCAAGGATGGTACCTTAGCTCAGTTGGTAGAGCACAGGACTGAAAATCCTGGTGTCCCTGGTTCGATTCCAGGAGGTACCACAAGAAAGGCGGCACTTTTTGCCGCCTTTCTTATTTTTATGTCTTTTGTTTCATTTGATTTGTTAAAAATAAAACTATTTTCTTACCTTTGTGAAAATCATTCTAAAAAGGGAAATGATAAAAAAACTACTGTTTTTAATAGTATTGTTTCAGATTCCAATATTATTTTATTCCCAGGAATTGACTGAAATAGAAAAGGAAAATCTGAAAAAAGCCGAAGCCTTATTTGACGAAGGGAGATATGCCGATGCTTTACCTATGTATTCGCAGCTTTTGAGCCTTCACGGACGCAATATTGACTTTAACTTGAAATATGCTATCTGTTTGGTGGAAACCAATACCGACTTAAAATCGGCTCAGAAGTATTTGGATTATGTGAAAAAAGTAAGTCCGAAAAATTCTCTTGTTTACTATTATCTTGGACGCGTTTATCATTTATGGTACAAGTTTTCGGATGCAATTTTGTATTACCAAAAGTTCAAGGAATTGGCCAATGCCAAGCAAAGAAAAAAATATGATGTTGAGCAGCAGATAAGAATGTGTAAGAATGGTTTGGAGCTTATAAACTATGTGAGTGAACTTGTTGTTTTGGAGAATAAAAAAGTAAAGCGTGAAAATTTTTGGTATTCCTATAAGTTAAATGATTTTGGAGGAAAACTTATAATTACTCCCATAGATTTTAGGAGTAAGGGTGATGAAAAGGCCGGGTACAAAGGATTGGCTTTTTTGTGGGATAAGCACTTGATATTTTTTGCAAGTCATGGTGAAAGTAAAAAGGGAGATTTGGATTTGTATCAGGCTGTACAGACACAAGCGGGTGATTGGGCAATAGAGCGGTTACCAATGCCGGTAAATTCTCCTTACGATGAAGAGTTCCCCTATCTTGCCCCTGACGGGAAAACCTTGTATTTCTCGTCCAAAGGGCATAATTCTATGGGTGGTTATGATGTCTTTCGATCTGTTTACGATAGTACTTCCCGCACCTGGTCGAAGCCGGTAAATCTGGACTTTCCCATAAATACGCCTTACGATGATATCTTGTATGTTACGGACAAAGATGACCGGTATGCTTATTTTGCTTCCCAAAGGGAGACCGACTATAAGCATATTTATGTTTATAAAATACTTGTGGACAAAAATCCTAGAAAAAGAAAAACGGAAGGCTTGGAAGACATATACGAACAAGCTAAACTACAAGTGTCTCCGTTAGCCGAAAACGAAATATTACCGCCTGCCGGAACAGATACCAATGAGGAGACTTCAATTTTGGCGGACCAAGATTCGGGAAACGGAGCTTTTCCTGATACTTCTGCCTTCAAACCTATTGATACGCATAAAATGGCTTTAGAAGATATAAAGGATGAACTGATTAATGATATTGCCATAATAGAAAGCGACGAGGAAAAAGCAAAAAGAGCCGAAAATATAGTGTATAAAAGGTTGCTCTCCAGTAAAAGGACTGCGGATGCGTTGAAAAAACAGTTAGAGGAATATTTACAGAAAACGAATAAGCCCGATACTGCCTACATTGACAATTTGGCCGATGAATACGCGAATGCATTGAGGAAGGAGGTAGCAGTTGCAGGTGTGTTAAATAAAATGAAAAGCCAAAATGATGAATTTCTTGCTCATACAGATAAGATTGTAGCGGAATATAATAATCTGATAAATAATGAAACCAATACCGAGCAGTTGGTTACGAAAGCCGAATCTATTAGAAAGAGGTACAGAGATTTGAAATACGAGGCGTTTTTTGATGTGGATAAAGCAAAAGAGAGAGCCTATTCCAAACGCAAATATATTGAGAAAAGAGGGAAGGAAACCGAAGAAAAAATTGCAGAAGCACAGCGTGATATAAAGGAGACCGAAAAAGAAATAGAAAATAAGAGGTTGGCAAGAGAAAACAAAAAACTATCTGAGGACGAAAAGAATGCTATTGATGCCGAAATCAAGCAGTTAAAGGAGTATATAACGGAAGTCAAAAGAGATATAAAGGCTTACCGAAAAGAGCTTTTGAATTTGAAAACCGAGCATGAAAAATGGATTGCACAAGAAAATGTTTTGTCTGATGTGCAAGAAAAAATGTTAAAGGAAAATCCTGAACAAAGACCGGAAGCAAAAAAGGTGGAAACGCTTTTGGCTGAGTCGGAAAGGGTAAAGGCTAAGTTGAAGAACTACGATAATCGTATGGAAGAAACTTTTATGGCTGATAATGAGTATGGTAGAATTGTTTCAGCTGCTATTCTTGTGGAGGATAATCAGGTGGCCAAAAACAAATTATTGGCTTTGGATGCAGCGCAAACGAATGGAACTTCCGCTGCTACGGAGCATACAGAAAACGAAGTGGTGGCAGATAATACCGGCATAAATAGTCCCAATAGTGAAGAAAATTCCAATGAGGAAATCCCGGTGTTTGATACCAACGGGCAAGTAGTGGCTTCGGTTTCCGGAAAGAATGAACAGGAAATGGGAGGGCAAAATGAAGATAATCAGAAGAAAGTAGCCGATGCAAGTAATACTGTTTCCAGTCAAGGAGAAGCCCCGATGACGAATAATAATGAGAAGAATATTGCTGAAAGAAGTGAAGACACTACATTATGGGCCAATAACGACCTTCAACCGGTGACAAGGGTTAGTGGAGAAGAAAAAGTGATGCCGGTAGGAAATAAGGGAAAAGAGAGCATAAAAAATGCCAAGAGTAATGAAAATGCACTTGATTGGCAGAACAGTACTAACGAGGACGGGGCCAATAATCTTATAGTTACCGAAAGTGATACGGCAATTGATAAAAACGACTTGAACCGGGTACTTGATCAAAATGGTGTCATGGCCGAAGAAAAACAACCCGACGAAAATTATGTAGAAAAAGAAAAGCCCGAAGTAATTGTGTCTGAGGTCAGTAATGTCAAGCAAGTGTCGGATTTGATGCCGGAGTTGTTTGGTGTGGATTCAAGTGCCGGTGTGTCTGAGGATGAAAAGCTTTTGCTGACGGAGCATATTCTTAAAAGTAAAATGGAGAATGAAAAATTGAGATTACAATCTTTGCAAAATGCTTTGGATAAAGGGAATATTATTGCTGAAAAGGATAAAGTAAAAAAACAAGTCAAAGAGCTTAAAATGCAAATCAGAGCCGATTCTTTGATGATGACGCAGATAGAAAAAAATCTGATTGAAAAAGAATATCGTCATGAGCCCGAACTTGTGGAAAAAGAACTTGTTAATGCATTCATAAAGAAGGAACTTACTTCAAAATCAGTTTTGAGTAGCGATGAGCAAGCTTATTATTTGAACAAAATATCTTTGACAGACAGTTTGTTACAAATAGATTCTGCCAATATGAATGTGTTGGAAGCCGCTTCATTGACCCATGAAATGCTTTTTGAAAGAATGGCTTCCCGATTAGATTCTGTTATGGAAAAGAATGCAGAAAACGGAAAAGCCAAATATCTTATTGCTTCGGCAAAAGCCATGTTTGATATGGCAATGAAAATTGACGAAGAGGCAAAGAAAGAAAAAAATAAGACAGAAAAAATAAGTAAATATCATACTGCGGTATTATTGAAACAAACTGCCGTTAAAACATTGTTAAAAGCAGATGAGTCTATTAAGAATGCCTCTGGTGGTAAGTTAGAGATTCCGCTTATTGCTGTCAAAAATTCGGAAGATTTGGAACCCCTGAAACAAAATCTTGGAAAACTTGTGGCAGAAAAAAGAACATTGGCTATTTTGCAAAATGAAATGAATGACTTGTCTTATAAAATCATTTCGGACACTACATTATCACCCAAGGAAATAAAAAAAATAAATAAGAAGCTTGCATTGATAAAAAAAGCAATCAAAGAGAAATACCGTAATATTTTGCAAACCGATAGCAATATTTATGCGATAAACGAAACATATCTTACTTATCTTGCCAACGAACATCCCGTTGATAACCCCGAAAAATTTACTTCTTATGTGAATTCCGCCACAAAGTTATTGAATGAAGCAACTTCCAAAAAACTTCAAGCGACGAAAGATCCGGATGAAAACAATAAAATCTATTTGTTAAAAGAAGCGGACAAATTGTATAAACGAGCATTACAATTACAAAATGTGGCTTTGAATAAAGTATTGTTTGGTGTAGAAAATTCACCTTTGTTGTCTGTTTCCGGGAATAATGTTTTATCTCCGTTGCTGGTGGCTTCCGAATTGTCGGAAGATGACACCCGGTTGCCCGAGTGGAACGATAGAACCGTGGTAAATAAAAATTATAGGGGCGATGATAAGGATGAATGGCTTTATGCTTTTGACAATGACAAAGAAATTAAAAGCATGGTCAAGACACTGAAAGAGTCTGAGCAACTTATTGCAAAAAATAAATACGATATTGAGCATTCTAATAATCCGGAACGAATTAAAAATGCCAAAGCGGATTTAAAATATCTGGAGAAAGTAAGAAAACAACTGATCTCCGATTTGGGTTCTATGATATATGATAATGAGACTTTGAAGCAAAAATTATTGGATGTGAAGCTGGAAGAAAAAAAACAATCCGGACAATTGACATCCGAAGAAGAAAAATATGTGAAAGTATTGCAATTGAAAGCCCGGAATTATAACCAAAAGGCTGATAAAATATTAAAGGAAGATTTGAAAAAGATATCCGATGATAACATTAAAGCAAAATTGATACTGGTAGCCAAGCAATATAAAGAAACGGCAACCAAAGCCAAAATGGAAGAATTGGCTGTGTATTCCGGACTGGCAGACAAACAACAAATTGTTCAGGCTGTGACCGGAAAACCGGAAACCGATGCATTAGCCGTTTATCAAAAGGGATTCGATTCGAAAAAGATTATGACACGATACGAAAAGCCGAAAAAACAAACTCAAAAGGGAGTAGTTTTTAGAAAAGCAGCAAGTAATCTTCAAAGCCACATAATTATACCCGAATCCTCCATAATGGTTAATGTTACCCGAAATATGACTTCAGGACAAGTTTATCCGGTGTCCGTTACTATTGATTCCATAGGATATGTTTCATTGGCCAAATTGAAAATAGCTTATCCTGGTTATGTGGATGTCCGAGTTACAAATTTTCCGCAGAATGCGGATACGATCAGTACGGATACTGCCATGAACTTTATATGGTTGAAATACAACGGAAGCAAGTCTGCGAATATTACACTCTCCTTAAAACCGCAGAATATTATGTCTTATAATGATACGCTGCTGATACAGTTTTCTTACCTGTACAATAATGAGATCAAAAAAATAGAAAGAAAAATTCCTGTAAGATTTGAATCCGCTCCTCTGGCGGAAGCAAGTGATAATAACCATGGAACTACGACAATGCCGGATAGTGAAATGAAATCGGGTGATAGAGATAATAGCCCGGTTGCTGTTGAAGATACTGCGAACAACATGTTGGTAAATAATGAAACGAAACAACAAGAAATCCAACAAGAAAACAATATTGCATCTAAAAACGATATAGTGGGAAACCGGCAAGATTCAATAACGAATGTTACAACGCAACTTGCAACCAATGAGAATCAAGTGAAGGAGGTTGCACAACTGACTGAAAATAATACCGGAATAAAGAATTACTCATCTGCTACCGAAGAAAAGCTTCCTTTTGTGGAATTGGAAAAAAGCTATTACGATGCAACCCGTCCGATTCCTGTAAATCCACCTTTGCCGGAAGGTATTGTGTATAAAATACAGATTGGGGCGTTTTTCAAATTGGTGCCGGATACCACATTCAAAGTTAGACCGGTTTCCGTGGAAAAGGCTGAGGGTAGCAAATATTATAAATATTTGTTCGGCGAATTTATGACTTACGATGGAGCGGCTGTTGCATTAAAAAAAGTAAGAGCAATGGGCTATCCGGGGGCATTTATTGTGGCTTATCGGGATGGTAAACGAATTCCCGTTTATATAGCCCGAAACAAACAAAAATCAACTCCCGGATATATGGAACTAGCCAACGCGGAGGTGAATGCAGTGTCCGGTGGTACTTCTACCTCTTATAAGTCTTCGGTTGTGGCAGGAACCGATCAAACAACAACGGAAACTACCAGAGGACCGAAACCCGTACCTTCCGACAGGAAATTATATACGGTACAAATAGGAGTGTTTAAGAATACTCCGGATGTTTCATTCTTTAGTGCCTTTGAGGATATGTATTACGAAAAAACACCG
>CAYMVE010000001.1:0-30812 GCA_964393715.1 uncultured Bacteroidales bacterium | reverse complement strand
TTTACCAGGTACTTTACAGGAGTGTTCGATTCATATGAACAGGCGGTTGCCAGAAGAAATTATGCAAGAAGACGAGGTATAAGAGATGCTTTCATTGTAATGTACGATAGTGGAAAAAGGAAGTTGACAGGTGGACAGACCGTGCAGGAAGCACCGAAACGACAAGAGGTAGCCTCATCAATATCTCCCGTCAAAGATACTTCCGAGGTACGCTTTGCAGTGCAAATAGGAGCGTTCAGACATTCCGTATCGCTTGAAGAAATAGTCCGAGGGGTGGCAAGCATTAGAAACTACGAGGTAAGTTTTATCCAATCGGGGGATTATACGATTTTTGTGGCAGGGAATTTCAAATCTTATTCCAAAGCCAAAGATTTGGCCAATATATTAAGGAATGAGGGGTTGAAGGATGCATTTGTTATAGCCATCCAAAACGGCAGAAAAATACCGCTGCAACAAGTAATCAAGAGGTGAGATTATTTTTTCCTCAATTTTTTGAAAAAATCTTTCATCAAGTAGGAGGCTTTGTATTCAAGTATTCCGGTTGTTATTTCCTTGTCTTTCAATAGAGTGGGGGCGAAAACCGAATATCCTTTTTTGGAATCCGGAGCGGCATACACCACTTTTTTTATATGTGCCCAATGAATGGCTCCTGCACACATTACACATGGTTCTACCGTTACATACATCGTACAATTAGGTAGGTACTTGCTTTGCAAAACCGCTTCGGCAGAGGTTATGGCAAGAATTTCGGCATGTGCCGTTGCGTCGTTTAGTGTTTCTACCATGTTGTGTGCTTTGGCTATGATTTTTCCGTTGCATACAATAACCGCACCTATGGGGATTTCTCCTTTCGATGCGGCTTTTTCGGCTTCTTTTAGGGCTATGTTCATGTAATATTCGTCAGTCATTCAAGTCAATTTCCATGTGGTTTTCCCACGAAGATTTTATTTTTATATCATTTCGGTAGATAACTTTTTCCGGTTGAATATGTTTGTCCAAATTCCCTTCGTCCCATTTCCTATTATTGTTGCGGTCGTATATGATTCTTAAAGCATATTCTTTAGGGGCTAAATAGTTGAATACCAATGAATCTATACTCGTGTTTGCTATTTGTTTTACATATAAAGTTTTATGCTTGTTGTCGGTTAGTTCCGCAATGATGTTGTAGGGTGGTTTATGCAGGAATTTTACCTTTAAAGAGCCGTAATATTCGGATGTTCTTACTTTGAAAGCATACATGCTACTGTCGTTGCATGTGCCGAAAAGGCCGATAACAGCACAACTGTCGAGAATTAGTTGGTAAGATTCGCTTTCTTCTTTTGCAAAATGTATTTCCATCCGGTTATTTTGCAGGGTAACTCGATAAGGAATGGGGGAGTGGGCTGTATCGACGGTTTTATACAATTTTATTTTTGTCGTATCCACAGACAAGATAGGAAGCGGACTTTGTAACACCAATTCTTTGAAGGGGGGAAGCGGGTTATATTTTAGAGATAATTTAACGGGATTGGGCTTAAACTGTTTTGAAAACCATTTGAAATAGAGGGTATCCGTATGAACAGTCTGATTAGTTTCATAGTTTATGGCTAACGAGAGCGTATCGTTTTTATACACATTAGTATCTGTTATCCAAATGGTTATGCTATCGTTTTTTGGTGAAAAATCATCTATGTGTCCGTTAATATCCGGAGGGAATAAAAATCGAAGTGTCGGTTTTTTGTCTGGCGGTTTGTTAAAAATTATTTGTAATGTGGCGGGATTTATGCGTTTGTGTTTTTTGATAAATGCGTTTATTTTGCCGCTTTCTGCAAAACTAAACAGAGATATGCTATCCGGACCGTAAATGTATCGAGTGCCGATAGTGTCACGAATTGTTTTCACAAACGGGGTGATTGTAGTATAAAAGAAACCTATTTTTTCTTCGGGAAGGTCGTACCTCATGTTTTTATTGATGTCCTTAAGGCAGAACAATTGGTAGTTGCCTTGTTTCAGGTTGGTCAATTCAAAAAAGCCGTTGTCATCGGTAGTGGTAATGTATTCGGGATTGGCATGGTACAAGCATGAATCGCAATGGGTGTCGTACAACATTACCAGGATGTTTTTTTCCGGTTCTGCTGTATAAGCATCCTTTACAATTCCGGCTATTTTTAGAGAATCTATGTATGGTCCCGTAGAAAATGCATATTTGTAGTTGTGTAGTACATTCCCCTCGGTGAAGTCTTCAATGGCATTTCCAAAGTTAAAAATATAAGTGGTATTGGGTTTCAATGTGTCTTTGAGTCGAATCAGTATTTTTTTTCCTAATACTTTCACTTCCGGTTTGTTTTTTAGCGGAGGAGATATCAGCAGATTGTCGTTGATGTTTTTTAACACGATATACTCGTCAAATTTTATTTCGATGGTATTGGGGGATATGTTTTTGGAAAAATTTGTGGGGATGGTTTTTACTACTTGAGGGGGAATAACATCTTTGGGACCGCCGGATGGCGGTACCATTTTGGCACAAGAGAATACAGCCGTAAATAATACCGGGATAAGAAGTTTGTTATATTTCTTCATCAGGTTGCCCCCAAATAATTTTTTTTCCAAAACCCAATTTATTGTCCGTGTACTTCATATAGTACGGTTTAAGTATCCATATTTCCGCATTAGATATTATCGCGTAAGGAAATCGTTTCAAATAAAGGTTCTTGGCTTCTTTCAGCATTTCTTCATTAGGCGGAATTTGCATTTCGGCATTTATTTGTAATCCTTGTATTTTCCCGATAACCTCGGTTTCCAATACTATACTTATTCCTACCTTGTTGGAGTTTTTCAGATCGTTTATGTGTTTGGTTTGGGTATCGGACAAGCATATAAAATAATTTTTTTCTTTGTGGTACGCATAAAAACAGTTGGAACAATATGGCACTTTCCCTCCGAATGTTGCCAGTGTCAATACATGGTGCCGGGTTATGAATCTTACTATTTTTTCCGGAACTTTTTTATTCATCTGATACTAACTTAAGCAAATCGCGTCCGATATCTTTTCTGTATGTTTTTCCTTCAAAATCTATTATTTCGGCCGATTGGTAGGATTTTTCCAAAGCTTCTTCCATAGTGTTGCCTAGTGATGTAATGGCAAGTACTCTACCGCCGTTGGTAACGATATTGCCATTTTCATCGTATTTGGTTCCGGCATGAAATACCATACTGTCGGTTACCGAATCAAGGTTTTTTATAATTTTACCTTTTTCGTATCTTTCGGGATAACCTCTGGATGCCAATACTACGGTTGCAGCATGTTGGCCGGAATGTCTTATTTGGATGGTATCTACTTTTTCTTCCGATACCGCCGTAAACATTTCCACTATATCATTTTCAATTAGGGGCAATATGGTTTGTGCTTCCGGGTCTCCAAGGCGGACATTGTATTCGATTACATACGGATTGCCTTGTACATTCATCAGCCCAAAAAAGATAAACCCTTTGTAATCAATACCTTCCTTGTGAATCCCTTTTATGGTCGGTGCTATTATTTGGCTTTCCACTTTGGTCATAAACTCTTTTGTCGCAAAAGGTACGGGAGAGATATTGCCCATACCACCGGTATTAGGTCCTTTGTCGTTATCATATATTCGTTTATAGTCTTTGGCTTCGGGCAATATCACATAGTTTTTTCCGTCGGTGAGTACAAATACCGATAGTTCTATTCCTTGTAGAAATTCTTCAATAACTACTTTCTCACTTGCTCTGCCGAATTTACCTTTCAGCATTTCGTCGAGGGTAGTATAGGCTTGTGCTTTCGATTCGGTAATGATAACGCCTTTCCCTGCAGCCAGCCCATCTGCTTTGAGTACATAAGGCGGATGCATACTGTCTATGAAATCATATCCTTTTTTGATAGTTTCTATGGTGACATCCAGATGTGCTGCCGTTGGAATGTGGTTCCGTTGCATGAATCCTTTGGCGAAACTTTTGCTGCTTTCCAATTGGGCACCTTCTGCCGATGGGCCGATAAAGTGTATATTGTGTAATATTTCTTTCAGGTTATCTTTTAGTCCTTCTGCCAATGGAGCTTCCGGGCCTACCACAATCATATCGATATGGTTGTTGGTAACGAATGTTTTTATGAGTTCCGGATTTCGGATATCTAATGATATATTGGTGCCGAGTTGGGCTGTACCGGCATTACCGGGAGCAATAAATAGGTTATCTGCATGTAAGCTTTGTTTTATTTTCCAGGCTAAGGCATGTTCTCTTCCGCCGCTTCCGACTAAAAGGATGTTCATGGTATAATTTTTTTTTCACAAAAATAATTCAAATGTTTTACCGAATTGTAAAAAGTTGTATTTTTGTGCTCACAAAATCGGGGTGTAGCTCAGTCCGGTTAGAGCACACGTCTGGGGGGCGTGGGGCCGGTGGTTCGAATCCACTCACCCCGACAGAAGGAGTCCAAGCGGCTCCTTTTTTTATGGGAACGGAAAATAAAAAAGCCGCTAGTTTTTAGCGGCTTTTTTTGTGGAATATCGGTTAAGACTTATTCTACTACAAAAATTCCAAACTTGTATTCTTTCTTTTTTATGGCAATCGTGAAGTATTGTCCGTCGTAAGGAGTAATTAGTGCCGGAACAATTGCTTGGTTTTTATCTTTGTCCGGAAACAGAGGTTCGGTTATTACGCTTCCGTCATAGAAAATAGAGCTTATTACACCGATTCCTCTCGGAGCGGCTAAATGTAAATTGTTCTTGAGCACTTTAATTTTTTCCGGCGATTTGGCTTTTAGATTGTTGGGCAAATCGTTGTAAATAAGTTTTATCTTGTTTCTTATTTTCAGTACTTTATAGGATGAATAATAACCATTGTCGTCTATGCTGAATTGGTTTTTGGGAATTACTTTTATCCAGGATACGATTCCTTTTTCATTCACCCCAAAGGTTAGGATGTCATTGTAATAATAGTATTTTATAGTTCTTTCGGATTTGGTTTTAGGATCTACTATTTTTCTTTCTTTCGTAAACTGATTTTCCGACACTACAATAAACGAACCGTTGTCTAACATTTCTATGGATTTCAACTTATATGAAAATTGTTCTTGGGGAGTTTCGCCGTTTCGCTTGGTCCTTAATTGTGCAACCATATCTTTGGGAAGTACTTTGAAAAATCCTTTGGTACCTCCGGAGGGGAGAAACTTATAGGCGTACGGATTGTATATTCGGTAGTAAACTCCTGTAAATGAGCCTGGAAGTTTATTGGTTTTGGGTTCAAAAAAACCTGCGATTACCATGTTGCCTTCTTTGTTGAAGGTGAAAATGGCATCGGTTGCTTTATATTTCATTAGATTTACCACTGCGTCATGAAATTCTTTCTTTTTTGGATAATAAGTTTCTATTATAAATTCATATTTGGGAGCTGTTGCTCTTCTGCTACGTCTTCTGCTGATAGCTTCAGCTTTCAGCAGCATTATTATTCTTTGTTTGTTCCCTATGGCTACTTGTTTTACCGTAAATTTCCTATCGTTGAATTTTTCCGGCAAAGTAATTTCTTGAGAAAAAGTTTTTTGCAAATTGGAGTTGTATTTTAAGAATGTAAAAGGTTCTTGATTGTAGGCTTTGAAAGATTTTTGGTAGAAAATCAAAATTTCATTGTCTTTTGTTAAAGATACTCTAAAATCGTCTTGCGGGAAATTCCCTCCGGGTAATGTGGCTATTAAAAGGGGCCTGTTTTTCAATGAACCGTCCCTATTCAGATATTGTATAAACAACTTTTTTTGTTTTGTCGATTCGTCGTAAGAATAAGTAAGTAGAATCAGTTTTTTGTTGATGTAAAACATGTCGAAATAATGAGTTTGTGTGCCTAAATAAGTTGGGAATGCTATTTCATTGCTTTCGTCCACGGTAAGGGTTAGCCGGCTAACATACTCCAGCCACATTTTGTCCGGATTGTATTTATCTTCTCTGACTAAGTATATGCCTTCGTCGTCGGAACCAATTACTTTTTTGAACCTTGTGTTTTTGGGCATTTCTTGATAGGTTCCCCAATCAATTGATTCCAGTGTTTGAGAAAATCCTGTCCATGCGGTTAAAAATGCGATTAACAATACAATTGCTCTTTTCATAATTTTTAATTTTTTTGCGAAAATAACTATAAAAACTCTTTTCGTTGTTAATTTTTTCATATTTTTCTTTACTTTTGCAAATATAAATCATAATTGTAAAGGTATGAGCAAAAAGTATTCCATTTTTATTGTAATATATCTTATCTCGGTTTTTTCGGTTTGGGCAGATGAAGGAATGTGGATAATATCCCTGATTGGGAAGAACTATAATGATATGAAGAAACAGGGGTTGATGCTTACCCCAGAGGATATTTACAATATCAATCACTCTTCGTTAAAAGATGCTGTGGTTCAGTTTGGTAACGGGTGTACGGGCGAGATAGTTTCGGAGAAAGGATTGTTGTTCACCAATCATCATTGTGGATATTCCTATATCCAAAAACACAGTACGATTTATCATGATTATTTGGCAGATGGGTTTTGGGCAAAAGATTTGTCACAGGAGCTGCCCAACCCGGGGCTTACCGTGAAATTTTTGGTTCGGATGGACGATGTTACGACAAAAGTCTTGAAGGGGGTTACGGATGATATGTCTTATGAACAACGAGCCAAAATAATTAAACAAAATGCCGCTCAATTGGTAAAAGAAGCGGAGGCGACCAATAAGAACATAACGGCAATGGTAAAAAGCTTTTTTACCGACAATCAATATTTTTTGATACTGTACAAAATTTACAAGGACGTCAGACTTGTTGGTGCTCCACCTTCTACAATAGGAAAGTTCGGAGGAGATACGGATAATTGGATGTGGCCGCGTCATACGGGCGATTTTTCCATTTTTAGGGTTTATGCAGATAAAAATAACGAGCCGGCTGATTATTCCGATAGAAATGTGCCTTACAAACCGGATCATTTTCTGCCGGTATCTTTAAAAGGCATGCACAAGGGGGATTTTGCCATGATAATAGGTTACCCCGGACATACCAACCGATATTTGTCATCTTACGGAGTACAGCAAAGACTTAATGTCATCAATCCCGCTATTATTAAGATTAGAACGGCAAAAATTGATATTTTGCGAAAACGCATGGCGGAAAGTCGTGAACAAGCAAAAGCCGCTCAATCTTACGATGATATGCCTACTATTCACATCAAGTATGCTACCAAATATGCTCATACCAGTAATTATTGGAAATATTTTATCGGCCAAAACAAGGCAATAAGGAGGTTACATGTAGTAGAGAAAAAACAAGACTTCGAAAAGAAATACAGAGAGTGGATTGAGGCAAGTTCCGAAAGAAAGGCAAAATACGGAAATCTTTTTGGAGAGTTGCAAAAAACTTATTCGGAGTTGAACGATTATTACAAGTTGCGTACCTACATTGCCGAGGCGGCATTTAGAGGTCCTGACGGAATTAAGTTTGCATCCAAGTTTAAGAAATTAGCGGATGCTTTGGAAGAAAAGCAAGATGTTTCGGATATCGTAGCGGAATTAAAGGAGGAGACTAAAAAGTACTTTAAAGATTTTGATTTGTCGGTGGAAACTCAATTGTTCGGAACCTTGTTGCAATTGTTTTATGATGATGTGGACAAAGATTATTGGCCGACTATTTTTGAATATGTAAAAAGAAAGTACGATGGTGATATGCGGTATTTTGCCGAAGATGTATATAAAGGGTCGATATTCAGGAGCCAAAAAGCAATGATGAAGTTTTTGGATAAACCGTCGCTTTCCAAACTGAAATCGGACTGGCTGTACAAAACAATGATTTCCATAAGGGGATGCTTGAACAAATTTAACATGTTGAATCAAGATAACCTTGATAAATTGAAAGACCTTAAGCGATTGTATGTGGCAGGAATATTACAAATGGAAAAAAACAAATTATTGTACCCCGATGCGAATTTGACAATGAGACTTACATATGGTACGGTTCAAGATTACAGTCCGTCGGATGCCGTTGAATATGCCTATTATACTACCTTGAAAGGGGTGGTAGAAAAAAGTTGGGATGATAATCCGGATTATGAAGTGCCGGAAAAACTTATAGAATTGTATAATAAGAAGGATTTTGGCGATTATGCGGAAAATGGAGAAATGAGAGTATGCTTTTTGACAAATAATGATATTACGGGAGGGAATTCCGGAAGTCCGGTTATTAATGCTTATGGAGAGTTGGTTGGATTAGCGTTTGACGGCAATTGGGAAGCCATGAGCGGCGATTTGGTTTTTGAACCGGAACTTCAAAGAACTATTGTAGTTGATATCAGATATGTTTTATTCATAATAGATAAATTTGCAGGAGCAAAAAATTTGATTTCCGAACTTAAAATAAAGAAGTGACAAAGAGAATATTAGGAGTTGATCCGGGCACTACCATAACCGGTTATGCGGTTATTGAGCAAGTAAGCAATGATAAGGTGGTGTTAGTCTCTCTAGGTTATATAGAATTGAACAAATTATCTTCTCACTACGAGAAATTGAAACGGATACACGAGCGTTTAACGAGTATTATTGAATCTTTTTTACCGGATGAATTGGCTGTTGAGGCTCCTTTTTTTGGTGAAAATGTCCAATCTATGCTAAAATTAGGAAGAGCACAAGGTGCTGCTATTGTGGCAGCAATGTTGAAGGGAATACCCGTATTTGAATATTCTCCCAGAAAAGTGAAGTTAGCCATAACAGGAAATGGTAATGCTTCGAAAGAGCAAGTGGCAACCATTTTACAAAAGCTTTTTTCCATAGAGAAATTCCGGCCAAATTGGATGCTACGGACGGATTGGCAGTTGCGTATTGTCATTTTTCTTCCCGTAGTAGTCTTTCAAAAAATAATAAAAAAGGAGCAAACAATTGGAAAGATTTTGTAAATAATAATAAAGACCGCATTATTGAATAAACTATTTGTGTATTTTTTATTTACTTTTGTCAAAAAATAACTAACTTTACG
Source organism: uncultured Bacteroidales bacterium (assembly GCA_964393715.1). GTDB lineage: Bacteria > Bacteroidota > Bacteroidia > Bacteroidales > JALTDM01 > JALTDM01. Next base: position 21,827 of record CAYMVE010000001.1, on the reverse strand, counting down.
CAGTTTTTTTAGTATATTGTAACAGGTTATTTGAAAGAAGAATAATATGGTTTTAAGAAAAAAAATAATTGTTGTTATTGGTTTTTTATTATTATTGGTCAGTGAGCATGTAGATGCTCAATATGGGAGGTACGGAAGGTGGAGAAGGATGCGCTATGAGGTAATTTATGCAATAGGTGGCACCAATTTTTTAGGTGAGTTGGGAGGTGCAGATCAGGAAGGCACCAACTTTCTACGGGATATGGAAATTAGTCAAACGAGGCCGTTGGTGCGTGTAGGAATGCGATACAAACTTTTACAAGATTTGGCGGTAAAAAGTGCTTTGACTTTTGGCTATTTGCACGGAGATGATAAAAGGACTTTGGAGACTTATCGTAATTATAGAAACTTAAACTTTCGTTCTCCGATTTTTGAATGGGCTGCTCAGTTGGAGTATTCCGTATTGAGAGAAAGAATAGGCCATAGGTATAATTTGAGAAGAGTAAGAGGGGTTAGAGGATTCCGGTTGAATACCTATTTTTTTGTCGGCGTAGCTTTGTTTTGGTTTAATCCGCAAGGGAAGTATGACGGAAAATGGTACAATTTACAACCTTTGGGAACAGAAGGTCAAGGGCTTATTCCCACACGAAAAAAGTATCATCGTGTTCAGATATCCATTCCTTTCGGAGTAGGCTTTAAGTATGGATTGAATAGGAGATGGAGTTTAGGTTTGGAAGTAGGTCCAAGAAAGACTTTTACCGATTACATCGATGATGTAAGTACCACTTATTTTGACAGGGAATGGATTAGAGAAGAGCACGGTGATGTGGCTGCAGCATTGTCCGACCCTTCCAGCGGGGAACATCCTAATTGGACTGCTCCCGGGCAACAGAGAGGTGATGCCAAAGATAATGATACCTATATGTTCTTAACAATAAACCTTACTTATAAATTGAAACAAACAAGAAGGGGGATGCCAAAATTCAGGTAATTATGAAAAAGTACAAAATAATTTTATGGATAGTTTTTTCTTTCGTTTCGTTTTCTTCATTTTCCCAATTGTGGAAGCGAACACGTTATGAGGTGATGTTTATTACTGGAGTCAATACCGTTTATACCGATTTGGGTGGAGGAGAAACCGGACGAAAGCCGCTTTTTCTTGACTTTGATTATCAGTCTATTCGACCAATAGGTGGACTGGGGGCCAGATTTAAGCTTAAAAGGGATATGGCCTTGAAACTCGATTTGGTTTTTGCGTATTACCGGGCGGACGACGACTGGACCTCCGTACCCGAAAGATATCTTAGACATGTTCATGTAAGGGGACCCCTGTTAGACTTTACACTTCGGTACGAGTACTCCGTGATCAAAGAACGCTTGGGAAGACGCTATGCGCTGATATATTTTAGAGGAGGACGAAATTTTAGTTTTGCTTATGTGAATACTTACTTTTTTGCCGGAATGGGCGGTTTTTGGTTTTCTCCCAGAGTAAAAGTAGGCGGAGTTTGGCAGCCTGCTACTATGGATAATTTTGGACCTATGGCAGTTAAAAAAGATTATTCTCACATACAATTTGCTATGCCGTTTGGCGTTGGATTTAAGTATGCCATTAATCGAGAATGGAAATTGGCTTTGGAAATAGGAGCTCGAAAAACTTTTACCGATTATTTGGATCATCATTCGGATATTTATTCGGCAGGAGACGATTATTATGCTTTTTTTGAAATCAATATCATTAAAAGACTCAAAACGGCAAGAAGCGGTTTGCCAAAATTCTAATTTATGCTAAAAAAAGTCCTCCTATTATTTATGGGAATTATGTTTGTGGTGGAGGTTGCTTTGGCTCAGACAAAAGCATTGTTTGGAGTTTTTGGCGGAGGTACTTATTATCAAGGAGAGTTGAATTGGAGTCGTTTGTTTTATCAAACGCATTTTGCTTATGGTGCCCAGATGCGGTATGTATTAAATACTCGTTATGCTCTTAAAGGCGGTGTTTTTTTCGGATGGCTGAGTGCCAGTGACAAGGATTTTTCCAACTCTTTCCAGCAGGTGAGAAACCGCAGTTTTGAAACACCTATTGCAGAGATAAGCGGGCAAATAGAGTTTAATTTTTTGACTTACAAATATGGAGATAAGAAACACTATTATACGCCTTACATTTTTGTCGGTTCCGGACTGTTAATAGCCTCTTGGTCACATCCTGTATATAACTATGGTTTGCCTTTCGGAGTGGGTTATAAGGTGTCGTTAGGTAAGAGATGGGAGGTTGGCTTTGAATATGGCTACCGGAAAGTTTTTTCCGACGGCTTGGATAATATTACCGGAGTTGAAGATATTCCGGACCATCCGCAATCATTTTATTTATATAAGCAATTCGGTTTTTACAATAATAAGGATTGGTATTCGTTATTTGGTGTACATTTGCTAATGAGAATTTATGCCAAAGGTATCAGATGTTATATTTATGAACAATAGTTAGGATATATGAGCGACTTGTTGGATAAGATAGATAAGGAGAAGGTGCCTCGTCATGTGGCCATTATAATGGATGGCAACGGAAGATGGGCTAAAAAACATGGGAAAGAGCGAATATATGGTCATCAGGAAGGCACTCAAAGAGTAAAAGATGTGGTAAAAGCGGCAATCAATAGCGGCGTAGAATATGTAACTTTATATACCTTTTCCAAGGAAAATTGGAGAAGACCTAAGGAAGAGGTGAATTTTTTGATGGAATTGCTGGTAGAATCTATTCGGAATGAACTTGACGAGTTAAATGAAAAGGGGATAAGACTCCATATTATTGGAGATTTGGATAGTTTGCCGGGTAAAGTTAGAGAAAATGTTAGGTCTGCTCTGGATACCACAAAGCATAATACCAAACTACATTTGGTAATGGCATTAAATTACGGGGCGCGGTGGGAGATAACTGAAGCCGTAAAAAATATTGCCACAAAAGTAGCCCAAGGTATTTGGGGAGTAGAAGAGATAAATAACGAAGTGGTTGCTAAGCATTTGACGACCAAGGATATTCCTGACCCCGAACTGCTGATAAGAACAAGTGGAGAACAGCGTATTAGTAATTTTTTGTTGTGGCAAATCGCTTATACGGAATTATATTTTACCGAAAAATTTTGGCCGGAGTTCAAAGAAGAAGATTTTTATGAAGCATTGTTGGATTACCAAAGGCGTGAAAGACGATTCGGTAAAATTAGTGAACAGTTGAAAGAAAGTAAATGATGAAGAAATTAATTTTTGTCTTATTCGGATTTGTATTCTCATTAAACGGTTTTTCTCAAGTGGTGTCGCTTTCCGGATTTGAAGTGGATTACACCTATCCGGTGGAATATGAAATAGGCGGGATAGCCGTAAGTGGGGTTAAATATTTGGACCCCGATATTATCATTAGTTTGACGGGGCTTAAAGTGGGTGACAAGGTGAAAATACCGGGGGAAAAATTTGCCAAAGCCGTCCAGAAATTATGGAAACAAGGATTGTTTTCGGATGTTAAAATTGTAGTTTCCAAACAAGTAGGGAATACCGTGTTTTTGGATATTCAGTTAAAGGAAAGACAAAGGCTCTCGGCTTTTTCTTTTGACGGAATAAGAAAAGGGGAAGCAGATGATTTGCGTGAGGAATTGAAATTGTCCCGAGGAAAGCAAGTTACGGAAAATATCCTAAACAATGCCAAAAACATTATACGGAATTATTTTATCGACAAAGGTTTTTTGTATGTAACGGTGGATGTAGTAAAAGATGATGATCCTAAATTTGATAACTATGTGATTTTGACATTCAAAGTGAATAAAGGTCCCCGCATAAAAATCAATGAAATCAATTTTGAAGGAAATACCGTATTTACCGATAATCAGCTCAGAAGAGCGATGAAAGAAACGAAAGTAAAGAAATTTTACCGTATTTTCAAGTCTTCCAAATTTATAGAGAAAGATTATAAAGAGGACTTGAAAAAAGTAATTGATAAATATAATGAGCACGGATACAGGGATGCAAAAATTATAAAAGATACGGTTTATCGGGTAGCCGAGAAACTTATAAATATTGATATTGCCCTTTATGAGGGGAAGCAATATTATTTCAGGAACATTACATGGAAAGGAAATACAAAGTACAATTCCAAACTTTTGACACAATTGTTGGGCATCAAGAAAGGAGATGTGTATAATAAAAAACTTTTGGATGAAAATCTGTACATGAATCCGAACGGTGTATTTTCTTTATATCAAGATAACGGATATCTTTTTTCTTCGATAACGCCTATAGAAACACAGGTTGAAGGAGATTCCATAGACATAGAAATACAAATTTACGAAGGTAAAAAAGCCAAGATTAACCGTGTGACCGTTGTGGGAAATACCAAAACACACGATCATGTGATTTTACGGGAAATCAGAACTTTGCCGGGGGATATGTATAATCGTTCCAAGATTATAAGGACGCAGAGAGAACTTGCTACCTTGGGATATTTCAATCCGGAAAAATTGAATGTAAATCCTACTCCGGATCCTACTACCGGAACAGTGGACTTGCAATACGAAGTGGAAGAAAAACTGTCGGATCAAATAGAAATGTCTGTAGGGTGGGGAGCACAAATGTTTGTTGGTACTTTGGGGCTGATATTGAATAATTTTTCGTTAAGAAATATGTTTAAGAAAGAGGGCTGGAAACCATTGCCTTCCGGAGACGGACAGCGTTTGACTATCAGGGCCCAATCGAACGGATATTACTACCAAGGTTACAGCCTCTCGTTTGTAGAACCTTGGTTAGGTGGTAAAAAGCCTAATTCCCTCACAGTTTCTTTATATCATTCGGTGTATTCCAACGGATTGTTCAATATTCCCGAAGAAAAAAAGCAGTATATGAAAATTACAGGGGCAGCCGTAGGGTTGGGGAGAAGGCTTAAATTACCTGACGACTTTTTTACTTTGTACAATGAGGTGAATTATCAGTTGTATAATTTGCACAATTATCATTATTACAATTTGTTTTCGTACAACGACGGCAGAGCGAACAATTTGAGTTTTACCACGGTTTTCGGAAGGAATTCGGTAGATCAGCCGATATATCCGAGGAGGGGCTCTACTTTTAGTCTTTCGCTTAAATTGACACCTCCATACTCCTTTTTCAATAAGGGGGTAGATTATGCCAATTTGCCGGATCAGGAAAAATACAAATGGATAGAGTATCATAAATGGAAATTGAAAGCCATCTGGTATACCCGGCTGGTCGAAAATCTGGTGCTGGAAACCAAGGGTGAATTCGGATATCTTGGCTACTACAACAGTAAGATAGGATATTCTCCGTTTGAAGGCTTTAATATGGGAGGCGACGGGTTGATGACCTACAATATCTACGGTATGGAAACTATTGCTTTGAGAGGGTATGAAAACGGTTCCTTAACACCTAAGGGGGGGGGCCATATTTATAATAAATTTTTGATGGAATTGCGATATCCGTTATCATTAAATCCGCAAGCAACATTTTATGTTTTGGGATTTGCGGCAGCCGGTAATGCATGGTCTGAATTTTCAAATTACGATCCATTTAAAGTGTACAGGTCGGCCGGGGTTGGTATTAGGGCTTTCTTACCTATGATGGGCAAAATCGGGGTAGATTGGGGATACGGATTTGATCCCGTTCCGGGGAACCCTTCTGCAAACGGAAGTCAATTCCATTTTATTATCGGACAGGAATTTTAATCTAAAAAACAATAAGTTATGAGACGAATATTGATTATTTTAACTGTAATGGCCGGAACATTCTCTTTGAACGCGCAGAAATTTGCTTATATTGATTCCGAGTACATATTAAAGAACATTCCGGCTTATGAATCGGCCAAACAACAATTGGATGAGTATGCTGCCGAATGGCAAAAAGAGATTGAAAAATTATACGCGGAAATAGATAAGATGTATAAAGATTATCAAGCGGAAAAAGTGTTGATGACCGAGGATATGAAGAAGAAAAGGCAGGATGAAATTCTGCAAAAGGAAAAAGAAGCGAAAGAGTTGCAAAAAAAATATTTTGGAGTGGAAGGCGAATTGTACAAGAAAAGGCAAGAATTGATGAAACCGTTGCAAGATGAAATATATAATGCCGTAAAAGAAATTGCTGACGAAAGAGGTTACGACATTATATTTGATGTGGCCGATAAAACTATTATGCTCTATACTAATCCAAAGTATGATAAAAGTGATGAGGTGTTGAAAAAATTGGGATATAAAAATTAAATATTATTCTGTAAACTTTACTATATTTGCCAAACAAAAAATTGAAAGGACTATGAAAAATGTTTTAAGAATTGCAGGAATATTACTATTAGTGAGCACATTTTCATTGGGGACTCATGCTCAATCAAGGGCGAAATTCGGGTATATTGATAGTGAAAAATTGCTATCGATGATGCCGGAACGGGCAAAGGCGCAAAAAGAGTTACAAGATTTTGCAAAGGGGTTGGAAGACCAACTTGCCAGTATGAACAGTGAATTGCAACAAAAATATAACGAATACATGCAAAAAAAGGATTCGTTATCGGATTTTCTGCGGCAAACCAAAGAAAAGGAAATTCAAGATTTGCAAGCCAGAATCCAAAACTTCCAAATGACAGCGCAGCAAGAATTGCAAAAGAAAGAACAAGAGTTGGTGCAGCCAATTGTTGAAAAAGCCAAAGCTGCTATTAAGAAAGTTGCCAAGGCTAAGGGTTTTACTTATATATTTGATGTAAGTACCGGAGCTTTCTTATATTGGCCGGAAGGTGGCAGTGAAGATATTTTACCCCTTGTGAAAAAAGAATTGGGAATAGAATAATTTAGAATCAACAGAAAGAGTGGGGCTTTTGGTGGTGTTGATAACTTGTTGAAAAAAGCCCCTTTTTCTTATTATGAGTTTCTTTATATTGTTTTAACTTTGCAGAAAAATTTCTAAGATGAAAAGAAAAGCAGGTGTTGTTGTTGCAATAGTTTTGTTTGCTTTGGCAATTTTGGCCAGTTCCTGTAAAAGTACTAACAATTGTCCCGCATACAGTAAGGCTAAGGTTGTCCACACCGATAAGAGCATTTAATTTTTTGGCCGGAAGTAAATGGTATTGGTTTTTAATGCTGCAACAACCGGCGTTAGTGGAACCTTATCGGTAGCTATAAATGTGTCTAATTATATCAGGTTGCACTTTCCATTGCATGAATTGTATTTTGTTACCTGTGAGCCAGATTATGTAAAGCCTTTTTTGAATCCAACCATTGAAATTATACCGGTTTCTCGTATTCCATTGAGATACACTCATCGGTATTTTTTTGACAGTTTTACTTTGCCTATGCTTGTTAAAAAGTTGGAACCCGATTTATTGGTAAACTTTGATAACCTACCGGTCAAAACTCCGATTAAGCAGTTGAGCATTGTTGGAAATCCTTATTATGCCGTAAATTGCAAAGAGTTGCGTTTTCTTAAAATGCCGGAAAAAATTATTCCGTGCTTTCGGCGTTGGTTATTTTACAGGAGATTGAAGTATGTAAATAAGTTTGTGTTTCAGACGGATTTTATGGCAGAACGGGTGATGAAGTATGCAAGGCAAAAGTTTGATTACCATATTATTCCGAATTTTCATAATGAAAAACGGATAAGCACTGTACCACAACAATTGCCGGAAAAAGAAGAGGGATATAAATATCTTACTTATTTGACTTTTTGTTATCGGCACAAAAATCTGGATATTCTGCCTGAAGTAGCCCGGTTGATTAAAAAAAAGCGGTTGGGGATTAAATTGTGGGTTAGCTTTCAGGGAAAGTGTGAAAAAATTTATGATAGGATTGTTGCGGAAGGGAATGGGGATGTAGTGTATAATTTAGGCCATATTCACCGGGAACAAACGGCGGCTTTGTATGCTGCTTCCGACGGGATTTTTTTCCCTTCGATTTTAGAATCCTTTTCGCAAATCATGTATGATGCTATGGTGCGGAATTTACCGGTGTTTATTTCGAACCAGCCTTATGCAAAAACGGTTTTTGGGGATGCTGTTTTTTATTTTGATCCTTACGATGCCGAGTCCATAGTAAATACTATTGCTCATATTTTTGACCGGAAATCGATAAGTGAAAAAACCGGCAGGTATCCAACATTGTTGAAAACGCTGCCGGATAATGATGAGATAGCCTTGCTGTACGTAGATATTATAAAGTCGATGCTTTAAACCGCAAATCTGCGGTATAATATCCTTATGAATTCTCCTGCACTGTCTTTGGTTGTGTCTATATGATAGGTAGCCAGTATTTCAAGGGCTTCTTCCAGGTTAGCGGCGTTATTGAGTTTTTCAATGGCTTCGGAATATTGGTTGCTATCACCGCTGAAAAGTTCGTTGATGAACATAATTTTGTCGTTCAGGGTAATAGATTTGGAGATATTTTTTATAGGTTGGTTTGCCAGATAGGTTACAAGATCTGTATTGTTCTTTATTTCCTTGATCATATCGTATAAGGTTGGTTGGGTGTTGCTGCCGAGTTTTTCCGATATGGTTTCGGTGTTGTGTTCGATATGGATAGTGGGCTCTGTTTCGGGTAGGGCTTTTTCGGAAGTTGTTGTACTTGATGCGTTGGTATCTTTCGGGTTTAAAATGGCTTCTTCGCTGGCTATTGCCTGATCGGGATGATTCTTCACTTCTTTGCTTGTTGGGGCTTGTATTGTTTCAGCAGTTGGAAGGTTTTGCGATACGGATTCATGAGATTGTTTTGTTTCTGTATTTGATGCAGGAATGGTAAAACTGATTGCTTCATACAATTCTGCCAGTATTTTTTTTCCAACTTCTATTTCTATTGGGGTGGGATTGTCGGTTATGAATATTGCTTCCAGCCTTTTCAATTTTTCTATGTATGGGTTCATGGCTATTAATGTTTTAGGGTTTCTATTGCTTCTTGTATGGTATATTCTTTTTGTTCTCCGCTATGCATGTTTTTTATTGACAAGGTTGAATTTTTTATTTCTTCTTCGCCGATGATGATTACATAAGGGATTTTGTTCTTGTGGGCGTAATCGAATTGTTTTTTCAATTTAGCTTTATCCGGGTATAATATTGAACTTATGTCTTCCAATTGTAGCATATTCATGTATTTATATGTGAAAGGTAGGGATGTATCGCCGAAATTTACAAACAAGACCTTGGCGGGAATATCCTCTACATTTCCGAACAAGTCCAGTTGTTCCATTACATCGTATATTCTGTCTGCTCCAAAAGAAATACCTACGCCGGATACATTTTCCATACCGAATATTCCGGTTAGGTTATCGTACCGCCCGCCGCCGCAAATACTTCCTATTTTGACATCGTTTGCTTTGACTTCGAATATAGCTCCGGTATAATAGTTCAGTCCTCTTGCCAAGGAGGTGTCAAATTCTATTTTGTCGTATGCTTGGGGGAAGTTGTTTTTCACGGTATTCAATACGGTTGTCAGTTCTTCCAGTCCGAGTTTTCCGGTTTCGTTATCTTTGAGATATTCTTTCAGGAAGGCTATTTTTTCAATATTGGCACCGTTCAATTTCAGAATGGGTTCCAGTTTGTTTATTTCCGTATCGGTTAATCCTCTTTGTTTTAGTTCGTCTTTGACTTTGTTCAGTCCTATTTTTTCTATTTTGTCAATAGCTATGGTTATGTCGATTAATTTTTCCGGTCTGCCTATGATTTCACTAATTCCGGCTAATATTTTTCTGTTATTAAACTTTATGGTAATGTTTATGCCCAAGTCGTCAAATGCTTTTGAAATTATGGTTATCAGTTCCACTTCGTTTAGCAAAGAGGTACTTCCTATTACATCGATATCACACTGGTAAAATTCTCTGTATCGTCCTTTTTGGGGCTTGTCTGCTCGCCATACGGGTTGAATTTGATATCTCTTGAACGGAAATGTTATTTCATTGCGGTGTTGTACTACATATCTGGCAAACGGAACGGTGAGGTCATACCTTAGTCCTTTGTTGGAAATTTCTTGTATTTTTTTGTTTTCAATTACTGTGTTAAGTCCCGAATTCAATATTTTGAACAAAAGTTTGTCTCCTTCTTCGCCGTATTTTCCAAGTAGTGTGGAAAGGTTTTCCAAAGCAGGTGTTTCAATAGGCACATAGCCGAATAATCTAAAATTTTTTTCAAGGGTATCAAATATGTACTTGCGTTTTAGCATTATTTCGGGTGAAAAATCTCTGGTTCCTTTAGGTACGGATACTTTTGGTTTCATTGTTTTTTATGTTTTTTATTCATATAATGTTTTGTAAGTTTGAGCATGATATTGTAGTAATAATTTTTTCATTTCTTCCGTTTGAGCCCAGTCCAAAGCCGTTTTTTTACTTGATGTGGCGTGGTTGGGGTTGGCACCGTGTTCCAGCAGTATTTTAGCCGTGTTGTATCTATTGGCTCTTACCGCAGCAATTAGCGGAGTTTGTCTAATCAAATCTTGCACTTCCATATCAGCTTTGTGAGATAATAGTAAAGTTACAATTTTTGCATAACCTTTTTTGGCGGCGATGTGCAAAGGGGTTTCACCGGTATTGATGGTGATATTTACTTGGGCTCCTCCTTTTTCCAGCAGTAGTTTTACAATGGAATCGTTACCCATATCGACAGCATATATCAGTGGTGTCCATTTTAAGGAATTGGATTGATCAACGAGAAACTTCTTTTTTTCCAGCAGTTTGTTTATCTTTTTGTAATTTTCCGATAAAATGGCTTTGGTCAAAGGGTTTTTTTGTGCTGTACCGTTTATCAAAAATAGAAGGATATAAGCTACAAGTACCCAACTTTTTTTACGGCTCATAATCATTAATTTTTATTTTTCCCCATTACTGCGGCTATTGCAAGGAATATGCCTAAAATTATACCGAGTATTGCGGCAAAAAGTATTTGAAAATCTTGTGGTAGTAAGAATGTGATGGTATGTGCGGGTATCCAAAAAAGCGGAATTGTTTTTTTGAAAACGAATTCCCATTGGACTTTCCAGTCCATGGTAGTGATTATCTTGCTTACATTGATAGGCTTAAATATGGCAGAAAAGCTTCCGTTGTGAGCTACAATATGTGTGTCGGTAATTTTGTGGGCTGTCATCAGTACGGGAGCATAAATCAGGTTCATGGCTGCACTTATGGAAAAAGACATAAGAAGCTTCGTAGAGGAAAATGGTTGTTTCATAACTTCGGTTGCATGGGGTATGCCTAAGTATTGTAAGAAGTTCGGTACTCCCGTGGCAAAAATGATAAAGGCCATTTTGATAGTAAGTCCGAAAAAACCCCAGTATATGGCCCGGGGTAAAACGCCAAATCCGTCTTTGTAATATTTTCCTGTCCGGATGCGTAAGCCTATTATTTCTCCGAATGTAGCTAGAACGGCAAATTTTATGAAGGCCATGATCATTCCGTGTTCATGATTGAAAGTCTTGTAAAAATTGTACACTGTGTTGTTTGTAAAGAAGGGTAAAAAGAAAATAATGACAGCAAGGATAAATAAGAAGTCGTTTTTTTTCATGACCGATTGCATTTTTTTGCAAAGATAGTGCAGAATTGATTAATTATGATGTTTTGCAAATTTATTTTTTTTTATCTTTGCAAAAAGTTATGTTTGATAATTGAATCTACCCTTGATGTGATAAGGGGAAGTTTCTGTGTCAAATCCGAAGATTGTTGTATCTTTGTAACAAATTTTTTTAGACAAAAAATAAAAAAAGGGCTTGGTATGATGTTTTTTTAAATAGATTGGCGTAAATTAGCGAAAAATATGCGTTTTCAATAAAAGAGTTTTTTATGGAAAAAAAATTAGAGAGTGCTTCCCGGTTATACTCGCTTATGAATGAGGATAACTTGGGTTACATATACAGAGGTAATTTTACAGACGAAATTACTGAAAATATTTTGAAACTTACCGAATCAAATCTTCAACATGAGGAAAGCAGAAACAAGATAAAAAAAAGAATTTATTCTATAATGGTGGAAGGTCTGCAGAATATTACCCGCCATCAACATGCAGACGAGGTTGATATAGAAAAAGTAGAGGAGACTTATGGGATTTTTGTTATTCAGAAGATAGAAGAGCTTTATTTTATTACTACCGGTAATGTGATTGACAATGAGCACATTCCGCATCTGAAAGAATTGTTGGAGAAAATCAACAGTTTGTCTAAGGACGAGTTAAAAGCATTTTATAAAAAAATACTTATGGAAGGCGAATTGTCGGATAAAGGTGGGGCTGGATTAGGACTTATTGATATGGCGAGAAAATCGGGAAATAAACTTTTTTATAAATTTCGGAAAATAGATGATAAGCATTCTTATTTTTATCTTCATACCGTACCTGTAGTTGATGGAATTTCTATAAATGAAGAAAAAATCTATGATACGATTCGAAACATAATCAATGTTCATTCGTTATTAAATAAAAACAATTTTTTGTTAATTTATAACGGAGAGTTTTCACAAGAAAGTTCTGTAAATTTGTTAGGAGCGATAAAAGGACATATTACCACATCAGCCTCTTTGAAGAACAAAATGTTTTATGTGATTGTGGAAATGTTGCAGAATATAGTAAAGCATGGAAGTCGTACGGATGAAAATGCTGCTAACCCCGGAATTTTTATTATAGGGGAAGACAACCGTTATTTTTATATTCTGACTGGCAATTACATAAATAAAGACGAGTCGGAAATGCTGATGAATAAATTAAGGAGAATAAATGAATATTCTCATGATGAATTGGAATTTCAATACAGCAAAATTTTGTTTGATTTTGATGTGGATAATGAAAAGAAAACCGGACTGGGGTTTATTGACATCAGATTGAAAAGCCAGAATAAGTTAACTTTTGATTTGAAAAAGCATAATGATAAATTGGACTTTTTATTGCTTGGGACCAAGATTGATAAAATTCAGGGTGATTAGTTATGGAAAAACTGGAAATACAGGCTACAGAAGTTACACCGTATGTAAAATTAGATAAAGAAAACGGAGAATTTATCATAGGTGGAAAGTCATTGCCTGAGAATGCAATTGAATTTTACCGGTCTGTTTTGGAATGGTTGGAAGAATATAGCAAGAACCCTAATAATGAGACGATTTTTAAGTTTAAACTGGAATATTATAACACATCTACAGCCAAACAATTTGCACGTATTTTTCTAATGTTGGAACGCTTGCACCTTGAAGAGAAATCCAAAGTGGAGGTATACTGGTATTACTCAAAGGATGATATGGATATGCAACATTCGGGCAAAAGATATGAGAAATTGCTGCGTTTCCCGTTTCAATTTTTTGAATATTAGAATCGGAGCTTTATGAGGCGGCGGGTGGCTCATGGGCTGTTTCTGGTTTTTTCCCTTTCCATTGTACTAAGGCCTTTTCACTTTGTATGGATACATCACTGGCATCATAAGCATTATGCTACACATGTTTTGATAGAACATCATGATGATTGTCCGTTGGAAAAAAACGGACCGGTAGAGGGGATAGTAAGACCAGTTAATGTTAATCCGGGAATTATTGTCTCTTTTTATTCATATATAGAAACTTATGACGATTTTGATAATGTTTTGTTTTTTGATTTTACCAGATTAAGAGCTCCTCCGGTATAAACCGGCTTTCTCATTTTAATCTTTTTCTTTTTTTTTTATTTTTTATTCAAAAATACTAATGTTATGAAAGGTGTGTATATAGCACTTTGGATGGTGCTTATGTATTTATGTTCATTATTGTCTGTATATGGTCAGATAACGGTTTCCGGCACTGTGATAAACGCAGAAAACGGCCAAAAGTTGGAATATGCGGAAGTTTTTGTTACGGAACTGAACAAAGGAGTAGTTACCGGAAAAAACGGGCGGTTTGTTTTACGGAATTTGCAAGAAGGAAGCATGACTTTGGTTGTAAATCATATCGGTTTTGAACCGGCTATTATCCAATTGGAAAGTTATAGAGATACGACGATACTTGTCAGATTAAAGCAAAGTGTGTTGAAGATACCCGAAGTGGTAGTTTCTGCCGGAGTATCTACTCAGCATGAAAATGCCATTACCATTGAAGTAATGCATGCTTCGCAAATTTTTGACGCATCCGGCGGAAATGTTATGGCGGCGCTGAAACAAGTACAAGGAGTCAGTCTCATAAGCCGTGGTAATGCTATTTCGCAGCCGGTGATTCGCGGAATGACCGGAAATAATATTGCAGTGTTGATAGATGGGATACCGCTTGAAAATTATCAATTTTCCGTGAATCATCCTTTTATGGTGGACGCGCCCGGCATAAAGAAGGTAGAGGTTATCAAAGGGCCGGCATCGCTGTTGTATGGTTCCGGGGCCATGGGAGGTGCGGTCAATTTTATTACGCACGGTGTGGTGTATAACGATACGGTATATGGTGATGTATATACCCAATTGCTTACCAACGGATTCGGATTTATATCCGGTGGAAATATCAGTGCTTCGAAGGGACGGTTTTTTGTAAATGCTGCTGCCGAAACAAAGGCGGTTTCGGATTTTTATGATGCTACGGGACAAAGGGTTTACAACACGGCTTTTTCCGGAAAAACATTTGTTGTGACGGCCGGTAGTGTGAGCAAGAAGAATCGGGCATCCGTATTGTTTCGCTATATGAAACCGGAGTTCGGTTTGTATGTGCCGCAATTGGATACCGCCTCTATGAAAATGCAGATGCATCCGTCCGTTTGGTATCAAGACCTAACGGATAAAATGCTAATGATTACCGATAATTATACTTTGGGAAATTCCGAGTTCGAAATTAAATTGGCTCAACAAGTCAATAATCGTAAATTGCATACTTCCAGAAATATGCCTGTTTTTACCCCTATTGATATGACACTGAACACTTCTGTGGGGAAGGTGATATTTACGCACAATTTCAATCATTTGCTGGAATTGAAAACAGGAATGGATGCGATGTTTCAGACCAATAAAAATAATGGAGCACCGGAACATCTGATACCGGATGCCCAGGTTGCTAATATGGCTACATTTGTAGTGGGAAAGTTTTTTGCCGGAGAAAAATTGATTTTTCAGTTTGGTGGCAGGTACGATTGGAAGAATATTATGACCTTGCCGGATTCTAATGAGATAGCGGTAGATAATGATTATGCCAATATTACGGGATCTGCCGGATTTACTTATCAATGGGCCGGGCAAGTGCTGCTCCGGGTTAATGTGGCATCGGGATTTAGGACGCCCAGTCTGCCGGAACTAACCCAGAACGGCATACATGGTGACCGGTACGAAAAAGGAAATGTGGATTTGGTGCCGCAGTCCAATTATGAGGCGGATGTGGGATTGCATTTTCATACCGAAAGGTTTTATATGGATGTATCCGGTTTTGTCAACCGTGTTGAAAAGTATATTTATTTGACTCCTTCGAATGATACGCTGGCGGGGTTACCCGTGTATTACTATGTGCAAAACGACGCATTACTGTATGGAACGGAGGTTTCGTTTATGACTTTGCTGTACAAGGAATGGAAGGCCGGTGTGGACTTTTCTTATTTGAGAGGGATTAAATCGGACGGAAGCGATTTGCCGATGATTCAACAACCGGAAATTAAAGGGACTATTACTTATCAGCATGAGGGGAAAATAAAACGGAGAGATTGTTTTTATAGTTTGATGATTCAACCTGTATATGCGTTGGCAGATACGCATCATGCTTACTACGAATTGCCCGGTATGGCTTATTTCAATACGGATATTACTTTGAGCGGTACGGTTCGATTCGAAAGTACAAAGCTAAAAATAGGAGTTACGGTTAAAAATCTTTGGAATAGCGTTTATTACGACAAGTTGTCTCTTTTGTCCAATTACGGGTTTTATATGCCCGGTAGGAGTATAACTTGTTGGCTTAAATTTGACTTTTGATGGCGGTTTTGGCAAAAAGATGTATTTTTATGCAATAAATATAAAAAAATCAAGCAAGTGAAATATATAATTGTCTGGACACTGTTGGCGGTGCCTTTTCTGTTTTCTTGTAATTACGGCCGTATCGAACCGATACCTGAGGATGTATTGGCTGTGCTGGATTCGGCCAAAGAAAACCGAGCCGAGTTGTTGAAAGTTATTAATAAATACCGGTTTGTGCCGAAAGACTCTTTGAAGTTGCGGGCGGCTTATTATTTGATAGCCAATATGCCCGGACATTCTTATGTAAGAATGAAGTTGGTAGATACGGCGGGAAATCCTGTGAGTTTTAATATATTGGACTATCCGGACTACGAGACCATGCGCAATGCTCGCGATTCGATCAAAAAAAAGATTGGTAAATTTGATTGGAAGCTTGATACCATTGTTTATGATATTTATGCTATCAAGGCGGATTATCTGATTAAAAATATTGATTTGGCTTTTGAAACAAGAAAATATCCATGGACACAAATTTTGTCTTTTGATGAATTTTGCGAATATGTATTGCCTTATCGAGGCAGTAATGAACCGTTAGAAGAATGGCGGGAATATTTTGCGAAAAAATACCGTTGGGTAGTGGATAGTATGGCTGGGTGTAAAGACCCTTCCAAAGTAGCGGCCGTTATCAATACGGATATAAAAAGTTGGTTCAAGTTTGATGCCCGTTATTACTTTCATCCTACCGATCAGGGATTGACCGAGATGCTGAAAGAAAAGATGGGGCGGTGTGAAGATATGACCAATTTGGCTATTTATGCCATGAGAGCCGTAGGTGTTCCGGTAATGAGCGACTATGTACCCTATTGGGCTAATACCGGCAATAATCATGCGTGGAATGCCACTTTGGACAGTACCAAAAAGGTGGTGATTTTTATGGGGGGAGAGGTCAATCCCGGCGAGTATCATTTGGGCAACAAGAAAGCCAAAGTGTATCGGAAAACATTTGCTCATCAGAAAAAGGCATTGGTGCATATTGCGCCTAAGTATGAAAAACTGCCAGCATGGCTGGGTTTTGACCGTTATAAGGATGTTACGGCCGATTATACGGATGTGGCGGATTTTACAGTGGAACTTAATGATAATAAGCCTGATAGTGTGCACTTTGTGTATGTGTCCGTTTTTAATGACGGAGAATGGCGGCCTATCGACTGGGCAAGGATTGATGGGCAAAAGGCTATGTTCCGGAATGTAGGAACGAGTATTATGTATTTGCCGGTGTATTATTCGTTAGAAAGAGAGGTAATTCCGGCGAATTATCCGTTTTTGTTGGATAGTGGAGGCACGATAACTTATTTTGTGCCGGATACGATTCATTTAATTACACTTACGGCTTATTCCACTACCAAGCGTACGATATATCAGACAACGGATAAAATAAACAAGGCCAGTTTTGATGCCGGTAAAATTTATGAACTGTATTACTGGAACAATAAATGGGTGAAAGCGGGTGAAAAGAGAGCCGTAAAAAATTTCCCGTTGGTATTTAGAAATGTGCCGGCGGATGCTTTGTACTGGTTGGTGGAAAAAGACGGAAGGAAAGAAGAAAGGATTTTTTCTTTAGATGCTTCCGGTAATCAATTATGGTGGTAAAATTTTTTATTATGAATAGATATGCTATTTTATTATTGGTTACTTTATGGGTTCCTGTTAGTTTGTTTTCGCAGAAGAGCAACGCAGGAGAAAATATAGATATTTATTACGGAAGGTTCTTTTTTGAACCCGATTTGACTTCTGCTTTTCTAAAAGGAAATGTTACTTATTATTTTAAAGTAACCCATGCATCGGATTCCATAAGTTTTGACTTTAACGATACCATGCAGGTTGATTCTGTGATTATTAACGGAAATCCGATTGGCGGATATTTTTTTGACGGCGACCTATTAAAGATATTGTATGCAGGTATGGCAACCGGTGATATCGATTCGGTGAGTATATTTTATCATGGATATGCGGTTCCGCATGTGGGAGAAGAGCAGGCTTATTTTTTTGCGATGCAATCTACGAATGATACGGTACCGGTATTGTGGACTTTGTCGGAGCCTTACGGTGCCAAGCAATGGTTTCCGTGTAAGCAACATTTGAGCGATAAGATAGATAGTATCGATGTATTAATCAAGCACGATGCCGGCTATTTGGGGGTGTCGAACGGGATGCTGGCGAGTCAGTATGCCGATGCCGGTAAGGTGGTAACCCATTGGCATCATTCGTATCCTATTGAGACCTATTTGATTGCTATTGCCGTAAGCAAGTATAATGTTTACGCATTGACCTACCATGATACGATTTACGGGTATAGTTTTCCTGTAATCAATTATATTTATCCAGATATGCAGGTGGATACGGATAATATTGATTTTATTACGGATGCTATTGCCTATTATGTGTCGTTGATTGGAGAATATCCGTTTAAAAACGAGAAGTACGGACAGTTGATTTGTGGTATTCACGGAGGTATGGAACATCAAACCGTTTCTTTTTTGCAAGATTTTGGTTTTGAAGTGGTAGTACATGAGTTGGCACACATGTGGTTTGGCGATTATATTACTTGCAAAAGTTGGCATGATATATGGCTGAACGAAGGATTTGCCACCTATTTTACCGGTTTGAGTTATGAGAAGTTTTTTCCGGACCAATATTGGATGCCTTGGAAGCGTATTACGCTTGATGCCGTGATATCGGAACCCGGAGGTAGCGTGTATTGTGATGATACTACTGATGTGGGAAGAATATTTGATTTTAGATTGTCGTATCGCAAAGGGGCCTATTTGCTACACATGTTAAGGTGGGAACTGGGAGACAGTGCTTTTTTTACAGCGTTACGCAATTATTTGAAAGATACTTCTTTGGCGTATTCTTATGCAACGGTGAGCGACCTCAAACATTATTTCGAAACGGCGGGAGACACTTCGTTGGATGAATTTTTTGCCGATTGGTATTATTCGCAAGGATATCCGGTTTTTGATATTGCTTACGCTCAGGATGGAAATAATTTGTTGTATCTTAATATTTTGCAAACATCATCGTATGGAAATACACTTTTTGATATAACCATTCCTTTGGTGGTGTATCATAATGGAGAAGATACTTTGCTTAGAGTTGAGGTGCATAATGATTCGGAGGTTAGAGAAATTCCTTTGGCTTATGAAATTGACAGCATAAGTTTTGACCCGGAATTATGGATTTTGGCGCCTCATGACCATGTAGTGCATCCTATGTTGATGTCCGAAGAAAAAACCGGCCGTGTCAAAGTTTTTCCCAATCCGGCTTCGGACAAGGTTTATGTAAGCGTTGCCAATGGGTTGTATTCCGTAAAGATATTTAATATGTCCGGTAAACTTATGATAAACTCCGAAGGGTTGTCAGGTCAAAAAGAATTTGATTTGAAAGGATATAGTACGGGAAATTATATGTTGGTGATAAAAACCGATGATGGAAAGAGGTATTTTAGAAAGATAGTGAAAAAACGGTAAAATAATGATGAAGCGAATCGTATTGATACTATTAGGATGGGTAGCGTTTAATCGGGCGGATGCCCAAAAGATAACTCCGGAAGAATATATAGAAAGATATAAGCAGGTAGCCATAACGGAAATGAATATTTACGGCATACCTGCCAGCATTACAATGGCACAGGCGTGTTTGGAATCGAACTTTGGGAATAGCATGTTGGCACGAAAGGCCAATAATCATTTTGGCATCAAATGCCATTCTTCTTGGACAGGAAAGAAGGTGTATAAGGATGACGACCGCAAGCACGAATGTTTCAGGCATTATAAGTCGGCATGGGAATCTTTCAGAGATCATTCCAAATTCTTGAAAAACAGCAGGCGATATGCTTTTTTATTTGAGTATGATATTACCGATTACAAAAAATGGGCACGCGGGTTAAAGAAGGCCGGTTATGCCACTTCGCCGACTTATCCTCAGAAATTGATAGGTCTCATAGAAAAATATAAATTGTACGAATTGGATACCTATTATGAACCCGGTAAGGTATTGGCCGAAAACAATCGACCGGAAAAAAAGAAAACAACCAAGGAAAAAAGAAAGGAGAAAAGAAGGAAGAGAAAAAAATCCAAGGAGCAATATAAATTTTCGTTTAATCCGTACGGAAGGGATATTTATCAGGAAAACAGGGTCAAATACATAATTGTAAAAAAAGGTGATACGCCGTTTAAGATTGCTAAGGAATTGGAAATGATGGAATGGGAAATATACAAGTATAATGATTTGCCCAAAGGCTCCAAACTAGTAGAAGGGCAGCGGTTATACATACAACCTAAGCGATGCAAAGCCGGAAGAGGAAACGATAAATATACGGTAAAACCAGGAGAAACCCTTTATGATATTTCCCAAAAGTTTGCCATAAAACTTAAATGTTTGCGTAGGAAGAATAATTTGTCCGAAGATGATACGGTAAAACCCGGTGATGTGTTGTGGTTGAGGAGAAGGAGGCCTGCAAACTAATACCGTGAGATGATACAGACATTCTTTTTATTATTGTCCAAGTTTTCGCTAAGCAGGTTGTTCAATTCTTTTTGTTTGAGGATTTCGTACGGGGCTTCCGTTGTGTTGAAGCGTCGTATTTTTTGCGGAGTGCCGGAAGCCATTTCGTATGAGTTGTCTTCCGTATGCAATCTTCATTGTCCGGAGTGTCCGGCCGGCCGGAACCGGATTCGTCGAAACCGCTCTTTTCCGGATAAAAAGGTATATGTTGATTTTTTGGAAGCTGTTGCCGACCGGTTGTGGTATATCCTGTTGTACTTTCAAGGCGAACCTTTTATGAATCCGGATTGGTATTATTTTGTGAGCGAAGCCGCAAAAAGAAGGATTTATACGGCTATCTCAACGAACGGACATTTTCTGAACGAAAAAAATATTATGCAAATATTGGACAGCGGATTGGACGAAATTATTATTTCCGTAGATGGTGTTACACAGGAAGAGTACGAAAAATATCGCAAAGGTGGTGATTGGGAGACGGTGATAACCGGCATACAAAATCTTGTAAATGCCAAAAGACGGCGAAAAAGTATAAGGCCGCTGGTTACCCTGCAATTTATTGTGTTTTCGCACAACGAAAACAGTGTTTCCGCTTTTCGCAAAATGGCCCGAAAACTTGGTGCGGATAGGGTACAGGTTAAAACCGCCCAATTGGAAGACTTGTCTCATGTGAGCCTGTTACCTCACGGTACGAAATTCCGGCGTTATAAAATCGTGGACGGAAAGGCCGTATTGAAAAAAAAGCCTAAAAACAGATGTTGGCGGGTGTGGCATTCTCTGGTGATTACTTCCGATGCCAATGTGGTACCGTGTTGTTTTGACAAGCATGCCGAGCATGTGCTGGGGAATCTATCCACAGGCGTATGGGAAAATGTGCGAAAAAATAAACCGTATAAAGTGTTTGTAAATCAGGTTTTTACAAATCGTTTGGCCATCCGCATTTGCCAAAATTGTACAGAATAAATACGGTAACTCTTATGGTGAAATCTTTGCAAGATAAGAGACTTAGGGAATATGCGTAGTTTGCCATAGGCAAATTTGCTCATACTCCGACAGGACGCATCCACATATTTGCTTGTTATATGCCGTATGTTGCTTCATATAATTTTTCTCCTAATTTTATGATGTCTTCAACCCTGGCAATCTTACTTATCCATTTTTCGGGTAAACCCTTGTATCCATAATATATTCCGGCTAATCCGCCGGTGACGGCTCCCACAGTATCAGTATCACTGCCAAGATTTACCGCAGTAAGGACAGTGTCTGTATAAGAATTATTATTGAGGAAGCACCATAGGCTTGCTTCCAATGTATCTATTACATAACCTCTTGATTTGATATCGTCTTCCGGTAATTCCGAAATGTCATATTCCATAATTCTTCTGAAATGGTGAAACTCTGTGACATATGGTTGTTTTG